>DASVCI010000078.1:0-8004 GCA_036381695.1 Steroidobacteraceae bacterium
ACTGATCATGTGAGAAGGAGCAGGCGGGGCTTATCTTCCCCACAGGATCAACGCCCTTGGACAGGAACAGTCTCCCGCCTTCCCCGGTTGCCCCGCTCGCGTCAGGGGCATATACAACATACAAGGACAGGATGGGGGCGAAGAGATGTGCGCGTCGCTTCGACTGTTGAGCGTTGCCCCCACCCTGCCCTCCCCCGCGAGCGGGGGAGGGGATGAAAAGACCCTGCCCTCCCCCGCAGACGCGGAGGGGATGACAAGATCCTCCCCCGCGGGGAAGGATGAAGAGATCCTGCCCTCCGGTGCAAACGAGGGAGACGATGAAGACAACGACCGTGTACTTGATGCGTGCATGACCCACCGAGCCCAAGCCACAGTACGAGGATTCACGATCGCGGAGATTCTCGTCGCGCTCCTGGTCATCACCGTGGGGATCGTGGGCATCGCGGCGCTCTATGCGGACAGGGTCCGCCAGCAGCCCGAAACCCGCTATCAGGAGCTCGCGGCCGAGCTCGCCGAAGACATGGCTGAGCGCATTCGAGCAACGAAAGAAGGCACGGCAGGATTCGCCACGACGATCGGCGTGCTGTGCGATCCGAAGGCCGAACCCACGCTGCCGCACGACAGAGCGGCGCTTCAGGCGGCCTGCTGGGAAGATGAAGTGGAGCGCAGCCTGCCAAGCGGGCTCGGTACGATCACTCGAGACCTTTCTACGGCGAAGCCGACTTATGTCATCGCCGTGAGCTGGTCAGCGCCCGGCCAAGGCGCGGCTTCCTACGTGGTACGCGTGACGCCGGAGTAATGCGTTGAATCTTCAGCGCGCCGACGTCGGGGCTGGAACGCGCAACTCGCGAGGCAGGCTGAAGACGATGTTCTCAGGTTGCCCGACGAGCTCGACCGGAGCCTCGCCGCCCCACTCTCGGATCCGTGCGACGACGCGCTCGACAAGCACTTCGGGCGCGGAAGCTCCGGCCGTCACTCCGACAGCCTTTTTTCCTTCGAACCATTCGCGGCGCAAGTCCTCGGGACCGTCGACCAGATAGCCCGGAATCCCGACCTTCTCGGCGATCTCACGCAAGCGATTCGAGTTCGAGCTGCTCGGAGAGCCGACTACCAGGATGATGTCGCAGCGCTGGGCGAGCTGCTTCACCGCGTCCTGTCGATTCTGAGTGGCGTAGCAGATGTCTTCTTTCCGAGGGCTCGTAAGCGTGGGGAACCGCGTGCGAAGCGCATCCACGATGCGCTGGGTGTCGTCCACGGAAAGCGTCGTCTGCGTAACGAACGCGAGCCGCTCCGGATTGCGAACCTCGAGCCGCTCCACGTCCTCGGGCGTCTCGACCAGGAGAATGCGGCCGCCGAACGACGGATCGAACTGGCCCATCGTCCCTTCGACCTCCGGGTGCCCCGCGTGGCCGATCAGGATCACCTCGCGACCCTCGCGCGCGTAACGCGCCACTTCCATGTGCACCTTCGTGACCAGCGGACAGGTCGCGTCGAAGACTTTGAGCCCCCGCCGCCGCGCCTCGTCCTGCACGGCCCGGGACACACCGTGGGCGCTGAAGATCACCGTCGCATCGTCAGGCACTTCGTGCAGCTCTTCTACGAAGACGGCTCCGAGGCTCCGCAGACGATCCACTACGTACTTGTTGTGGACGACCTCGTGACGCACGTAGATCGGCGCGCCGAACATCTCGATCGCCCGTTCCACGATGTCGATCGCCCGGTCGACGCCGGCGCAAAAACCTCTGGGATTGGCGAGAAGAATCTGCATGGGCCGAGTGTACCGCGGATCGCGCCGCGGAATCCTACTGCCTGTTGTCGGCTACGCGCTTGTGCTGCCCGCTCTCACGGAAGGCATCGAGCAGCAGGCAGGCGGCGCCAATCGAAATCGCCGTGTCGGCAATGTTGAACGCCGGGAAATCCCACTGGCGCCAGTTGAAGTAGATGAAATCCACCACGTAGCCGTGCATCACGCGATCGATCACGTTGCCCAGTGCGCCGCCCAGTACGAGAGAGAGGCCAAGGGCGAGCAGCGTCTGGTCCGCACGGATACGCCGCAGCCAGAACATCAACGCGACGCTCACGCCCAGCGCGAGCGCGATGAAGAACCACCGCTGCCAGCCGGAGGCTTGCGCGAGAATGCTGAAGGCGGCCCCCGTGTTCTCGAGGTACACGATGTCGAGGAACGGCAGCAAAGCGATGCTGTCCTGCGTCTTCACGGTGCTGATGACCAGGGCCTTCGTCGCCTGATCGAGCAGGACGACGAAGACCGAGAGCCACAGCCAGTTGCTGGCACCGCGCGTCGGCGTAAACCACACTTTCGGGACCGGACTATTCATCTTGCTTCCTGTGAGCTCGCCGTGGTCGGATCACGATCGACGAACCGAGACCCAACGCGCGGCGACCGGGCAACTTAGCTGTAACGCCGTTCCTCGCCTGGCCCTTCCACATTGATCACGCAGCGACCGCACAGCTCCGGGTGTTTCGGATGTTGCCCCACGTCCGGCTGCTTATGCCAGCACCGCACGCACTTCTTCTCGTTGCTCGGCTTGGCAACGACCCACGCGAAACTCGGATCCGCTTCGTCGGCTGCGGCCGCGTTCGCGGGTTTCTCTTCGAGCGGATGCACACGCGCACCGGACGTGATGAACACGAACCGCAGCTCCGGACCGAACGCGCGCAACGTGTCGAGCAGCGGCGGCGCACAATAGATATCCACCTCCGCGTCCAACGGCGCGCCGATCGCGTCGGCATTACGAAGTTTCTCCAATTCGCGCTGGATGCCGCTGCGGAGCCTGAGGATCGAGCTCCAGTCGATCCTCGGCCGTTCGCTCGCTCCCTGCGGGAATGTCGCCCACGTATTCAAGAACACGGACTCGCTGCGCGCACCGGGCATGTAGCGCCAGATCTCCTCAGCCGTGAACGACAGGATCGGCGCGAGCCACCGCGACATCGCTTCGATGATCCAGAACATTGCCGTCTGCGCGGAACGTCTCGGGTGGCCATTGGCCGGCGTCGTGTACAGCCTGTCCTTCAGCACGTCGAGGTAGAAGCCGCCCAGCTCGACGCTGCAGAAGTTGTGCACCTTCTGATAGATGAGGTGGAACTGGTAGTTGCGATACGCGGCAACCACTTCCTCCTGGAGCTGCGTTGTCCGCCACAGGGCCCAGCGATCGAGCGCCACCATGTCGTCCGGCGCCACCTGATCGCGAGCCGGATCGAAGCCTGCGAGATTGCCGAGGAGGAAGCGCGCCGTGTTTCGAATGCGACGATACGACTCGGCTACACGCTTCAGAATCTCGTCCGAGAGACTCATCTCGTTCGAGTAGTCCGTGGCTGCAATCCAGAGGCGCAGCACGTCGGCGCCGAGCGTGCCGACCACCTTTTGCGGCACGATCACGTTGCCGAGCGACTTGGACATCTTCCGGCCCTTGTCGTCGATCGTGAAGCCGTGAGTCAGCACGGCGCGATACGGCGCCTGGTCATACAACGCGGTCGATACCAGCAGCGAGCTGTGAAACCAGCCACGGTGCTGATCCGAGCCTTCCAAGTACAGATCGGCTGGCGTTCTGATCTCCGGACGGAGCTTCGACACGCAGTGGTGCAAAACGCCTGAGTCGAACCACACGTCCATGATGTCCGTGACCTTCTCGTAGTCCGGAGCCTCAGCGCCGAGCAGTTCGGTCGGATCTAGGTCGTACCACACGTCGATGCCGTCTTTCTCCACGCGCTCAGCCACAGCTTCGAGGATCTCGGCTGAGCGTGGATGCGCCTCGCCCGTTACGCGATGCGTGAATAGTGCGAGCGGCACACCCCAGGTGCGCTGACGGGAAATGCACCAATCCGGCCGGTCCGCGATCATGTTGCCGAGGCGACTCTCGCCCCAGCTCGGCATCCACTTCACCTTGCCGATCTCGCGCAACGCCGATTTGCGCAATCCAGCCTGGTCCATGCTGATGAACCACTGCGCGGTCGCACGGAAGATCACGGGCGTCTTGTGCCGCCAGCAATGCGGATAGCTGTGCTCGAGCTTCTCGGCGTGAAGCAACATTCCGCGCTCGCGCAGCACTTCGATCACATGCTCGTTGGCGTCGAAGACACGCTCGCCTTCGAACAGCGGCGTGCCCGGCACGAAGCGACCGTCGCTGCCGACAGGATTGTCGATCCGCAGCTTGTACTTGAGACCGACTACGTAGTCCTCTTGGCCGTGGCCAGGAGCCGTGTGCACGAGGCCGGTACCGGCATCCAGCGTCACGTGCTCGCCCACAATGATGGGAACGATGCGCTCGTAAAACGGATGAGCGAGGGTCAGGCCCTCGAGCGCGGAGCCGGGCACTTCGGCGAGAGCCGCGGTTTCATCGAGCCCCGCACGCTTCCTAACCGCGGCAGCGAGCCCTGTCGCGAGCACCAGCAACTCGGAACCCGTGCCATAGAGCCCGTAGCGAATTTCCGGGCCGACCGATACGGCTTGGTTCGCGGGCAGCGTCCACGGAGTCGTGGTCCAGATCACGACACTGGCGGCGCGATCAGGAATGTTCTTCAAACCAAACCGCTTCGAGAGATCTGCCTTGTCCGTGACTGGGAAGCGAACGTCGATCGCCGGCGACGTGCGGTTCTCGTACTCCACCTCCGCCTCGGCGAGCGCGGAGCGGCAATCGAGACACCAATGCACGGGCTTCAGGCCCTTGTAGACGTGACCTCTGCGAAGGATCTGCGCGAACGCGCGGAGCTGCTCCGCTTCATACTCGCGCTGCATGGTCATGAAGGGATGATCCCAATCCCCCATCACTCCGAGGCGCTTGAAATCCTCACGCTGCGCGTTGACCTGCGAAAGCGCGTACTCGCGGCACGCCTGCCGGAACGCCCGCGGCTCGAGCGTCTTGACCTCTTTGCCGCGGAGTTTCTCGATCTGATGCTCGATCGGGAGGCCGTGACAATCCCAGCCCGGAACGTACGGTGCATCGAAGCCGTCGAGCGTGCGTGACTTGACGACGATGTCCTTGAGCACCTTGTTGATGGCGTGACCGAGGTGAATCGCGCCGTTCGCGTACGGCGGCCCGTCGGCGAGGATGAACGTCGGCCGGCCGCGCGCGAGCTCACGGAGCTTGGCGTAAATCTGCTTCTCCTCCCACCACTTCAGCAGATCCGGCTCGCGCCGGGCCAGATCTGCCTTCATCGGAAACTCGGTCTCGGGCAGGTTGATCGTTTGCTTGTAATCCATGAGCGGGACTGGGTTGAACGGGCCGTTGGCGGCTGGGGTGGACGGGTCAGTGAATCGGTTGATCGGTAGCCAGAATCTCACGCGCGCGACGCGCGTCCTCTTTCATCTGCTCGACGAGCGCGGCGACGTTCGGAAACCACAGCTCGTCGCGCAGACGCGCGATGAAGTCGACGTGCAGATAACGCCGATACAGGTCGCCCTCGAAATCGAACACGTGCGCTTCGAGCAGCAGCTCTTTGCCGTCGACAGCGGGCCGCGTGCCGAGGCTCGCAACGCCTGGTGCGTCCTGCAGCCCGCATCCGGACACGCGAACCGCAAAAACGCCCGCTAAGGGCGTCGCACGACGCGCGGGCCGAATGTTGGCCGTCGGAAACCCGAGCTGCCGCCCGAGCTTCGCACCTTCGATCACCTTGCCCGTCATCCGGTACGGCCGGCCAAGCAGCTTCGCGGCGCGCGCCATGTCGCCTGCGTCCAGCGCGGCACGAATCAGCGAACTGCTGACACGCTCGCCGTCGATCTCGAACGGCGGCACAACCGTGACGCCGAAGCCTTCGCGCGCGCCGAGCGTCCGCAACGTCTCGACGTTACCGCTCATGTTGCGCGCGAACTTAAAGTCATGCCCCACGACAACGTGACGTGCCCCGAGCGCTTGCACGAGCACACGGACCGTGAACTCCTCGGCCGACATCGAGCGCATACGTTCGTCGAACCTGGCGCAGACGAAGCGCTCGACTCCGTAGCGACGCAAGGCCTCGTACTTCTCACGAAATCGCGTCAGCCGCCCGGGCGGCGCGCCCTTCGCAAAGAATTCGCGTGGCGTCGGCTCGAACGACAGCACCGTGGCAGGCAACCGGTGCGTGCCGGCGAACGAGCGGACCACTCGGATCATTTCCTGGTGGCCGCGGTGTATGCCGTCGAAGGCGCCGATGGTGAGCACGCAACCCCGATGCCGCGGGTGCACGTTGTGCAGGCCCCGAATCAGCTCCATCGCGGCCCCGCGCTCCCAATCGTGTACCGGAAAGCGGGCATTATAGGGACCAGCAGGCGGAAATGGGGGCCGATCTTGGGGGCTTCCCGGCCGGCGCCTGCTGTTCCCGCAGGGGTGGCGCCGCGAGCGATCGGTGCGCCAAGGTGGGGCGCCACCTACTCACGATGCCGTGGCAGGCGGCTGCACGCGGAACTGGCTGACACGCACTCCCAGGGCCCAAAGGACCGAGAAGTACACGGCGATACCGCCGACGACCAATCCGCCAAGCCACACGGCACGAACGCGGACGGGAGCGGCGATCCACTCCGTGAGGTCGCCGCTCAACCAAACGAGCATGGCGGCCATCGCCGCGCAGGCGAGGACGATACGAATGAGGAGTCCCCTCATACCGTAGCCCGACCTGAGAACGCGCCCACGAACCAATCCCACGTAAAGCAATCCCGCGTTCAGGAGCGCCCCGACGCCATTCGTGAGCGCGAGCAGAGCGTGCATCCCCGGTGACTTGAGGTGGCCGGTCAGCGCGAGGACCACGAGAACCAGGACATTGAGCGCCATCGTCAGCCCGAGCGCGCGCATCGCGACCTTTACCGGACCCTTCGTGTCCTGCCTTGCGTAGTAGCCGGTCGCCAGGACTTTTATGAGGCTCCAGCCGAGGAGCGCGAACGAGAACGCCATCAACGCGAGCCGGGTCATCTCGACGTCCGCTGCCCTGAACGTCCCGTAGTGATAGAGCGCAACGGTCAACGGTCCGGCCAATGCGAACAGCGCTACCGAGGCGGGCATCACGATCAGGCACACGAGGCGCACCGCCCATTGAAGCGTCGCGGAGAACTCCTCCGGCGTCTCCTGCGCGTGATGCGCCGAGAGGCTCGGCAGAATCACGGTGGCCAGCGCGATGCTGAATACGCCGAGCGGAAACTCAACCAGGCGATCCGCGAAATAGAGCCACGTCATGCTTCCGTCGGCAAGGAGCGAGGCGATCCCGGTGCTCACCATCACGCTCAACTGCCCCATCGACGATCCGAGGATGGCCGGGCCCATCAGCCGCGCAATGCGTCGCACGGCCTCGTGCTGGAGATTCCAGCGCGGCAGACGCAGTACGCCGAGCCGGAGCATCGGCGGCACCAGCATGAGCACTTGAAGCACGCCGCCCACGAACACGCCCACTGCAAGCGCTACCACGGGGCGCTCGAAGTACGGCGAAACCCAGGCCGCGAACACGATCATCACCACGTTCAGCACGACGGACGTGAACGCGGGCAACGCGAACTTCTGATAGCTGTTGAGCACGCCGCCCGCGAGCGCCGTGAGCGAGACGAAGAGCAGGTACGGGAACGTCCAGCGGAGCATCTCCACGGCAAGCCCGAACTGCCCCGCTTCCTTCATCGCGAACCCGGGCGCGGAAATCAGCACGATGGCCGGAGCGATGATTACGCCCAGCACGCTGATGAGCGCCAGAAATCCGCCCAGCGTCCCAGCCACCGAGTCGACCAGATCGCGCACTTCGGGCGTGGTGCGCTTCGCGCGGTACTCGGCCACGACCGGCACGAACGCCTGAGAAAAAGCGCCTTCCGCGAACAGACGTCGGAGCAGATTCGGAATCTGGTTCGCGAGGACGAATACCTCGAGCGCAACCGAGGGAATGAACGCGGCGTAGACCACGTCGCGCACCAGCCCGGTGATGCGCGACAGGAGCGTGGTGGTGCCGACTATGGCCGTGCTGCGAAAGAAACCGCGGCTCATGACGTGCCGCGTGAAGGCTGGGTTGTTTTCATTCGGGCGCGATACTACGAATGCG
>DASVCI010000079.1:0-7357 GCA_036381695.1 Steroidobacteraceae bacterium
ACTGATCATGTGAGAAGGAGCAGGCGGGGCTTATCTTCCCCACAGGATCAACGCCCTTGGACAGGAACAGTCTCCCGCCTTCCCCGGTTGCCCCGCTCGCGTCAGGGGCATATACAACATACAAGGACAGGATGGGGGCAAGCAGGGCCCGCCAAAAAATCAGATCGTCTCTTTGCTGCTCGCCTTGTAGCCGGAGGTAATCGGATAGCGCCAGTCGCGCCCGAACGCGCGGTCGCTGATGCGCACACCCGGCGGGGCCTGGCGGCGCTTGTACTCGTTGCGCTTGACCATCTCCAGCACGCGTACGACCGTGGCACGGTCGTAGCCGCGCGCGGCGATCTCATCCACCGACAAGTCCTCTCCTATGAAGAGCTCCAGAATCGGATCGAGCACTTCATAAGGCGGGAGCGAATCGGAGTCCTTCTGATTCGGGCGCAGCTCCGCCGACGGCGGCCGCTCGATCACTCGCTGCGGAATCACCGGCGAGACCGAATTGCGATAGTGCGCGAGCCGGTACACGAGGAGCTTGCTGCAATCCTTGATCGGCGCGAATCCGCCCGCCATGTCGCCGTACAACGTGGCATAGCCAACGGCCATCTCGCTCTTGTTTCCGGTCGTCAGCACCATCCGGCCGGTCTTGTTCGAGATCGCCATCAGCAACAAGCCCCGGCAACGAGCCTGCACGTTCTCCTCCGTCGTATCCGCCGGCCGGCCCGCAAATACATCTTTGAGCGCCTGCAGCGCCGCTTCGAACATGCCCTCGATCGAGATCACGTCATAACGCACACCGAGCGTGCGCGCCTGCGTGGACGCATCCTCAAGGCTCATTTGCGAGGTGTATCGGGACGGCATCGTCACCGCATGCACGCGATCCGCACCCAGCGCGTCGACCGCTATGGCCAGAGTCAACGCGGAATCGATGCCGCCGGACAGGCCGATTACCACGCCGGGAAACGCATGCTTGTTGACGTAGTCACGCACCCCCAGCACGAGGGCGTTGTAGACGCTCGCCTCTTCGGACAGCTCGGCCGAAACCTCGCCCGGGCGCGGCACAGCTTTGCCGTCGATCAAGTCGATCTCGGCCAGGAGGAGTTTCTCCTCGAACGCCGGTGCACGCTGCACGACCTCGCCGGCAGCGTTCATGACGAACGAGCCGCCGTCGAACACGAGCTCGTCCTGACCGCCCAGCATGTTCAGATAGACGACCGGAAGGCCCGTCTCCTTCACGCGGTCGCGCACGATACACTCGCGCCGCGCCTGATAGCGAAGCGAGTAAGGCGAGCCGTTGATGACGACCAACAGCTGCGCGCCGCGCTCACGAGCAGCGCGGGCGGGGCCCGGTTGCCAGATGTCCTCGCAGATCAGGAGCGCGACGCGAATGCCCTTGACCTCGACGATCCTCGTCTCGTGGCCGGGCTTGAAATAGCGCTTCTCGTCGAAGACCGCATAGTTCGGCAGCTCCTGCTTGCGGTAGTTGGCTACCACATCGCCGCCCTGGAGGAGCGCGGCCGAGTTGTAGATCGCCCCCTCGACATACTCGGGGTATCCGACCACCACACCAATGTCCCGCGCTTCAGCTCGCACGTGCTCGAGCGCCGCCGTCACTTGGCGCCTGAGCCCCCTGTGAAACAGCAGGTCTTCGGGCGGATAGCCTGAGAGCGTAAGCTCCGGGAACAGCACCAGATCCGCACCGAGCCCATCGCGCGCTTGCGCGGCAACGTCCAGGACGCGTTGCGTATTGCCGGCAACGTCCCCTACGAAGAGGTTGATTTGCGCTAGCGCGATGCGAAGAGGGGCTGACATGTGAGCGACGCGGACAAGGCGGGCGCGAAGAAAATTCGAGCGACTGCCGGCCCGTCACGCTATCAGGACGGGGCGCCGACGCAAGCCGTCGAGCTCAAAAACCGTCATCCGAGCGTCCAGGACACCATTATTCTCCTCGGCGGAACGCCTTGGAATGAGGTGTTGCCGCGCTCCAGCCCGCTATTTCTTGCGCGCGGGCTTGGCCTTGCGCCCGGAAGCGCGCGCCGCCGCAGTACGCGCTGCAACTCGAGCCTTCGCAGCCTTCTTGGGCGAAGCTTTTCCACGCAAACGCGCTTTGGCCGACTTCGCCTTCGCCGCGGACTTGGTTTGCTTCGACTGGCGCGTCACACGCGAGGCGCGCGCCTTCGTGCGTCGCTTTCTCAGTTGCTCGGCGATCGCACTGCCCAGATCCGCAGGGCTCTTCACCGTCCGGACCCCTGCTGCTTCGAGGGCCGCAAACTTGTCGGCCGCGGTGCCCTTGCCACCCGAGATCACGGCGCCGGCGTGGCCCATACGCTTGCCGGGAGGCGCAGTGACGCCGGCAATGTAGGCGACGACGGGCTTCGTCACGTTCTCCTTGATGAACTGCGCAGCGGCTTCCTCGTCGGCTCCGCCGATCTCACCGACCATGATGATGCCTTCGGTCTGCGGATCCTCTTCGAACCGGGCCAGCACGTCGATGAAGTTCATGCCTCGCACCGGGTCACCACCGATGCCGACGCACGTGCTCTGGCCAAGCCCGGCGTTCGTCGTCTGGAACACCGCCTCGTACGTGAGCGTGCCGGATCGCGACACGATGCCGACGCGCCCGGGCTTGTGAATGAAGCCCGGCATGATGCCGATCTTGCATTCGCCGGGCGTGATGATGCCGGGACAGTTCGGGCCGATGAGCAGGCTCCCGTAGCTCGCGAGCGCCGCCTTGACTCGCACCATGTCGTTCACCGGAATGCCCTCGGTGATGCACACGATCAGCTCCACTCCCGCGTCCGCCGCTTCCAGAATCGCGTCAGCGGCGAATGGCGCCGGGACATAGATCATGCTGACCGTCGCGCCCGTCTCCTTAACGGCCTCCCTCACGGTGTTGAAAACCGGCAGGTTCAGGTGCGTCTCCCCTCCTCTGCCCGGCGTCACGCCGCCGACAACCTTGGTGCCGTAAGCGATGCATTGCTGGGAGTGAAACGTGCCTTGCTTGCCGGTGAAGCCCTGGCAGATCACGCGGGTGTTCTTGTCGACGAGGATGGACATGGCTGGCTGATGACGACTGATTCGGGAGGACGACTCGAGGGCTCCTGACGGGACGGGCGGACAGCGCTATTTCCGTGCGGCCGCGACTACCTTTTTCGCCGCGTCCGTCAAATCGCTCGCAGGCGTGATGGCGAGGCCGCTCGCAGCGAGGAGCTTGCGACCCTGCTCGGCATTGGTGCCTTCGATGCGCACGACCACCGGGACTCGAACCCCCACGTCCTTGACGGCGTGGATGATGCCTTCGGCGATCATGTCGCAGCGGACGATTCCGCCGAAGATGTTCACCAGAATCGCGCGAACGTTCTTGTTCGAGAGGATCAGGTTGAACGCCTCGGTGACGCGCTCACGCGTCGCGCCGCCCCCGACGTCCAGGAAGTTCGCGGGCGCCCCGCCGTGCAGCTTGATCAAGTCCATGGTCGCCATGGCGAGACCCGCGCCGTTCACCATGCAGGCGATGTCGCCGTCGAGCGAGACGTAATTGAGCTCGTGCTCGGACGCCGCCCGCTCCATCTCGTCTTCCTGGCTGGGATCGCGCCAGGAGGCGAGCTCCTTCTGACGAAAGAGCGCGTTGTCCTCGATGTTGATCTTCGCATCGAGCGCGACCAGCTTGCCCTCGCCGGTGACGATCAGCGGATTGATCTCGACCAGGCTCGCGTCCTTTTCGAGATACAGGCGGTAGAGCGCCTGGGCGATCGAGGCAAACTCCTCGATCTGCTTGCCTTCGAGCCCGAGCCCGTAGGCGAGGACCCGGCAGTGAGAGGGCTGCAAGCCGGTCGCCGGGTGCACGTTGACCCGGATGATCTTCTCGGGTGTGTGCGCGGCGACCTCTTCGATGTCCATGCCGCCGGCCGCGGAAGCAATGAAAGCCACCTGCCCCTTGTCCCGGTTCAAGACCAGGCTCACGTACAGTTCGCGGGCGATCTTCGAGCCCTGCTCGACGAACACCTGGTGGACGGGCAGCCCCTCGGGGCCCGTCTGATGCGTCTTCAGGCGCTTGCCGAGCATGGCTTCGGCGGCTTTCCCCGCCTCTTCCGGCGAGTCGACCAGCTTCACGCCGCCGCCTTTGCCGCGCCCGCCGGCGTGAACCTGAGCTTTCACCACCCATTTCGAGCCGCCGATGCGCCGCGCCGCTTCGGCCGCCTCGGCCGCACTCGAGGCCACGTGCCCCACCGGAACCGGGATACCGTAGCTCGCGAACAATTGCTTGGACTGGTATTCGTGCAGATTCATAAGGCGCGCGCGGCGGACGTGTACACTGTGGAAAGAACGAACAAGGGCCGCGTATTCTGGAGGAATTCGGCCCCGATGCAAAGGCAAATGCGGCCCCACCAGCTTCCGCGATGAAACCGCTCCTCGCCTCAGACGCGCCGGCCGACTACACCGAGCTCGCCTGGCGAGTGCTCGCGCTCGTGAACCTGTTTCGCCTGCTGGCGGCCACGATCCTGACGGTGATCTTCCTCGCGGTGTCGCCGACGCGCATCGGACAGACCCATCCGGCCCTCTTCATCGGCGCGAGCACGGCCTATTTCGCCTATGCCGTGCTGATGATGTGGAGCGTGAGGCGGCGCTGGCCGGATGCCGACGTGCAAACGGTCGTAAACGTCTGCGTCGACGTCGTGGTGATCACGCTGTTCGCCTACTCGAGCGGCGGGATGGCGAGTGGGCTCGGCTCGCTCCTGGTGCTGCCGATCGGCGCGGCTGCCGTCGTCATGCGCCCGCGGGTGGCCCTCATGCTGGCGGCGATCGCAGCCATCGCGCTGCTCGGCCAGCAGGTTCTGATCTCCCTCACGACTCTGAGCGAGGCTAGCGATTTCACCTCCGCAGGCATCGTCGGCGCCCTGCTTTTCATCGTGACGCTCGGCGTCGGGCCTCTTGCACGGAATCTGCGGGAGGGGGAGGAACGGGTGCGCCAGCGCGAGGTGGATGTGGCCAACCTCGCGGAGCTGAACCAGTTCATCGTGCAGCACCTGCGGGAGAGCATCCTCGTCGTGGATGCGCAAGACACGATCCGCCTGATCAACGAGTCGGCCGCGATGCTCCTCAAAGGATCGAGCGTCGAGCCCGGCACCCCACTCGGCGAGGTTTCGCCCCGGCTGCTGCACCTGCTGAACGCCTGGAGGCAGTACTCTCAGGACTGGCAGCTGCGCACGACGACGCTGCTCGCCTGGAACGGCGCGGCCATCGTGCAGCCGCATTTCGTATCGCTCAACCTGCGGGAAAACGGCCCGACGCTCATTTTTCTGGAAGACACCTCGGTCATCATCGAGCGTGTCCAGCAGTCGAAGCTCGCCGCCCTCGGGCGGCTGAGCGCCAGCATCGCGCACGAGATTCGCAATCCCGTTGGAGCGATGAGTCACGCGGCGCAATTGCTTGCCGAGGCTCCGAATTTGACACCGCAGGAGCGGCGGCTCACGGACATCATCCGCAGCAACGGCGAGCGTGTGAGCACGATCATCGACAACGTGTTGCAGCTCTCCCGGCGCGAGGCGACGCGCCAGGAACGCATCGAGCTGAACGGCTGGCTGAGCGAATTTCTGGCGGAGTTTCGTCAGACGCTCCAGGCCGACGAGCAAGCCGTGCGGCAGCTGCATTCCGCCGAGGATGTCGAGGTGTATGTCGATCCCTCGCATCTGCATCAGATCCTGTGGAATCTGTGCGAGAACGCGCTGAAGTACGGGCGTGACGCAGCGGGCGCCGCCTGCGTCGAGCTGCGCACCGGGCGCATAGCGATCTCCGATCGCCCTTTCCTGGAAGTCATGGATCGCGGGCCAGGCATCACGAACTCGGACGCGGACCGCATCTTCGAGCCGTTCTTCACCGCCGGCCAGGGGGGCACGGGCCTCGGGCTCTTCATCTCGCGGGAGCTGGCCCAGAGCAATCGCGCCGTGCTCGTTTATGAGCCGCGCATCGGCGGTGGTAGTATTTTTCGCATCGTGTTTGCCGATCCTCAACGTTGGGAAGCCTCGTGACCAAGCCACGCGCGCTCGTAGTGGATGACGAGCCAGATATCCGGGAGCTGCTCGGCATCACCCTCGAGAGGATGAACCTCGAGGTGACGAGCGTGGACACCGTTGGCGCGGCAACGCGCGAGCTGCGCGCCGGATCGTTCGATCTGTGCCTGACGGACATGCGCCTGCCGGACGGCAACGGGCTCGACCTCGTGGAATGGATCCAGACGCACAAGCCGCAAATTCCGGTAGCCGTCATCACCGCCCACGGCAACGTCGAATCGGCCGTGCGGGCGCTCAAGCTCGGCGCGTTCGATTTCATCTCGAAGCCGCTCGATGTCTCGGCGCTGCGCAAGCTGATCGCCAACACGCTGAAGCTGGGCGAAACCGCCGAGGGCAGTTCGCAACTGCCGCAGATCAAGCTTCTCGGCCGCTCGCGTGCGATGGCTCAGCTGCGCGAAATGATCGAACGCGTGGCGCGCAGCCAGGCGCCGGTGCACATCTATGGCGAATCGGGAACGGGCAAGGAACTGGTCGCCCACCTCATTCATGAAGCTGGTGCTCGCCGGGACGGGCCGTTCGTGCCGGTGAACTGTGGAGCAATTCCGACGGAGCTCATGGAAAGCGAGCTGTTCGGCTACAAGAAGGGCAGCTTCACGGGCGCGGTGGCGGACAAGCAGGGCCTGATTCAGTCCGCCGAGGGCGGCACGCTGTTCCTCGATGAAATCGCCGATCTGCCGCTGCACATGCAGGTCAAGCTCCTCAGGGTGATCCAGGAGAAGTGCGTCCGGCCGGTCGGCGAGCCGAAGGAAATCCCGATCGACGTCCGCATCCTCTCGGCGACTCACAAGAACCTGGCCACGCTGGTCGCGGAAGGGAAATTCCGCGAGGATCTCTTCTACCGCGTGAACGTCATCGAAATCCGCGTGCCGCCGCTTCGGGAGCGCCTGGAGGATATCGACGAGCTCGTGGAAGCGATCGTAAGCCGCCTTGCCCGCCAGAGCGGCAGTCGAACGTTGCGGGTGACCGACGCGGCGATGAAGGCCCTGCGCGAGTATCACTATCCGGGCAACGTCCGCGAGCTCGAGAACGTGCTCGAGCGCGCGGCGACGTTGTGCTCGAACGGCGTGATTGACGTCGCCGACCTGCAGCTCAGGCCCAAAGTCGCGAGCACCGAAATCCCGATTCCGAATGCGGTCGCACCAGGCGAGAAGCTCGGCGAGGCGCTGGAGGACATCGAGCGCGACGCGATCATTCGTGCGCTCGAACAGACGCGCTACAACAAGACCAAGGCGGCGCAGCTTCTCGGGATGACGTTTCGTTCGCTCAGGTATCGGATCAAGAAGCTCGGGATCGAGTAG
>DASVCI010000080.1:0-3971 GCA_036381695.1 Steroidobacteraceae bacterium
GACTCCCGCCGGCGCGGCGCTCGAAACGAGGCATAAGGTTCCATGAATCTCAACGCAACCCTGTTAATTCAGTCGCTGGTCTTCGTGATCCTCGGCTGGTTCACGATGCGTTTCATCTGGCCGCCTCTGATCCGCGCGCTGGAAGAGCGGCAACGCAAGATCGCCGAGGGCCTGGCTTCGGCCGAGCGCGGCGAGAAGACGCTCGCGGAGGCGAAGGCCCAGGCCAACGAGATCATCCGCGAGGCGCGTGCGCAGGCGAACCAGATCATCGAGCAGGCCAATCGCCGCTCGAACGAGCTGGTCGAGGAAGCGCGCGGCGCGGCGATTGCCGAAGGGCAGCGGCTGGTGGCCGATGCGCGTGAGCAAGTGGCGCTCGAGTCGAGCCGTGCTCGTGAGCAACTGCGTAAGGAAGTCGCCACGCTCGCGGTTGTGGGGGCGGCCAAGCTCCTCGGCCGCGAGATCGATGCGAGCACGCATGCGGACCTGCTCGATCAGCTCGCGCTCGACATCGAGCGGGCGGCCTGAGGCTCAAGGAAGCGGGCATGGCGGAGAAAGTCACGCTGGCGAGGCCATACGCGAAAGCCGCGTTCGAAGTGGCGCGCGAGCGCAATTCGTTTGCCCGCTGGTCGCAGATGCTCGCGGCCGGCGCGGCCGTCGTCTCCGACCCGCGCGTCGAGCGGCTGCTGGGCAATCCTCGCGTGCCCACGAGCGAGCTGACGGAGCTGGTGGTGGCGGCGTGCGGCGATTCGCTCGACGAGCCGGGCCGCAATTTCCTCGAGACGCTCTCGCACAATCGCCGTCTCGACTTGCTGCCCCACATCGCCGAGCTCTTCGAGGGGCTGCGCGCTGAAGTGGAGAACGTGGCCGACGTGCACGTGACCTCGGCCATCGAGCTCGACCAAGCGCAGCGCGACAGGCTGGCCGCAGCGCTGAAGAAGCGGCTGAAGCGGGACGTGCGCCTGCATTGCGACGTCGACCCGTCGCTGATCGGCGGCGCCATCGTGCGCGCCGGGGACTTCGTCATCGACGGCTCGCTCAAGGCGCGCCTCGAGCGGCTGGCGTTTGAAATGACCCATTAGCGAGGCGGGGTCGGGAGCGAGCCCGATCCGGACCCACGCTTCGAGATTTGAACCGAGGATGTGAGCAATGGCCATCAAGGCTTCTGAAATCAGCGACCTGATCAAGGCGCGCATCGAGAAGTTCGCCGCCACGACCGAGGAGCGCAACGTCGGCACGGTCGTGACGGTCACCGACGGCATCGTCCGCATCCACGGCCTGGCCGACGCCAAGTACGGCGAGATGCTGGAGTTTCCCGGTGGCAGCTTCGGCCTCGCGCTCAACCTCGAGCGCGATTCGGTCGGCGCGGTCGTGCTCGGCGAGTACAAACACATCGTCGAGGGCGACACCGTCAAGACGACCGGGCGCATTCTCGAAGTGCCGGTGGGCGAGGGCCTGCTCGGCCGCGTGGTCGATGCGCTCGGGCGCCCGATCGACGGCAAGGGCCCGATCAAGGCCGATCACATGGCGCCTGTCGAGCGCGTCGCGCCGGGCGTGGTGTTCCGCAAGTCCGTGAGCCAGCCGGTGCAGACCGGCTACAAGGCGATCGACTCGATGGTGCCGATCGGGCGCGGCCAGCGCGAGCTCATCATCGGCGACCGCCAGACGGGCAAGACCGCGCTCGCCGTCGACACCATCATCAATCAGAAGGGCAGCGGCATCAAATGTATCTACGTCGCGATCGGCCAGAAGCAGAGCTCGATCGCGAACGTCGTGCGCAAGCTCGAAGAGCACGACGCGATGAAGCACACCATCGTGGTGGCCGCTTCCGCCTCGACGCCGGCCTCGATGCAGTACCTGGCTCCTTACGCGGGCTGCGCGATGGGCGAGTACTTCATGGACAACGGCGGGGACGCGCTCATCATCTATGACGACCTCACCAAGCAGGCGTGGGCGTATCGTCAGATTTCGCTCCTCCTGCGTCGTCCGCCCGGTCGCGAAGCCTATCCGGGCGACGTGTTCTACCTGCACTCGCGTCTGCTCGAGCGCTCGGCGCGCGTCAACGAAGAGTACGTCGAGAAGAAGACCGGCGGGCGCGTGAAGGGCAAGACGGGCTCGCTCACGGGGCTCCCGATCATCGAGACCCAGGCGGGCGACGTGACCGCGTTCGTGCCGACGAACGTCATCTCGATTACGGACGGCCAGATCTTCCTCGAGAGCGACCTGTTCAACGCCGGCATCCGTCCGGCCATGAACGCCGGTATCTCCGTCTCGCGCGTCGGTGGCGCGGCTCAGACCAAGATCATTCAGAAGCTCGGCGGCGGTATTCGTCTCGCGCTCGCGCAGTACCGCGAGCTCGCGGCCTTCTCGCAGTTCGCCTCCGATCTCGACGAGGCGACCCGCCGTCAGCTCGAGCGCGGCCAGCGCGTCACCGAGGTGATGAAGCAGAAGCAGTACTCGCCGATGTCGGTCGCCGAGATGGCGCTCTCGATCTACGCCGTGAACAACGGCTACATGGACAAGATCGAGCTCAAGAAGGTCGGCGCCTTCGAAGCGGGCCTGCAGGCGTTCGCCAGGACGAGCTACAAGGCCGATCTCGATGCGATCAACGCGAACCCGGTGCTTTCGCCGGAGAACGAGGCGGCGCTCAAGAAGATCTGCGACGAGTTTGCACGCACCGGAACGTACTGAGGGACCGAGGCCTAGTCCGAGTCAGAGCTTCAATCCATGCCCGGCGTAAAAGAAATCCGCCTCAAGATCGCGAGCTTCAAGAGCACGCAGAAGATCACCAAGGCGATGGAAATGGTGGCCGCGAGCAAGATGCGCAAGGCGCAGGAGCGCATGCGCGCGAGCCGGCCCTACGCCGAGCGTATTCGTCGCGTGATCGGGCACCTGCGCTTCGCCAATCCGGACTTCAAGCACCCGTATCTCATCGAGCGGGAGCCGAAGGCGGTCGGCTACATCGTGATCAGCACCGATCGCGGCCTGTGCGGCGGCCTGAACGTCAACCTGTTCAAGACCATGCTGTCCGAGATTCGCGAGTGGCAGAACCGCGGCGTTCCGGTCTCGCTGTGCTTGATCGGCTCGAAGGGCGTGCAGTTCTTCCGCCGTCTCGGCGATGTGCAAACGCTCGCGACGGTGACTCACCTCGGGGACAGGCCGCACCTCGCCGACCTGATCGGCACGGTCAAGGTGATGCTCGATCTGTACAAGGAGGGCAAGCTCGACAGGCTCTACCTCGTGCACAACGAGTTCATCAACACCATGAGCCAGAAGCCGCTCGTGAGCCAGCTTCTGCCGGTGGTGGCCGAGGAGGACACGCAGCTGCAGAAGCTCTGGGACTACATCTACGAGCCCTCGGCCGAGGAGCTCCTCGATGGCGTGCTGATGCGGTACATCGAGTCGCAGGTGTATCGCGGCGCTGTCGAGAACGTCGCGTGCGAGATGGCCGCTCGCATGGTCGCGATGAAGAGCGCGACCGACAACGCGGGCAAGCTCATCGATGAGTTGCAACTGATCTACAACAAGGCGCGCCAGGCGGCGATCACCAAGGAGATCAGCGAGATCGTCGGCGGCGCCTCGGCAGTGTGAACGAGAGCCGCGGGTTGGCGCGGCGCCGAAGGCGGCGGATGAGGATCGACGCGCAAGGCTTCGGATCGAACGGTTTGTAAAGAGGCTGAGGGAGGGCTGAGGAGCGCGGAAGGAACGACCTCCGGGCTCGCAGAGCCTTCCTCGATGAGGAACGAGTACATGTCTACGCAAACGGCTACGGGCAGGATCGTGCAGATCATCGGCGCGGTGATCGACGTGGAGTTTCCGCGCGACCAGATCCCCAAAGTCTACGAGGCGCTCAAGCTCGAGGACGTGGATCTCACGCTCGAGGTGCAGCAGCAGCTCGGCGACGGCGTCGTGCGCACGATCGCGATGGGCGTTTCAGAAGGCCTGCAGCGTGGCCTGAAAGTGCGTGCCACCGG
>DASVCI010000081.1:0-5792 GCA_036381695.1 Steroidobacteraceae bacterium
GTTGACGTCCGTCCGGTGCGCGATCCCTCCTATCTCGAGGGCAAGACCCTCGAGTTCAAAGTCATCAAGCTCGACCAGAAGCGCAACAACGTGGTGGTCTCCCGCCGCGCGGTCGTCGAGCAGGAGTACAGCGCCGAGCGCACCGAGCTCCTCGAGAAGCTGCAGGAAGGCGCGGTCGTGCGCGGCACGGTCAAGAACCTCACCGACTACGGCGCGTTCGTCGACTTGGGCGGCATCGACGGCCTGCTGCACATCACCGACATGGCCTGGAAGCGCGTCAAGCATCCCTCGGAAGTCGTGTCGGTGGGCGATGAGATCGACGTGCGGATCCTCAAGTTCGATCGCGAGCGCCAGCGCGTGAGCCTCGGCATCAAGCAGCTCGGCAACGATCCGTGGCAGAACATCGCGCGCCGCTATCCGACCGGCACCCGCCTCTTCGGCAAGGTGACGAACATCGCCGACTATGGCTGCTTCGTCGAGATCGAGGAGGGCGTCGAGGGTCTGGTGCACGTCTCGGAGATGGACTGGACCAACAAGAACGTCAACCCCTCCAAGGTCGTGCACATCGGCCAGGAGGTCGAGGTCATGGTGCTCGACATCGACGAGGAGCGCCGCCGCATCTCGCTCGGCATCAAACAGTGCCAGGCGAACCCGTGGAAGGAGTTCGCGGACAACTACAACCGCGGCGACAAGGTCAGCGGCCAGATCAAGTCGATCACGGATTTCGGCCTCTTCATCGGCCTGCCTGGCGGCATCGATGGTCTCGTGCACCTCTCGGACATCTCCTGGGACGTGCCGGGCGAGGAAGCCGTGCGCAACTACCAGAAGGGCCAGCAGGTCGAGGCCATGGTGCTTTCGATCGATCCCGAGCGCGAGCGCATCTCGCTCGGCATCAAGCAGCTCGCCAAGGATCCGTTCTCGACCTGGATCGCCGAGCATCCCAAGAACTCCATCGTCAAGGGCATCGTGCGTGAGGTCGACGCGAAGGGCGCGATCATCGATCTGGGCGGCGGCGTCGAGGGGCACCTGCGTGCCTCCGAGCTGTCGCGGGACCGGGTCGAGGACGCCCGTACGGTGCTGAAGGTGGGCGATGAGGTGGAGGCGAAGTTCACCAACGTGGACCGCAAGAGCCGCACCATCGCGCTGTCGGTGAAGGCGAAGGAGATTCACGAGGAAGCCGAAGCCGTGCAGAGCTATCGCACCGGCGAGACCACCAGCGGCACCAGCCTCGGCGATCTGCTCAAGGAGCACATCGGCGGGCAGGACGCTTCATGATCCGAACGAGACCGCAGGCTGTAAGCGGTGGGTAAGCGGGATTCCCTCGGCTACAGCCTGCGGTCTTCGAGCTTTCAGCCTGTGGAAGAACAACAACGGGCCCGAGCATGACCAAATCGGAACTCATCGAGCTGATTGCAGCCAAGCAGAAGCATCTTCCCGCCAAGGACGTCGAGCTGGCGGTGAAGCAGATCCTCGAGATCATGAGCGATGCGCTCGCGCAGGGCGGGCGCATCGAGATTCGTGGCTTCGGCAGCTTCTCGCTGCATTTCCGCCCGCCGCGCCAGGGCCGCAACCCCAAGACCGGTGAGACGGTGGCGCTCTCGGGCAAGTACGTTCCGCACTTCAAGCCGGGCAAGGACCTGCGCGAGCGAGTCAACGAGGGCGCGGGCACGCCGATTCGCGATTGAGCGGCCCGTTGCCTGGAAGGGTCGTCCCGACGACCGGGGCTTCCTGCGCCGAACCCGCCCGATCGTGATCCGGTCGGACCTGAGCCGATCTCCTCTCACTCTCCACCCGGGAATGACTGATTCCGCCGACTGGGCGAGAATGAGCTGATCCCGCAGCCTCGAGGCGGCGGATCGCGCTCATCGGCTCGCTGACGGCACCTCATGTCCCGATTCGTTTTCTATTTCACTCTCGCGCTCGCCGCCGTGCTGGCGCTCCTCGTCACTGCAATGAACGCCGGGCGCGTGGAAGTCGAGCTCGCGTTCATGCGCCTCGAGTCGCCGCTTGGGTTCGCGCTCGTCGTGGCGTTCGTCGTCGGCCTCGTCGGGGGCCTCTTCTGGCGTGTCTGGTGGGTGGCTCAACTTCTCAACGAACGCGGTCGATTGCGACGCGCGCTGCGTGAGGCCGAGAGCAAGGCCGCCCGCGCCGGCGCGGCCAGCGGCGAAAATGCCCGCTGAGCCTTCATTCCTGCTGATCCTGGCGCTCTTTGTGGCCGCGGCGGCCGGCTGGCTGCTTGCGCATATGAAGGGTCGCAAGCCCGCCGAGCAGAGCGGCTCGGCGCTGCCCGAGGATTACTTCAAGGGACTGCGATTCCTGCTCAACGAGGAGCCGGACAAGGCCCTCGAAGTGTTCCTGCGCATGGTCGATGTCGACAACGAGACGGTCGACACCCACTTCGCCCTCGGAAGCCTGTATCGGCGACGGGGCGAAGTGGATCGCGCGATCCGCGTGCACGAGAACATCATGGCTCGCCCCGGGCTCAGCGACGAGCATCGCCTTCATGCCATGTTCGCGCTCGCCGAAGATTACTTTCGAGCGGGCCTCTTCGATCGAGCCGAGCAGCTGTTCCGGCAGCTTGCCGATGGTGGACCGAGGCGCACGGCGGCATTGCGCTATCTGCTCCGCATATACGAGCAGCAACGCGATTGGGAGCAAGCGATCGCCGTGCATGGCGAGCTGGTGCAGGTGGCTTCGCCTGAGCATCCGACGGCTCTCGCTCACTACCATTGCGAGCTGGCGGAGCAAGCGCGTCAGCGGGCCGATCTGGAGAAGGCGAGAGAGCATCTGCGTCGTGCTCGTGACGTGCAGCGCAACTTTCCGCGAAGTGCACTGCTGCGTGCCGATATCGCGCTCGACATGGGCGAGCCGGAGCTCGCGGCGATGTTGTGCCAACGAGTGGTCGAGTTGCATCCGAGGCTCCTCGCGCTCGCTTTGCCGCGTGTGATCCGGGCGGCGCGAGCGAGCGAGTCGGGCGACATCCAACGACGCGCTTACGCATGGATTCGGCCCGATCCCGCCGCGCGCGCGGAGCTCGCCTACGCGGCAATCGTTGCAGGACTCGAGTCGGAGTCTTTTGTTTTGGAGTGTTTACCCGACTTGCTGCGCGAGGATCCAAGCCTTGGAGAAATCGTTCAAGCTGTGGTCGGCGAGCCGACGCAGCTCACGGATGAGCAACGTGCGCGTTTGGCTGCGGCGCTCGGTCGCATTCTCCGTCGCACGCAGCGTTATCGATGCGTGGAGTGCGGCTTCGCCAGTGCATCTCATTTCTGGCAATGCCCGGGTTGCCACGGTTGGGACGCCTTTGCGCCGGTCGCGTTGCTCGATGTGAGCCCGGCTGTTCAGCGACGCTGAGCGTTCGCGCGCGGGCGCATTTCCAAGCGAATTGCCCAGAAATTCGCCGACGAGGTCGGCGCTGAGCCCGGCAGAATGCGCGCCGCGAACGGGGTCGTTTGGCTACTTCCTCGTCTCGTCAGCAATGGACACCTTTCAACTCGCAAGGAGAGCACACATGTCTGCGTCCAGATCGAATGGAACTCATGCGCTGCGCCGGACGGTGCAGGCGCTCATCGTGAGCCTGATGCCCGCGATCGCACCGGCCGGGCCCGTGGACATCAACAGCGCCGATGCGGCGACGATCGCGAAAGAATTGCAAGGCATCGGTTTGAGCCGGGCGAAGGCGATCGTCGAGTACCGCGAGAAGAACGGCGCCTTCAAGAGCATCGAGGACCTGCGCAAGGTGAAAGGCATCGGCGCGCAGACCCTGGAGCGCAACCAGGCCAACATCCGTTTCGAGGGCGCGAAGGCGCCGGCGAAGAAGGGTCGCTAGCTTCCCGCCCGGCGATTGCCGACAGGCTGCCGCAGCCGCGGCAGCCTGCTCTTGCCTCGAGCGCTTCGTGGTCTTTGCGGCCGGCTCCCGCTTGCCGCTTGGTTTATCATCCGGTCTCTCGATTCAAGGAGGCGACTGGTGAGCCAAGTCAAAGAGATCAGAACAGCCGTATTTCCCGTGGCCGGCCGCGGCACGCGATTCCTTCCGGCGACCAAGGCCAGCCCGAAGGAGATGTTGCCGATCGTAGACAAGCCGCTGATCCAGTACGCGGCCGAGGAAGCGCTTTCCGCCGGCGCGCGCAAGCTCGTCTTCATCACCGGCAGCTCCAAGCGCGCGATCGAGGATCATTTCGACACCGACGCGGAGCTCGAGGAGGCGCTCGCGAGCCAAGGCAAGCACGATCTGTTGGAGGCGCTCAAGAGCATCGTCCCGTCCTGGGCGAGCTGCATCTACATTCGCCAGCCGTCACCGCTCGGCCTGGGTCATGCGGTGCTCTGCGCCAAGCCTGTCGTGGGAGACGAGCCCTTCTTCGTGCACCTCGCCGACGACCTCATCGATGCGAGCGTCGCCTGTCTCAAGCAGATGGCCGAGGTTTATGCGCAGCGCGGCGGAAGCGTTCTCGGGGTCGAAGTCGTCCCGCGCTCGGAGACGGACAAGTACGGCATCGTGGCTGCGGATGAGCAGGAAGGGCGCGTCAGCCGCGTCAAGCAAATCGTCGAGAAGCCGCGTCCGCAGAACGCTCCTTCGACGCTCGCCGTGGTGGGCCGTTACGTTCTCTCACCGACCGTGTTCAAGAAGCTCGAGCAGACGGGGCGGGGCGCCGGAGGAGAGATTCAGCTCACCGATGCCATCGCCGACCTGCTTTCCGAGGAGCCGGTGTACGCGTATGAGTTCGAAGGCAAGCGCTACGACTGCGGCAGCAAGCTCGGTTATCTGCAGGCGACTGTCGAGTACGGGCTCAAGCACGAGAGCCTCGGCGGCAAATTCAGCGAGTACCTGGTCAGCCTGGCGAGCCGGCTCGGCGAGAAGAAGTAGCGGGCCTCGCGAGGCTCCATCGTCATCCGGGTCATCCCGCGGCCTAAGCGGCGCGCGAACCGCGCCGCTTCGCCGCCAGCACGGCAAGCGTGCCCAGAGCGAGCGCCAGCCAGCTCAGGCTCCCCCCTCCGCCTCCTCCGGAGCCCGAAGGCAGGGGCGGCCCTGGATCGGGCGTGACGTCGGGGGGAGGGCTGACGGCGGCGGTCGACATGCGCAGGTCCGATGAGTCGGAGCGGCCCTGGTCGTCGACCACTGTCAGTCGCAACGTGAACTGGCTTGCTCCGGACACCTGCAGGGTCGTGAGCCGCTCCTCAGGTGCTGCGATCGTCGGCGTCGCGCCCACCACGTTCAGGAGAGTCCACTGATAGCTCGTGATCGTGCCGTTGGCCGGCGCGAAGCTGCTCCGGCCGTCTATTGACACGTCCACGCCGGTGTTGATCGTGTCGACCGCTTCGATGACGGCCAGGGGTTGCAGCGTTGCGAGCACGGCGGCGTGCGTGTCTAGCATGCCCGCACCACATGTTTGCTTCGTGCAGATGCATTCCAGGTCTTGTACGTGGAACGGGCTCGTAGGCACTTGGCAGACGCCCGTGGCCGTGCTGCTCGAGGTCGGAAACGGAGCGGCTGTTTCCTTGAGCAGCGCCCCGTACTGAGAGGGCGTGAGATCCGGTCTCATCGCGTGCAGGAGCGCTGCGGCGCCCGCGACCAGAGGAGCCGAAAAACTGGTGCCGTAGTTGGCATTTGCCTGGTCCTGGCTGGACCAGCTCGGGCTCAAGGGGTCGGTCGTCCCTGTGTTGGTCGCGACCGTGATCTGGAACAGGCAGGGCAGGGTGGCGCTCGTGTTGACGCAATTCCCGGCCGGCGCGCCCAAGTCAGCTTCCGGGCCGAGATTGCTGAAGCCCACCTTCGTGCCTGCGTGCCTCAAGCC
>DASVCI010000082.1:0-8643 GCA_036381695.1 Steroidobacteraceae bacterium
CACTTTTGCTGTTGATGTTGCGGCTGTCACGCAGCGCTCGGGTCCTCTTCGCATCCGCCCGCTCCGGGCGCCAGGCGGCGCTCCGGGCTCAAAGAGGTCATCCGGCGCGCAGCGGTCTTCGAGGCTGCATGGTGTTGTACGAGGGGTGTAGGGGATATCAGCCGATCCCCTAATGTCGGCCGAGGTTGGTGCGTCTTTGTGGAATTCTGCGTCGCGGCCGCGTTATGACAAACAAACACCGCGTCCCGACCGCTCCGGGACGAGCCACATCGCGGCCTGCAAGCCGCTCAGGCCGAGCCGCTCTCCTGCATTCCCCGGTCGGCCACCCATTGAGTGGCGTACCGGATGAGCTCGCTGGTCGAGCGCAGGTTCAGCTTCTCGCGCATGTGCCTTCTGTGCGCGTCGACCGTTTTCATGGACAGGTCGAGGCGCTGGGAGATCTCACGCGTGCTGATGCCTTCGCCGATCAGGCGAAAGACTTCCAGCTCCCGGCCCGTGAGCGCCGAGACTGGGTCTTCGTCGGCTGCGGGGGAACGGCCGCGTGCGACCTGGGAGAGGAGTCTCTCGCCCATTGCGGCGCTGACATGCCGCTGGCCTCGTGCGACTTTACGTAATGCGCCGAGGAAATCGGTGCCCGCCACGTTCTTCATGACGTAGCCGCTCACGCCGAGGCGAAGGAGCCTCTCGGCGTACAAGGCTTCGTCCTGCATCGAGAGCACGAGCACCCGCACGTCGGGATGATGGCTCCTGATCCAGCGCACGAGCTCGACGCCGTCGTCTGAGCCCAGGGCGAGGTCGACGACCGCTACATCGGGCTTCTGCGCCTCGATGGCTTCCTGCGCGTCCTTGACGTTGGAAGCTTCGGCGATGAGCGTAAACTCGCTCTGCCCTGCCAGAAGCTGCTTCAGCCCTTCGCGAACGAATGGATGGTCATCGACGATCGCGATCCGTGTCTGCTCAGCCATAACCCGCCCTCAGGTCCTGCCCTTCGATCCGGTTACGCGTCGGCGGATTCCCGACCGACGAGGGAGCGCGAGCCCGGCGCGCACCGTCGCAGCGTCCACGCGCACCATTCTTCTAATAACATCGGATTTTGCGGTCGCACAAGGGTTGGGCAATCCCCATTTTCCACAGTCGCCGCAGAGTGATAGCGTGTCACTCGCCATGGACGTTTTGCCGAAACTCGACAATCCGCTGCTCCCGAGCCCGCTCGATGCAACCGGCCGACGCTCGCGCCAGGCGCGCCCGGCCTCGTCGAGGCCTCGCCGCCCGCTCCTTCCATGAAAAAGGCCGCCGCCGCGCCTCTCGAGTTCGTGCTGCTCGAGGACGACCCGAGCGATGCCGAGCTGATTCAGCTCGAGCTTGCGCGCGCCGGGCTCGCCATCGAGTGGCGGCTCGCCGTGTCGGAGAGCGATTTCCGAAGCGCGCTCACGGGCGAGCCGCATTTGATTCTCGCTGACTATACGCTCCCCGGATTCGACGGGTTGAAGGCGCTCAGGATCTCGCTCGAGCGCTGTCCCGACACGCCTTTCCTGTTCGTCTCGGGCTCGCTCGGCGAAGAGCGCGCGATCGAGGCGTTGAAGAGCGGCGCGACCGACTACGTGCTCAAAGATCGCTTGCAGCGACTGCCTGCAGTGGTCAATCGCGCGTTGACCGAGGCGCGCGAGCGGCGTGAGCGCCGACAAGCCGAAGCTGCGCTCGAAAAGCAGCGCATGCTGCTCGGCACGCTCATCGACAGTCTGCCCGAGGAGATTTACGCCGTAGACACGGAGAATCGCGTCACGGTCGTGAATCGTGCACTCCTCGATCAGCTCGGCAAGACGCGCGAGCAAGTGATCGGCAAGCGCCTGTCCGACGTCTCGCACGACGAGTCGATCCTCGACATTGAAGCCCAGGCCGCCACGACGATGCTGAGCGGAAGACCGCTTACGAATCAGGAGCGCGCCTGGATCTCACCGGACGGTACGGTGCGCTGGTTCACACTCACTCATGTTCCATTGCGCGATCGCGGCAAGGTGTCGGGCCTGGTTTGTGCGGTACAGGAAGTCACGAGTCGCAAAGTCCTCGAGCAGGAGATCCTCGAGATCTCCAACCGCGAGCAGCGCCGGCTCGGCAGCGACTTGCACGACGGACTGGGCCAGGAGCTCACCGGGCTGTCGCTGCTTCTGAAGGGGCTGGAAGTGCAGCTCTCGCGCGAAGCGCCGGAGTACCTGTCGCAAGTGACCAAGATCAGCGACCTCCTGGCGCGCGCCATCCAGAGCACGAGATCGCTGGCCCGCGGCCTCGCGCCGGTCAACCTCGAGCGGGGCGGATTGCCGGAAGCTCTCAAACACCTCGCCGTGCGCTGCACGGACATGTACAACCTCCAGTGCACGTTCACGAACGCGGGCTCCAAGTTGCCGGACCTGGAAGAAGGAGCGGCCACGCACTTGTATCGAATCGCGCAGGAAGCGACGACCAACGCCGCCCGCTACGCCCGAGCCAAGTCGATCCACATCGAGCTGCGCTCCACGGGACGCAAGCTGATCCTGTCGATTGCGGACGACGGCATCGGACTCTCCGCAGGCCTCGCTCAGGGCCGCCCCGGCATGGGGCTCAAGATCATGGAGTACCGCGCCCGGATGCTCGGCGGAACGATCGTTTTCGAAGAGCCCGGCGCAGGCACGAGGATCGTGCTTTCGGCGCCGCTCCATCTGCTGCGCCAGCCGAGACAGAAGATCGCCGCGAGCGGCTGAGCTCGCGGCCGGCGTTTACTTCCTGACCACCGGGACGATCGTGTGGTCGGCCCCGTTCCAGACGTTGATGAACGCCTCCATCTCCGAGGCGGGCATCGCCGGCGCGATGAAATCTCCCTGCAACGCATCGCACCCGCTCTGATCCAGGAACTCGAACGTGGGCGAGGTCTCGATGCCTTCGGCGCACACGCTGAGCGAGAGATTGTGCGCGAGCTCGATGATCGCTCGCACGACGGTCGCTGCGGCCTTGCTGCTCGCAATCTCGGAGATCAGCACTCCGTCGATCTTCACTTCGCTGAAGGGCATCTTGTAGAGCTGGGTCAGCGAGGACGTGCCCGTCCCGAAGTCATCGAGCGCCAATCCGACCCCCTTCACTCGCAGCCGCGTGAAGATGTCCATCACGAGCTCGGGGTCATCGAGCGAGGCGGCCTCGGTCACCTCGAGCGTGAGCTGCTCGGGCGCGACTTCGAACTCGCGGAAGATGCGCGTGAGGCGGTCCGGGAACTCGAGATCCTGGACCAGGCGTGGCGAGAGATTCACGGCCGCAGCGAGATCGAGGCCGCGTTGACGCCAGTGCCCGATCTGCCGGATCGCGTCCGTCAGCACGAAATCGGTCACATCGATGATGAGACCGGACTGCTCGGCGAGCGCGAGGAACTCGCCCGGATAGAGGAGCCCCAGGCTCGGATGACGCCAGCGGACCAGCGCTTCGGCGCTGCGCACGTGCCAGTCGCCCGAGGAGCGCACGACTTTCGGCTGGTAATGAACGATGAGCTCGTGCTCTTCGATCGCGCGCCTGAGCTCGTCGACCGAGAGCCGCGCGCCGGGCTCGAGATGCTTGGCGAGCAGGATCTCGATCTCCTCGAGCATGGCGGGCTTCTGCAAGGTGCCGAGCATCTTCAGGCCCAGCGACTCGCCGAGCTGGCGGGCGCTCGCGAGCACGCGCTGGTCCATGCCGCTTGCGAGCAGGATCCCGGAAGTCACGCCCTGGCGCGCGAGATAGCGCAGCGCCTCGATGCCGTCCATCCCGGGCATCTGCAGATCGAGCAGGATCAACGAGGGCTGGCGCTTCGAGAGCTGTTCTCGAAAGCTCGAAGCGCTGTCGGCCGTGATCACGTCGCAGCCGATGCCGCGCCCGATCTGCTCGATGAGCTCCAGGAAATCGGTCTCGTCATCGACCGCCAGCAACAGATTCCTCTCGCGCCGGAACACTTTTTTCTCCTCATCCTGCATCGAGCCGCGCCCGCACGCGGCGCGCCAGCTCTTCCACCTTGTAGGGCTTGGCGAGAAGCTCGACCGGCCCCTCGCTCAGCCCGCGCTCGATCAGCGCGCCCTCGCCGAACCCGGAAGTGAGCAGCACTTTCAGCCCCGGCCGGCGCTCTCTCAGTTTGCGCGCAAGCTCGGTTCCATGCATCCCTCCCGGCAGCATGACATCGGCGAACACGAGGGCGATCTCCGGATGACGGATGAAATGCTCGATCGCCTGGGGTCCGCTGGCCGCCTCCAGGGGGTGATACCCGAGGCTGCGCAGGATATCGACCGCCGTCGCGCGCACTTCAGCATCATCCTCGACCACCAGGATCGTCTCGCTGCCACGCGGGAGCTCCATTGTCTCATCAGCCTGCGCCGAGCGGGGCTCCACCAGCCCATGCACGCGCGGGAAATACAGCATCACGCGCGTACCCGCCCCGGGCGTGCTCGAAATGCGCACGTGACCTCCCGACTGCTTCGCGAATCCATAGACGATCGAAAGCCCGAGGCCGCTCCCCTTGCCCACTTCCTTGGTGGTGAAGAACGGCTCGAAGACCCGCTTCAACAGCGACTCGGGGATGCCGACCCCGGTGTCGGCGACTTCGACCACGACATACTCACCGGCCGCCACGCCTTCCTCGCGCGGCCCGCCATTCACGCCCACCGCTGCGTTTCTCGTCGAGATCGTAATGACGCCTCCTTGCGGCATCGCATCGCGCGCATTGATCACGAGGTTGAGCATCGCATTCTCGAGCTGTCCGACGTCTAGCCTGGTCGGCCAGACGTTCGGCTCGAGCCGGCACTGCAACTCGAACTCGCTCGAGAGCACCCGGCGCAGCAAGTCGTGCATCTCGCCGATCAGCTGGTTGAGGTCGACGGTCCTGGGCTCGAGCACTTGCTGGCGCGCGAACGCGAGCAGGCGCCGGGTAAGCTCGCCGCCGCGCAAGGCGGCGCTCAACGCCGTGTCTGCCTGACGCAGCAAGTGCGCATCCGCGTGCAATGAGCGGGCGAGGAGCTGAAGATTTCCGACCACGATGGACAAGAGATTGTTGAAGTCGTGCGCCACGCTCCCGGTGAGGCGTCCGACCGCTTCCATCTTCTGGCTCTGGCGCAGCTCCGCTTCGAGCTGACGCTTCTCCGTCACATCGCGTGCAGCGAAGAAGCAGCCGCGGATCGCGCCGGCTTCATCCCGCTCGGGAATGAACGCAACCTCGAGCTCGTAGTCGCGACCGTTGGCGTCGCTCGAGCGCAAGTGCCCCTCGAGCGTCTGCCCCTCGAGTGCTTTGGTGAACGAGTCTGCGATCGCTCCGTAGCGCTCGGCTCCTAGCACTGCTCTCATGTGCATTCCGCGGCACTTCGTCAGGGGAGCGCCAAAAAGCTCCTGGAATGCGCGGTTCGCGTACGTCAGCCGAAGCGAATCCTCGAGGTAGGCGATCGACAGCGGCAGCGAGTCGAGGATCGTGCCGAAGAAGTCCTGGCTGCGCAGCAATGCCTCCTCAGCCTCGATCTGCGCGCCGATGTCGCTGATCGAGCCCGAGAGCCGGAGCGGCCGCCCGGCCGCATCCCGTTCGGCTTCGCCGCGCAGCCGGCACCATATGACCTCGCCCGAAGGCGTTCGAACGCGGCAACGCACGTCCAGTTTGGCTCGGTTCTCCAGATGCGCGCGGATCTTGCCGAGCACGAGGCCGCGATCATCTGGATGCAGCGCGTCCTGGAACGCCTGGAACGTATCGGGGAAGCCGCCCTGTTCGCGGCCGACGATCTCCCGAAAACGCTGCGCGTACCAGACGTGCCCAGTCGCGAGGTCCCAGTCGTATAAGCCGTCGGAAGTCCCACGCACCGCGCGCTCCCACCGACGCTGCGCCTCATGGGCTTGCTCGAGGCTTTCCTTGATCGTCGACACGTCACGCAGGACGCCGATCATCCGAAGCGGCGCACCCTTCGCGTCCCGGCGAACGACCTTGGCGTGCGCGTGGAACGATTTGAGCGTCCCATCGCGCGCGCGTAGTTGATATTCGCAGTCGAAGGCCGGCGCCTGGCCCCGGAAATGCTGCTCGAATCGCTCGAGGATGTCCGGGTCCGAGGGCAGCATGAGTCGCTCGCTCAATTCCTTGCGCGCCAGCAACTCGCTCGCCGAGACGCCGAGCACCTCGCGCCAACGATCGTTGTACGAGATCTCATCGCGCGGGATGTTCCAGTCCCACATGGCGAGCCCGCCCGCCGCCATCGCGACTTCGAGTCGCCCTTCGCTGACCCGCAGCGATTCACGTGCGCGCTTGAAATCGGAAATGTCCTCCAACGTGAGGACGAGGAACGAGCCTGCACTGCCTGTGTCACGCAGAGGCTGCAACCCCAGACGCGTCCAGAGCGGCGAGGCGTCAGCGCGGTGAATGAGCCATTCGGCTCCGAAGGCGGCGCGCTGATCGAGCGCCTGGAGGACTTGCTGACGAATGACCGGATCGGTCTGGGGCCCGGCGAGCACCGCGGGGTGCCTGCCGAGCACCTGAGCCGCCGGGTAGCCCGTCAAAGAGGAGAACGCGGGATTGACGCGGACGATCGCTTTTAGGGTCGGACGCGCATCGATCACGGCGACGGCGATCCCGACGGCGTCCAGTATGAGGTCGGCCTCGACCGGGAGATCCTGCCCGTCGGCGGTCGCGGCGCTGGTGGAGTCGATCAATGACATAAGCTCGCGGCTGCGTGGCGCCCGCGAGCATGACGGAATATCCGACACAAAAGTGTGTTGCGGACCGCGGTGGGAACGCTTTAAGGGATTACCTTAAGAAAACGCCTGTCTCCCCGTGCGCTTATCGGCCTTTTCCGGTGCGTGATCTGCTGCCTGCGACCACAGGCCGGGCAAGCATGGCTCGCCTCGCGCGTTATGTCGGAGGGTGCGGGAAGCCGGGTGGGGACGATATCGAAGCGCCGTGGTCGATCGACTGTCGCCAGTTTTTGCGACGCGGAATCGTGCCATTGCGCCCGTATCGCTTCTGACGTGCAAGGTGGGCGAGCCGCGACTTCGATCATTCGCGCAGCACGCTCGCGAATTCGTCGCGTGAAGTATCATGCTCGGCCCGCATGACGGCTCTAAAGCGCCGTTCTCAGCCTCGGAGGACGCATGTACGACTTCAGAAAGTTTTTCATCGACGGCGCCTGGGTGAGCCCGCCGGGACGGCGCGAGCTCGACGTGGTCAATCCGGCCACCGAGGAGCCGATTGGCAGGATTCTGATGGGCACCGCCGACGATGTGGATGCCGCAGTAAAAGCTGCGCGCACAGCGTTCGAGAGCTTCGGCGAAACCACGCGCGAGGAGCGAGTTGCGCTGCTCGAAAACATCGTCAAGGTCTATCAGAAGCGCATCAAGGACATTGCGGCCGCGATCTCCGACGAGATGGGCGCGCCGATGAAGTTTGCGCTCAACGCGCAAGCAGGCAGCGGCTTGCGGCACTTGACTGTGGCGGCCGCCGTGCTGAAGGAGTTCGAGTTCGAGGAATCGCTCGGCAGCACGCAGATCCGGCGTGAGCCGATCGGGGTGTGCGGCTTGATCACGCCCTGGAACTGGCCGATGAACCAGATCACCTGCAAGGTGGCTCCGGCGCTCGCGGCAGGCTGCACGGTCGTGCTGAAACCCAGCGAGCTTGCCCCGCTCAGCGCGCACGTGTTCGCCGAGATTCTCGAGGAGGCCGGCGTGCCGAAAGGCGTGTTCAACCTCGTCGACGGCGACGGACCGGGAGTCGGCGCCGCCCTCTCGAATCATCCCGACATCGACATGGTCTCCTTCACGGGCTCGACGCGCGCTGGCGTGCAGGTCGCGAAAGCCGCCGCAGACACGGTCAAGCGCGTGTCCCAGGAGCTCGGCGGCAAATCCGCCAACATCATCCTGGACGATGCGGACCTCAACGCAGCGATCAAGCACGGCGTGCTCCAGATGATGTCGAACAGCGGTCAGTCCTGTAACGCTCCGTCGCGCATGCTGGTCCCGGAGAAGCTGTACAAGGACGCCGTCGAGATCGCCAAGGCGGTCGCTCAGAAGCCCGTGGTCGGCGATCCGAAAGCCGAAGGCGTCACGATGGGGCCGCTTGCCAATCGCGCCCAGTTCGAGAAAGTGCAGCGCCTGATCGAGAAGGGCATCCAGGAGGGCGCCACGCTCGTCATCGGAGGACCGGGTCGGCCGGACGGCCTCGACAAGGGCTATTTCGTGAAGCCCACCATCTTCGCCGACGTGAACAACCAGATGACGATCGCGCGCGAGGAGATCTTCGGCCCGGTGCTGGTGATGATTCCGTATCGGGACGAGGAAGAAGCCGTCCGCATCGCGAACGATACGGTCTACGGCCTTTCGGGGTACGTGTACTCGGGCAATCTCGAGCGCGCGCGAAAAGTGGCGAGAAAGCTTCGTACGGGCATGGTCCATCTCAACGGGGCGCCCACCGACGAGCACGCTCCGTTCGGCGGCTACAAACAGTCGGGTAACGGTCGCGAGTGGGGCCGCGAGGGATTGAAGGAGTTCCTCGAGACCAAGGCGATCATGGGCTATTCGCCCCGCACATGAGGGCATGCGGAAGTCGCGCCGGCGAGCGCTCTGGCGCGATTTCCGAACTCAGCGGTACACGGGCCCGACATCAGGGTCGGGCGGCGGCGCTTCGGCAGGTGCGCG
>DASVCI010000083.1:0-4097 GCA_036381695.1 Steroidobacteraceae bacterium
ATCAAGCGCTCGAACACCATCGTCATCTTCATCAACCAGATCCGTATGAAGATCGGCGTGATGTTCGGCAACCCCGAGACCACCACCGGCGGCAACGCGCTGAAGTTCTACGCCTCGGTCCGGCTCGACATCCGCCGCATCGGCGCGATCAAGAACGGCGACGAAGTCGTCGGCAACCAGACGCGCGTCAAGGTGGTCAAGAACAAGGTGGCGCCCCCGTTCCGGGAGGCCGAGTTCGAGATCATGTACGGCGCGGGCATCTCGAGGACGGGCGAGATCATCGACCTCGGCGTCGCGAACGGCCTCGTGGAAAAGTCCGGCTCCTGGTTCAGCTACAACGGCGAGCGCATCGGGCAGGGCAAGGAGAACGCCCGCACCTTCCTCGAGCAGCATCCCGAGATCGCGCAGGACATCGAATCGAAGCTGCGCGAGAAGCTCCTGCCCAAGCGGGGTGAGGCAGTGAAGGGTGAAGCCGCCGTCTGACCCGAGAGCGGGCCCTCCCGAACCCGTAGCCGGCCAGGAGAGTCCTGACGGTCGTTCCGGGCGCCCTCGATCCGGTCGGGGGCAGGCCCGCGAGGACGGCGAGCCGGACGCGTTACGGGTGGTGGAGCAGGCCGCCGTCCGGCTCCTGGCCCGGCGAGAGCATTCGACTGACGAGCTCGAGCGCAAGCTCATCGCCAAGGGGCACCCGGCGCCCGTGGTGCACGAGGTCGTCGAAAAACTGGCGGGGAAGCGGCTGGTCTCGGACGAGCGCTTCGTCGCGAGCTTCATCGAGCATCATGCACGGCGGGGCCAGGGCCCGGTGCGGATCCGGGCGGAGCTCCGGCGGCATGGGATCGATCCGGAGCGCATCGAGGCGGAATTTCAGCGCTCTGAGATCGACTGGCGGCAGCTTGCAATGGAGGTCTGCCGCCGCAAGTTCGGCTCTTCGAGGCGGGAGAACCTGCGCGAGCGTGCAAAGCAGGCGCGCTTCCTTCAATATCGCGGTTTCGACGCCGACCAGATCCGTGCCGCGCTAAGTTTCGATCCGGCCGAGGATTTCTCCTCCCCGAACGAGGCCGAGCAATAGCGGCCCGGCGGGCATTCACGACCAACGGTTCCTCATGAGGACTGCGCCATTGACGACAACGAGGGGCTTGTCGAGCGCCGAGCTTCGCTCGCTGTTTCTCGAGTTCTTCCGCGAACGCGGCCACCAGATCGTGCCGTCGAGCTCGCTCGTGCCTGCGAACGACCCGACGCTCCTGTTCACGAATGCCGGCATGGTCCAGTTCAAGGACGTGTTCCTGGGCAAGGATCAACGCAGCTACAAGCGCGCTGCGACGGCCCAGCGCTGCGTTCGGGCGGGCGGCAAGCACAACGATCTGGAGAACGTAGGGTACACGGCCCGGCACCACACGTTCTTCGAGATGCTCGGCAACTTCAGCTTCGGCGACTACTTCAAGCGCGAGGCGATCGGCTTCGCCTGGGAGTTCGTGACGGGCCAGCGCTGGCTCGGGATCGACCCCTCGCGGCTGATGGTGACCGTCTACAAGACGGACGACGAGGCCTACGAGGCCTGGCACGAGGACATCGGTCTGCCGCCCGAGCGCATCGTCCGCATCGGCGACAAGCCGGGCGGGGGCTCGGACAACTTCTGGCAGATGGGCGAGACCGGCCCCTGCGGCCCGTGCTCGGAGATCTTCTATGACCACGGCCCCGGGATCCCCGGCGGCCCGCCCGGCTCTGCGGACGAGGAGGGCGACCGCTGGATCGAGATCTGGAATCTCGTGTTCATGCAGTTCGATCGCTCGGCGGAGGGGACGCTGACGCCGCTTCCGAAGCCTTCGGTCGATACCGGGATGGGCCTCGAGCGTACGGCGGCCGTCATGCAGGGCGTCCACTCGAATTACGAGATCGATCTGTTCGTCAACTTGATCAAGGCGGCGGCCGAAGCGACGGGCACGAAGGATCTCGAATCGAAATCGCTCCGGGTGATCGCCGATCACATCCGCGCCTGCGCGTTCTTGATCACCGATGGCGTGCTGCCCTCGAACGAGGGGCGCGGCTACGTTCTGCGCCGGATCATCAGGCGCGCGATCCGGCATGGCTACAAGCTCGGGCAGAGCGAGCCCTTCTTCTACACGCTCGTCGGCCCGCTCGAGCAGGAGATGGGCGATGCGTACCCGGAGCTCAAGGCGCAGCGCCCGATGGTCGAGCGCGCTCTGCGCCTGGAAGAGGAGCGCTTCGCCCAGACCTTGTCGCAAGGCATGGCGCTTCTCGAGGAGGAGATCTCACGTTTGAGAGGCGGACAGCTTCCGGGCGAGACGGTCTTCCGTCTGTACGACACGTTCGGTTTCCCGGTAGATCTCACGGCCGATATTGCGCGCGAGCGCGGCATCAGTATCGATTTGCCCGGGTTCGAAGCCGCCATGGAAGCGCAGCGGGAGCGCTCCCGCGAGGCGAGCAAGTTCGGCGTAGACATGCGCGCGAGCATTTCTATCGACAGCAAGACCAACTTCAGCGGCTACGAGAACGTCGCGGACACAGGCAAAGTGGTCACGCTGCTGCGAGGCAGCGAATCCGTTGACGTGCTGCATGCGGGCGAGAGCGGCCAGGTCATTCTCGATCACACGCCGTTCTACGCCGAAAGCGGCGGGCAGGTCGGCGATACGGGCGTGCTCGTCACGAGTACGGCCCGGTTCGAGGTCACGGACACGCAGAAACTAGGCTCCGCTCACGCTCATATCGGAAAGCTGGTGAGCGGCGAGCTGAAGGTGGGCGATCGGGTCGAGGCGCAGGTCGACAGCGATCGTCGCCGGGCGATCATGCTGAATCATTCCGCAACGCACTTGCTGCATGCGGCATTGCGCAAGGTTCTCGGCACGCACGTGACGCAGAAGGGCTCGCTCGTCGCGCCGGATCGTTTGCGATTCGACTTCTCGCATTTCGCGCCAGTCACGCCCGAGGAGCTCGACCAGATCGAGAGACTCGTCAACGAGCAGATCCGGGCGAACACTCCGGCCGAAACGCAGATCATGCCGTACGAGGCGGCGGTGGCCTCCGGGGCAATGGCGCTTTTCGGCGAGAAGTACGAAGACCAGGTGCGCGTCCTCAAGATCGGTGACTTCTCCACGGAGCTCTGCGGAGGCACGCACGTCAGCCGTTCGGGTGACATCGGCTTGTTCAAGATCGTGAGCGAAGGCGGCATCGCAGCGGGAGTGCGCCGCATCGAGGCGCTGACCGGGCAGGGCGCGCTCGATTGGGTGAACCAGACAGAGCAGGTCGTGCGCGAGGTGGGCGCGCTGGTCAAAGCCGGGCGCGACGAGGTCGAGGACAAGATCCGTCAATTGCTCGAGCGCGCTCGCAAGCTCGAGCGGGAAGTGGCGACGCTCAAGTCCAGGCTCGCGAGCGGGCAGGGCAGCGATCTGTCGAGCTCGGCGGTCGACATCCATGGCGTGAAAGTTGTGGCGCAGCGAATCGACGGCGCCGACGCACCGGCATTGCGCAATGCGGTGGACAGGCTCAAGGACAAGCTGCGCTCGGCCGCCATCGTGCTCGCCTCTGTCCAGGAATCCGACAAAGTCGTGTTGATCGCCGGCGTGACTGCCGATCAAACCTCGCGCCTGAAGGCCGGGGAGCTGGTGAACCTCGTGGCTCAGAAGATCGGGGGCCGCGGCGGCGGTCGGCCCGACCTGGCGCAGGCGGGTGGCAACGACCCGTCGAAGCTCGACGAAGCGCTCGCGTCGGTCGCTCCCTGGGTCGAATCGAAGCTCGCGGCGGCCACGTCGGCCTGACGATTCAAGCCTGAAAGGACTCGAAAGGCGGGTTCGAGCCGCCTCCTCACCGCTTCTTATGTTATAGAAGCCTCGCTCCATCCCCGGTCCGGGAGCGGCAAGCGCCGCCCCGGGCCGCCGGGTAGAGAAAATGCAGGTCGCAGGAGCGCTCCGATAGTGGGAACATATTTGCCCGAGTCGGTGCCCTTCTGTGAGGGTATTCTGGATATTCAGGGAAATCCCGATCCCCAACTCCGAGGGGCTTACCCTACTCTCGATTCGAATGACTGGCGCAACGGGCTTGTGGGAGGGCGGTGATTTCCACCGCCGGCGCGCGGCGTCGAG
>DASVCI010000084.1:0-16853 GCA_036381695.1 Steroidobacteraceae bacterium
GCGCGCCCGCAACCCCGAAGGCTGCAGGGAAGCGGCGCCGTGGCCCGCGCCCAACGAAGAATTCGAAGTCACAACAAGGAGATAAATGATGGCCAGAGGGCAATCATTGCAGGACCCGTTCCTGAACACCTTGCGCAAGGAACGCGTACCGGTTTCCATCTATCTGGTGAACGGCATCAAGCTGCAGGGCCAGATCGATTCTTTCGACCAGTTCGTCGTCCTGCTGAAGAACAGCGTGAGCCAGATGGTCTACAAGCACGCCATCTCCACTGTCGTGCCGGCGCGAGCCATCCGCCTGCCCGTAGGTGAGGAAGAAGCCGCGGAGACGGCCGCGAACGAATGAACGGCTCGCCCATGGAGCGTTTTGTTGTTTGAGCGTCCCCGCAGCGGCGAACGCGCGCTTTTGGTCCGGATCGGGCTCAAGGGCCCTCCGAGCAAGGACGAGCTGAGCGAGTTCGAGGCGCTGGCGCGCTCGGCGGGTGCGGAAGTGCTCGGGGTCATCACCGGCACGCGCCGCACCCCCGATCCCAGGTTGTTCGTGGGCCAGGGCAAAGCGGAGGAGATCCGCGCCCGCGTTCAGGAGCTGGGCGCAGAGCTGGTGCTTTTAGACCATGCGCTCTCCCCGAGCCAGGAGCGCAATCTCGAAGCATTGCTCAAGTGCCGCGTGCTCGACCGGACGGGGCTCATCCTCGACATCTTCGCGCAGCGCGCCCGGAGCTTCGAAGGCAAGCTCCAGGTGGAGCTCGCGCAGTTGAAGCACCTCTCGACGCGCCTCGTGCGCGGATGGACCCACCTCGAGAGGCAGAAGGGCGGCATCGGGTTGAGAGGTCCCGGTGAGACGCAGCTCGAAACCGACCGCCGCCTGATCGCCAATCGCATCAAAACGCTCAACGCCAGGCTCGACAAGGTGCTCACCCAGCGTGAGACGACCCGGCGCGAGCGCCGGCGGGCCGAGATTCCGACGGTGGCGCTGGTCGGCTACACCAACGCGGGCAAGTCGACGTTGTTCAATCGCTTGACGGGCGCCGGGGCCTACGCAGCGGACCAGTTGTTCGCGACGCTCGACCCGACCGTACGCCGATTCAACTTGCCCGATGCTCGCCAGGCGTTGCTCGCCGACACGGTCGGGTTCGTGCGGGACCTGCCACACGAGCTCGTCGCAGCGTTTCGCTCGACGTTGCAGGAAGCGCGCGAAGCGAGCCTCCTTTTGCACGTGATCGATGCGGCCGATCCAAACCGGCGCGAGCGCATCGCGCAGGTCAATCGGGTGCTCAGCGATGTCGGAGCGGGCTCGATCCCGCAGATCGAAGTGTTCAACAAGATCGATGCTATCGGCGAGACTCCTCGCGTCGAGCGAGGAGAGCTCGGGAATGTGCGTCGTGTGTGGTTGTCCGCGCAGACGGGCGAGGGCACGGAGCTCCTTCTCGAGGCCATTGGCGAGTTACTCGGACCGCACCTCGTGCATCGTCATGTCGTGCTCGATGCGCACGAGGGGCGCGCCCGAGCGCGCTTCTTTGCTGCCGGCGCCGTGCTGGCCGAACGGACGTTGCCGGGTGGCGGCGTGGATCTCGAGGTCTCGATGCCTCGCCCCGCGTTCGAAGAGCTGTGCCGCAGAGAGGGCCTCGAGGAGGCCCGCCTCTCTCCAGAACCGCTTGACGGCTCAAAAACTTGTGCCGATCCCGCCCCGTTCCTAAAATCGCGCGGCCCTACCTCGCTGGCGTCCTGACCGGGCCGCGGGAACACCGGCTCGTCAAGACTTTCGAGAGCACGAATCCGAATCATGGCGTGGAACGAACCCGGCGGCGGTCCGGGCGGCAAACGTAATCCCTGGGGCAACAAGCCCGATCAGGGGCCGCCGGACCTCGATGAAGTCATCCGCAACCTGCAGCGCCGACTGAGCGCGCTGTTCGGCGGCTCGGGCGCGCGCGGGACAGGCACCGGCGGGTCAGGTGGTGGCGCGCGCGGATTCGGGATCGGGACCATCGTCCTGGTGCTGCTCGCCATCTGGGCGTTTACTGGCCTGTACCAGCTGGATGCGGCCGAGCGCGCGCTCATTTTGCGCTTCGGGCGTCACGTCGACACGACCGGGCCGGGTCTGCACTGGCACCTGCCCTGGCCGATCGAGACCAAGCAGATCGTCAACGTCCAGACCATCGAGAGCTTCACCGAGCAGACGCGCATGCTCACGGCGGACGAGAACCTCGTCGACATCAATCTCGAGGTGCAGTTTCGCCGGGCCGACGAGGAGGCTTACGCATTCAACGTGCTGCGGCCGGACGACACCCTGAAAGAGGTCGCCGAGAGCGCCATTCGCGAAGTGATTGGCCGCAGCAAGCTCGACGCCGTGCTCGAGTCCGGCCGTCAGGACATCGTCGCGGACACCAAGGAATTGATCCAGCGCACGCTCGATCAGTACAAGTCGGGCATCGAGGTCACGACAGTGAACTTGCAGGACGTACGCGTGCCGAGCGAGGTCGGTCCCGCGCAGGCCGACGCCATCAAGGCGCGTGAGGACAAGGACAGAGCCTCGTTGGCGGCCCAGGCCTACGCGAACGATCGCATTCCGCGTGCACGAGGCGATGCCGTGCGGCAGATCCAGGATGCCCAGGCTTATCGCGCTCGCAAGATCGACGAGGCGCAGGGCGAGGCGCAACGCTTCCTGCAACTGCTCGAGGAGTACGAGCGAGCGCCCGCCGTGACGCGCGAGCGACTTTACCTCGAGACCCTCGAAGAGATCCTGCGCTCGAGCAAGAAAGTGGTGATCGACACCGAAGGCTCGGGAAATCTGCTTTATCTGCCGATCGACAAGCTCATCGAGCAGGGCCGCCGCACCGTGCTGCCCCGGGCGGAGACTAACGGCGAGTCGGGCCTGACGGTGGAAGGCTCGAGCAGCTCCAGCGCTCCGGCGGTGAGCAGCGACCGGCGCTCGAGGGGGACACGCTGATGGGTAATCGTGCCGCTCTCATCCTGATCGCGATCGTCGCGGGCGTTCTTCTGCTCTCGATGTCGACCTTCACCGTCCGCGAGACGGAGCTTGCGATCAAGTTCCGCTTCGGCGAGATCGTCAGGGCCGACTACGGCCCGGGCCTGCATTTCATGATCCCGTTCGTGAACAACGTGCGCAAATTCGAGCGCCGCGTGCTCACGCGCAACTTCCCGTCCGAGCAGTTCCTGACGAGCGAAGGCAAGATCCTGCGCATCGACTTCTACATCAAGTGGCGCATCTCGGACGTGGAGACGTTCTACCAGGCCACGAGCCGGGGCGATGAGGAAATCGCGGCGCTGCGACTCGGCGGCATCGTCAAGGACGGCATCAAGGGCGTGATCGCCCGCCGCACGATCCAGCAAGTCGTGGCGGCCGAGCGCATCGAGTTCACCGGCGAGATCCTGAAGAATGCCGAGCAAGCGACCAAAGGCCTCGGCATCCAGCTCGTCGACGTGCGCGTCAAGAAGATCGATCTGCCCGAGGAAGTGAGCGAATCGGTGTTCAGCCGCATGCGGCAGGATTTCGACCGCCAGGCAAAGCGCCTGCGCGCCGAGGGTGATGAGAACGCCGAAAAGCTCCGTGCCGAGGCGGATCGTCAGCGCACCGAGATCCTCGCTGAAGCGTACCGTGAGGCCCAGATCATCCGCGGCGAGGGCGACGCCAAAGCGGCCGAGATCTACGCGAAAGCGTATTCGCGCAATCCCGAGTTCTATTCGTTCTATCGGAGCCTGCAGGCGTATCGTGAGGCGCTCGGGACCGACAACGACGTGCTCGTGATCTCGCCGGACAGCGAGTTCTTCAAGTACCTGAACCAGGCCGGCCGGCGCTGAGCCGGCACGCGCCATGAACTGGGCGGACCTTGCGGCGGCATTCGCGCTTTATCTCATCATCGAAGGCATCCTGCCCTTTGCCCACCCGCAAGCGATGAAACGCGTGCTCGCCTCGCTCATCGAGTTCTCCGACGGCCAGTTGAGGCTCTGGGGCCTCCTCAGCATGGCGGGCGGTCTGGCGCTCCTCTTCCTCGTTCGTTCGTGACCCCATGAGCTGCAATGTCGTCGTGATCGGCGCCCAATGGGGCGATGAAGGCAAGGGCAAGATCGTCGATCTGCTCACCGACCGGGTCGCAGGCGTGGTGCGCTTCCAGGGCGGCCACAACGCCGGTCATACGCTGGTCATCGACGGCAAGAAGACGATTCTGCGGCTCATTCCCTCGGGCATCCTGCACGAGGGCGTCACGTGCTTCATCGGCAACGGCGTGGTGCTCTCGCCCAAGGCCCTGCTCGAGGAGATGGCCGAGCTCGGGCGCGCCGGCATCGACGTGCCGTCGCGGCTGCGAATTTCCGAGGCGTGCCCGTTGATCCTGCCGCATCACGTCGCGCTCGATCATGCCCGCGAGGCGGCCATGGGCGCGGCAAAGATCGGCACCACTGGCCGGGGCATTGGGCCGGCCTACGAGGACAAGGTGGCGCGGCGCGCCATCCGGGTTCAGGACTTGTTCGCGCGCGAGCGGTTCGCCGCCAAGCTGGGCGAGGTGCTCGACTACCACAATTTCGTGCTGCGCCACTACTTCAAGGCGCCGACCGTCGACTTCCAGAAGACGCTCGATGAGGCGCTCGAGCTTGCGCAGCATTTGCAGCCGATGGTAGCGGACGTATCCGGCGAGCTGAACGCGCTGATTCGCGCCGGCAAGCGCCTCTTGTTCGAAGGCGCGCAAGCGGCGTTGCTGGATATCGATCACGGCACGTATCCGTTCGTGACTTCCAGCAATTGCGTTGCGGGGCAGGCGTCCGCCGGCGCGGGCGTTGGGCCGCAGCAATTGCATTATGTGCTTGGCGTGGCGAAGGCGTACGCCACGCGCGTCGGCAGTGGGCCGTTCCCGACGGAGCTCGACGACGAGATCGGCGAGCACCTGCGTGTGCGCGGCAATGAATACGGCTCGGTGACGGGCAGGCCGCGCCGCTGTGGCTGGTTCGATGCAGCAGGATTGCGCCGCGTCGTGGAAATCAACGGCATCTCCGGGTTGTGCATCACGAAACTGGATGTGCTCGACGGCCTAGACACGGTGCGGGTGGCGGTCGGCTACAAAGTGCGAGGCGAGCGGCGCGATCTGTTGCCGGTCGGCGCCGAAGCTTTGGCGATCTGCGCGCCGATCTATGAGGAGCTGCCGGGTTGGAAGGAATCGACCGTCGGCGTGAAGTCGTTCGACGAGCTGCCGAAGAACGCGCAGGCTTATCTCAAGCGCCTCGAAGTGCTGGTCGGCGCGCCCATCGCGATCATCTCGACGGGGCCCGACCGCTCCGAAACCATCATTCTCCAGCATCCCTTCGACGAAGCGCGCTGATCCGGCGGGCTGAGCGCAGCCTCTTGCGCTCACTGCCGATTCCGTGAATGGGATCACGCGTGGACTTCCGCAAAGCGACAACCTGAACGGCGTCGGTTAACGGCGGTTCAGCCAGCCGCGCTCATACTTCCGCGCAGTTGAATGACCAATCAACTGAGGAGAGGAGTCCCATGCGGTATCGGGTTCTGCTTTTTGCCGCGGCGCTGGCCTTGGCTGCTTGCTCCAGCAACCGTGGCGGCAACGTGTATTCCCCTTACGATGCGGGGCGTCCCTGGACGGTGCAAACCGCAACCGTGCTTCAGGTCACCGAAGCGACGATCGAGGGGCGTGAAAGCTCCCTTGGAACGATCGGCGGCGGTCTGATCGGTTATGCGCTCGGCGAGTCAGTCGGCGGTGGCTCGGGCTCCAACATCGCGGCGGCGGTGGGTGCGGTTGCAGGCGCGGTCGCAGGTTCGAAGGCAAGCAAGCTCGCTACGCAGCAAAAGGCGTGGGAGATTCTCGTCGAGCTGGAGCAAGGCGCCGAGACGCTCGCCATCGTGCAGCCCGCCGATCAGGCCTTCGTGGTCGGCGAGAAGGTTCGGGTCTACACGCGTGCGGACGGAGCGGCTCGCGTCTCGAAGCTTTGAGGCCAACGGGCGGCGAAGCTCGCGCCGCCCAGGTCCGAATCCCCGACGGACACCTCGCCCCCGTGCCATTCGATGACGCGCTCGACGATGGCGAGACCGAGGCCATAGCCGCCTTTTTGTGAGCGCCGCTCTCCGAGCTGCACGAACGACTCGAACACACGCTGACGATCCGCTTCGGGGATGCCCGGCCCGTCGTCATCGACTTGCAGGGTCCACATGTCCGGGGACGAACGCCCGAAGCGCACGCGCACTTGGCCGCGCGCGTAGCGAATGGCGTTGTACAGGAGGTTTCTCAGCACGGTTTCCATCAAGTGCGCATCGCATGACACGCGGGTGGCTTCCCTGGAAACGTCGCAACGGATGTCGAGATGGGGTGGGGCGCCGCGCCGGACAGAATCGGTCACTGCCGGCAGAATCGCCGTGAAGTCGTGCTCGGCCAGGTTCAAAGCCACCTCGGCGCGCTCGAGGATCGCGTAATCGAGCGTCGCCGTGACGAATGAGTTGAGCTCGGCGATGTCGCTGTCGATGTTGTTCAAGTGCTCGGCGAGCTTCTCCGGAGTCTTGGCGGTGCGCGCCATCTCGATCTCGAAACGCATGCGCGCGAGCGGCGTTTTGATCTCGTGCGACATGGCATTCGAGAGATCCTGATGCGAGCGGATCAGGCTGTCGATGCGGACGGCCATGCGCCTGAATGCCTGCGCCAGGGAATAAACCTGTGAGCGCGGCGCGATGTCGGCGTCGAAGTGCCAGTTGCGGTCGCCGAACGTCAAGGTCGAGCGCTCGAGCTTGCGCAGGTCCCGGGTCAGCGGCCACAGCCAGATCATGATCACGAGCGCGATAGCCGCGTAGAACGCGAACGCCATCGTCCATTCGAGGGGGGTGCGGGTCGCGCCAGCCGGCAGATATCGGAAGGCCAGCACGCGCCCGTCATCCTTCAATTGCTTGAGCACCCACGTGCGTCCGTCGGCGCCGCTCATGAAGGCCAGGGAGCCGCGCCGCAAACGCTCGAGCGTGGCCTCTCCCTCGATGTCCTGCGGCTCGAACAGTTCGAGGTCGACGCCCGTGCGCTTGGCCAGATCAGCGACGAAAGCTTGTCGTTCGGAAGGACTCACGTTCTGGAGCTGCGCTTCGACGATCGAGAGCGTCGCTCCTCGCTCGGAGGTGGGCGCGGCGTTCTGCCGTCCATAGGTCTCCCAGAGACGGCTCTGGCCCCAGCTCACTGCAGCCAGGGTGAGCACGATGGAGAGATAGAGCTGAAGGAAGTGGCGCGTCATGCGCTATGCATTCTTCCCCCTCCCCGGCACACTGCGGGGGAGGGTCGGGGTGGGGGTACAGGGAACATACCGAGCGCAACGTCCACGCCTACCAGGCATCCGGAACGAACAGATAGCCGTGGCCCCACACTGTCCGGATCTTCTCCGGCGTGCCGCTGTCGCCCAGCTTCTTGCGCAAATGGGAGATGCGCACGTCGAGCGTGCGGTCGAGACCGTTGTACTCGCGCTTGTAGAGCTGCTGGTAAAGCGTCTCCCGCGACTGGATCTCGCCCGCGCGGCTCGCGAGGAACAGCAACAGATCGAACTCATTGCTCGACAACGACACTTCGCGACCCCCGAGGGTCACTGAGCGGGCCGCTGTGTTGATCGTCAGCTCGCCGAAGCGCAGCGTCCGATGCTCGGTGGCCGCCGGCCCTCTGGCGCGCCTCAGGAGCGCGTTGATGCGGGCCACGAGCACGCGTGGCTCAACGGGTTTGATGACGTAATCATCCGCGCCGAGCTCGAGGCCGACGACATGATCGATGTCGCTGTTGCGGGCCGTGACGATCAGGATCGGAGTGCCGTACTTGGCGCGCACCTCGCGGCACACGGCGAAACCGTCGCGGCCCGGCAGGTTGATGTCGAGCACCACCAGGTCCGGATCCTCCCGCTGAACGCGCTCGAGCACGCGATCGCCGCGATGCTCGACGGAGACCCGAAATCCGTTGCCTTCGAGGTAGCTGCGCACCAGCTCGGCCAGGCGCAGGTCATCCTCGACCAGGAAGATGTGCGGCTGGGCAGTCGCGTTCATGGACAAACTCAGTAGAAGATGCTCCAGGGCTGGCGCCGGCGGTACCTCAGCCTCAGCGCCTCGCGGATCACCTTGACCGCCTCGGAAGCGAGGACGTCGCGCAGCTCCGGGTCCCGGAGCTCGACCAGCAAGTCCTCGCTGAAAGTCAGCTCCACGCTGTAAGTGCCTTTGGAATGCCGCTCCCAGCAGTGCTTGATGTGCGGCTGACCGACGATGAGCAGGCAGAGCGACTCATCCCGAGGCGAGCGCCACTGCGCCCGCACGACGGTCTGGCAGAACTCATCGTCGGCCGAAAGCGTGCAGACGCGTGGGCGCACCTTCAGCTCGATCGACTCCGGTGTCACGACCGGCATGGCTGCGGCGGGGCGGGCGAGCGCTCCCGATAGCGCGATCACGAGCGCGCACCCGAAGCTAGAGAATCTTGAACACCCAGCCGGCGAAGACGGTCGCCACCCCGCTCGAGGAGACGAGGGGGCTGTCGGAGACCGAGTCGTCGAGGAACTCGTAGTGCACGAAAGCGTTGAAGCCGACGCGCTCGGAGACCGGGCGGGAGTAGCCCAGCTTGAGGAACGGATTGAGCGCCGACCCCGGCTCATACAGCCCTTCGATGCCGTAGTAATAACGGACCAGCTCGGCGCTCTTGAAGGTGAGGCCGAGGCTCATGACCAACGAGTCTTTGCTCGCGATGATAGGGGTTGCGACCGCCGCGCGCACCTCATGGCCGTGGTGCCGCCCTGTAGCCTCATACAGGCCGTCGAGCTGACCGATGAGCCGGCCGTACCGGAAAATCCACTCCGGGCCCACCAGGTAGGTCGTGTGCCGCCTGGGCACCGGCACCGCGCGCACGTCGTCGCTTCCCTCGATCAGCTCGCCGGTCAAGACGAGGCCCCCCGCCCCCCGCACGAACAGGTTCTGCAGGTCGTTGCTGAAGAAGAAGACCCGGTCGTAGCCCGGCGTGGCGACGAGGTTGAAGGTGTGGGTGTCGTTTTCGTGCAGCGTGAAGCCCAGCTCCAGGCTGTCCAGGAAGAAGCGCTCGCCGTAATAGCTGATCTGCGGGATCACGATCAGCGGGATGTCCGAATTGCCCCGGATCGGGTTGGTGCGCCCGCCCGCGCCCAGGGAGACGCTGATGTCCCACTCGCCGACGGCGACGCATTCGGGTGAGGGCGACTTGCAGCGCGTCTGTGCGGCTGCCGCCTCGGACAGCAGCATTCCTATCGACAGCAGGAGCAGGCTTGGCAGAAGGGGGCGCATGGGTCCATCGGTGCGGCGACGGCTCAGCCGATTTTCGCAGAGCGCCCGACGGGGCGCTGTAGGGGATTGGTAAAGGATCTGTAAACGTCACCCAAGGCGGCTCAGGCAAACCGCTCCGCTCGGCGACCGACAGGGGTGGCCGCTCCGGGGCGCCCGGCTATGGGGTTCTTCTGCCCCTCAGCATAACTGGGGCGTCCGTGGCCTGCGAATGGCGCGATCTTACGACAGCAGATCGACGCAGCGCTTCCCGCGCAGTGCGAACGTTCCGGCCGCCGGATGTCGCCGTGGCGACCTCGAGCTCTTTTTGCTCAGAACGAGGGGATGACTCCGGACGCTCAGGCGGTCTTAGGTTTGGCGTACTGCGCTCAGCCGGCGCGTCGATCTGGCGGATCACCCGGAGCCACCTCCGCCCGAAGACTTCGCTTGGCTGGGCGCCAGTACGCTCGATAGTCCGCTGACCCTCCCTCGCGGCTGCGAACGTGAGGGAGGGTCTTTCCTACGGTGCTCTCTTCGCCAAGCGAGCGGTGAAGCGACAGGTGCCGCGCGTTCGCTGCGGCCGGCGCCTATTTATTGATGTTTGGTTGTCGCCTCGGGCGCTTCGTGATCGAGCAGCTGCCGATTGGGCGAGTAGGCCGTGAGCCTGAGCGTACGATCTTCGATGTCGCCGACGAGCGTGCCGTACTCGGCCCCGGTGCGTCGCTTGATGTCCTTCCATTCCTGGTCGGCCATGAACTCCTCCCAGCGCGCCTTCATGGTCGCCTCATCCGGCCACTCGAGCAGATACACGAACTCGGTGCGGCCGTCGTACTTCGCTTCCCACATCGCGACGACGTTGAAGTCATATTTCTTCATGATGCGCGCGGCGTGATCGCGAAAGCGATCGTGAAAGGCTTGCTTGTTCCCCTCGAAGATCTGGTAGATCCGGAGCTGGTGGACGGGACTCGTTTCGCTCGACTCGGCGAGGGCCGCCGTGCACGCGCCGAACGCGGCGAGGCCGGACAGGAAGGAGGACAGGAACAGGCGGGGTTTCGACAGGCTGAGCATGAAAGGACTCCCATCGCTGGGGTGAGGAAAGCTCACGAGACCGGGGATTCTTCGAGTCCGCGACGTGACTCATCGCATTCCGGGCACTCGCCCGGATCGTGCAGGAACACTGTCTCGCATTCCTTCAGGCGGGCGAGCGCCATGGCGAGAATGTCGCGCGAGCGCGCGAGACGAACCTGCGCGCGGCCGATTGTAACGCGCCGTTGCTTGCCGGCTGCTTGCAGCCACTCGTCCATGAGGGCGAAGCGCTGACAGCAGTGATCGATTTCGAAATAGTGCACGCGTTCGGTGCCTGACGCTCCGGTGATCGTGACGTACTTCGGGATGCCATATCGCACGCGCGCGATGTTTTCCGCGACGTGAATCGTCGTGTTCGCGTCGTGTCCCACGCCTATCAGGAGCACCTGCGCGTCCAGGTCATGGGCCCGCCCGACCGGGCTGTCCGGCCCGTGCGGAACATCGAGAGGGTGAGGGGCTGTGATCGTGGCCGCGTGCGGTCCGATTGCCGCAAAGGCATGCGGATTGTCGCTTCGTGCCACGCCCGGCAGCCGCCAGAAAGTATCGGGAACGATGCCGAGGTCACGACAAGGCGTCTTGCGCGGATCGAAAGGAGTCTCGTCATCATCGCTCATGCTCGGCATCACGAGCGTGCCGTCGGGGCCGAGCGCCGTTCGAAGTGCCTCGATCAGGCCTTGCGGGCCGTTCTCCACTGGCGCGATTTTCGAGAACGCGGTGTGGACGACGAGCACGCCGCCCGGCTCAACCCCGAGCGCACGAAGCTCGCGCGCGAGGGCGGGGATGTCGAGGTCTCTCGAGCGGGTGTTCAAGCGATCACCTGAGTGGGCGTTCAAGGCATGACCAGATGCAACAAAGCGATGTCACCCACTCCGACAGTCACGGCCATGACGAGGTTCAATCCGGACCTCGCATCGTGGGGACGGCTTGCGCCGCAATGCCGAACGCGAGACCCCAGGGCACTACGCTGATTGTGAATGGAACGCCCTCGCGTATCCCTTCGGCGACACCTGTGCGCGTGTATTGCAACGGTTGCTTTGCAATTACGTGACATGAACGGCTCATTCTCAGACTCAGGGATAGACCAGAGGCGCTGGTTTGCGCCGAAGTTCCGTGCCGCCGGTATGACATTTCGTCGGTGTGGCTCTGAGTTGAAGTTTCATCGGGGCCGCGCGGGCGATTCCTGCCGTCCAGGCATGAGTGACTTTCACTGCGCGGGATTTCTCACTCGCTTCGTCGCGACTACCTTAGCGCGCCTTCGGCCACATCCAACGAGTGGGAGTGTTTGCGCATGATTCTCAAAGCACGCCAGGGATCGCTGGTGCTGATTGCCGCCGTCCTCATCACGGGCACGGCGCTTGGCGCTTGGAAGCTCAACTCTCTCGAGGCCTCCGAAGCCGCGGCTAAACAGCAGCCTGAGCCCGTCGAGTCGATCGAAGTAGCCGTCGCTCAGCAGCGCGAGCACAGGAGAACGACCACTGCGATCGGCACCATCGTCGCTACCCGCTCGATCACGGTTCGCAACGAGCTTCCCGGTACGGTGCGCCACGTCTCGCTCGTACCAGGTCAGATAGTCGAGCCGGGGACGGTGCTGGTCGCGCTCGACGTTTCGGTCGAGCAGGCGGACCTGCGGGCGCTCGAGGCGCAGGCCGAGCTGGCCGAAACCCAGTACGCGCGGATGCTCAGGATGATGGAGCACCGCGCCGCCTCCGAGATGGAAGTGGATAGCGCTCGTGCCGAGCGCGACGTCGCACTCGCGCAGATCGAGCGACTCAAGGCCGTGATCGAGCGCAAGACGATCAGGGCGCCGTTTCGCGCCCGCGTCGGCATTTCCGATGTGCATCCCGGACAGTATCTGAATGAAGGCACGTTTTTGACCACACTTCAGGGCGTCGACGACACGGCGTATGTCGACTTCACCGTCTCGCAGCAGGTTGCTGCCAGTTTGAGCGCGGGGGACAAGGTGCAGCTCTTCGCCAGCTCCAACTCGAACGCGATGCCGGCCGAGGTGATCGCCATCGACGCCCGGGTCGATCCGTCCACGCGTAATGCGACCGTTCGGGCCCGGATTTCCGACGCGCAGCGGGCGCCTGCGCCCGGCGCTTCAGTGCGCGTGGAGGTGCCGGTCAGCGAGGCGCGTCTTGCGGTCGTGATTCCGGCGAGCGCGCTGCGCAAGGGGCCCGAAGGCGACTACGTCTTCGTCGTAGCTGAAGACGAAGTGGGCAAGCCACGCGCCCAGCGGCGAGTCGTCCAGGTGGCCACCATGGCAGGCGATGAAGTCGTGATTACTGAAGGGCTCGAGCCCGGCGAGAGAGTGGCGGCGTCCGGCTCGTTCAAGCTGCGCGATGCCGTGCTGGTTGCGATCGTGAACCAGCCTGAAGTGGTCGCCTCGAACGCCGCCGACACTTGATGGGTCGCGAGCCGCCATCAACAGGGAGCTACTGAAGTCATGCGCGCTTTCACTGACGTGTTCATCAAGCACCCCGTCCTGGCGACGGTGGTGAATCTCGTGGTCGCGCTGGTGGGCGTCAGGGCGCTCATGACCCTGCCTGTCCAGCAGTTCCCGAGCATCGAGAGCTCCTCCATCGTCATTACGACGGTCTACACCGGTGCGAGCGCCGAAACTGTGCGTGGCTTTGTGACCACGCCTATCGAGCGCGTCGTGTCGGCCATCAGCGGCGTCGATCACGTCGAATCGACGAGCCGCGCCGGTCTCAGCACGATTACGGTGCGCTTGAAGCTGAACCATGACAGCACCGATGCGCTCGCTGAGGTGACAGCTCGGCTTCAACAGGTTCGCTCGGAGCTGCCGGCCGAAGCCGAGCCTCCGGTGGTGGAGATTCAACGCGCCGATCGTCCGTACGCGACGTTCTATATCGGGTTCACGTCGAGCCAGCGTGACGTGCCGGCATTGACGGATTGGCTCGCGAGAACGTTGCAGCCGCAGTTGTCGACTCTCCAGGGCGTGCAGCGCGTGAGCTTCGAAGGCAGCCGCCCGCTGGCGATGCGCGTCTGGATCGATCCGGACCGGCTTGCAGCCCGCAATCTCTCGCCTGGCGATGTGCACGAGGCGCTCCGTCGTAACAACTACCTCGCCGCGGTCGGCCAGACCAAGGGCAACCTCGTGCAGGTGAACCTGCTTGCGAACACTGACTTGAGGGCGGTCGAGGAGTTCGAGCGTTTGATCGTCGCTGATCGCGACGGGGCGATTGTTCGACTCAGCGACGTGGCGCGCGTCGAGCTCGGTGCCGAAGAAGCCGCCATGGTCGCCAAGTACAACGACCGGCAGAGCGTGTACCTGGGCGTGTGGCCGCTGCCGGGCTCGAACGAGATCGAAGTGGCGCAGCATCTGCGCGAGGAGATGGAACGCATCGAGCCGACGCTCCCCGAGGACATCGAGATGCGCCTCGTGTGGGACGGCACCATGTTCATGCGCGATGCGCTCAAGGAGATCACCAAGACGCTCGGCGAGACGATCCTGATCGTCGCAGTGGTGGTGTTCCTGTTCCTCGGGTCGGTGCGCACCGCGCTGGTGCCGCTCGTCGCGATGCCCGTGTCGCTCCTCGGCGCGGCCGTGGTCATGCTCGCGCTCGGGTTCAGTCTCAACCTGCTCACGATTCTTGCGATCGTGCTCTCGGTCGGCCTGGTAGTCGATGATGCGATCGTGGTCGTCGAGAACGTGGAGCGTCACGTCCGCGAGGGCAAATCGAGGATTCAAGCGGCGCTTATCGGCGCGAGGGAGCTGCGCGGCCCGGTGATCGCGATGACGATCACGCTCGCGACCGTGTACACCCCGATCGCCTTCCAGGGCGGGCTGACCGGCTCGTTGTTCCTCGAGTTCGCGATTACCCTGGCGGCGGCGGTGATCGTCTCCGGCTTGGTCGCGCTCACCCTGTCGCCGGTGATGAGCTCGCGCTTCGTGCACCAGCATGGTCAGGAGACGCGCCTCACCAGGATCGTCAATCGCGCCTTCGCTTCCGTCAGCCGGACGTACGAGAAACTGCTCGATCGCGCGCTCAACATGCGCGCGGCGATCGTGATCATGGCTGTGCTCGTGACGCTGGCCGCGTGGCCGCTCTATCAGTACTCGCGCCAGGAGCTGGCGCCGGTCGAGGACCAGAGTCACATCAGCCTCTTCTTCGAGGCCGCGCCGGACTCGACACTCGAAGCGACGAATCGCGACTCGCTCGAAGTAGTCAAGGCAATTACCTCGTTCGAGGAGACCGAGTTCATGTGGTCGCTCACCGCGGCCTGGGGCGGGTTCGGCGGCCTCGTGGCCAAGGACTGGCAGGAGCGCGACCGCTCGACCGAAGAGATGTTCGGCGAAGTGTACGGGGCGGTCTCGCAGATTCCCGGCCTTCGGGTCTTCCCGCGGCTCGATCCGCCCTTGCCCACGCCCGGGCAGTTTGATGTCGAGCTGATCGTGCAGAGCGACGGGCCGATCGAGCAGTTGCTCGAGACTACGCACGCCGTGCTCGATGCCGGCTGGCGGAGCGGCAAGTTCATGTACGTGGACACGGACCTCAAGGTAGACCTGCCCGAGGCCCGCGTCGTGCTCGATCGCGAGCGCATCGCCGACCTCGGCCTCGATCTGGCGACAGTGGGGCGGGAGCTGGGTACGCTCCTCGGCGGCGCCTATGTCAACCGCTTCAATTACTTTGACCGAAGCTACAAGGTCATCCCGCAGATCGGCGATGAGGATCGCGCGACGCTCGATCCGCTGCTCGACCTCAAGATCAAGACGCCTGACGGCCAGCTCGTCCCGGTCTCGACGTTTACCCGCATCGAGACGAGCACCGGCCCGCGTACGCTCAACCGCTTCCAGCAGCGCAACTCCGCCCGCATCTACGGAGGCGTCGCGCCCGGCGTGACCAAGGCGGAAGGGCTCGAGGTGCTCGAGAAGGCCGCGCGCGAGGCGGGCGGCCAGTCGATCACTCTGGATTACGCCGGCGAGTCGCGGCAGATCCGTCAGGAGGGAGAGGCGCTCACCGCAACGCTAGGATTTGCGCTGATCCTGATCTATCTCGTGCTGGCAGCGCAGTTCCACAGCTTCCGCGATCCCCTGATCGTGCTGATCGGCTCGGTGCCGCTCGCGATCTCGGGCGCGCTGCTCTTCACGTTCCTCGACCTGACGACGATCAACATCTATTCGCAGGTCGGGCTCATCACGCTGGTGGGCCTCATCGCGAAGAACGGCATTCTGATCGTGGAGTTCGCGAACACGCTGCAGAAGCGCGGTCTCGAGAAGATCGCCGCGCTCCGTCAAGCCGCCTTGACGCGCTTGCGGCCGGTGTTGATGACCTCGGCGGCCACGGTATTCGGGCACTTCCCGCTGGTCCTCGTGTCCGGGCCGGGAGCCGAGGCGCGCAACAGCATCGGCATCGTGCTGGTGGCGGGCATGATCGTCGGCACCCTGTTCACGCTGTTCGTGGTGCCGGTGTTCTATACGCTGATCGCCACCCAGCATAAGCCGACTGAGGGGACCGAGCAGGAAGCCGCGGGTGAGGGGTCAGGTATGACGCCGCAGCCCGTGGTCTCGACCTGAGGGTCACGCGCACTCTGCCAATGAGCGGGGCGCTCGCGTTTCGGGATTCCGCGGCGCCTCGCTCATAATTGCGCAAACCAAAAAAGGGCTTTGCGCATGGGTCACACACTCAATGTGTTCCGGGTGCTGATCGCTTCGAGCCTGACGCTCAGCGTGCTGGCCGCGTTCGCTGACACGTGGTGGCCGGATCTGTTGCCCAAGCCGCTCGAAGCGGCTTATGAGGCTTACCTCGAGGCGTCGCCCGGGCCTTCCGAGCCGGTTGTGCTCGCGCTTGCGATCGTGAGCGTGGGCGTGTTCGTTGCGGCTCTCGGGCTCATGCTTTTGAAGCCTTGGGCTCGTGCACTCGCGCTCTGGACGACGCTGCTGTCGATCATGTTCTCGCCGGCATTCGGCGCCGGCGCGTACTCGGGCCTGACCGTAGTGCTCATCGAGAGCGCGGCCATGCTGTGGGGCGCTGCCCTGGCCATGGCCTACTTTTCGGAGCTTCGCTCTCGGTTCGAAACGCCTCGTCTCGAAACGCGCTGAACGCCAGCGCGTCCCCCACCCTGTCCCTCCCCCGCAAGCGGGGGAGGGGACGTACCAGCGATTGCGTCCGCCCACCCTGTCTTTCCCCCGCACGCGGGGGAGGGGACGTACCAGCGTTTGTGTCCCCCACCCTGTCTTTCCCCAGCAAGCGGGGGAGGGGACGTACCACCGTTTGCGTTCCTCCACCCTTTCCCTTCCCCGCAAGCGGGGGAGGGGACGTACCAGCGTTTGCGTTCCCCACCTGTCCCTCCCCGCAAGCGGGGGACGCGAGGCACCAGCGTTTGCGTTCCCCACCGTGTCTCTTCCCCGCACGCGGGGGAGGGGAGGCAAAAGCGCTCATCTCGCGTTGGCGTCGACCACCGTCAGCGCCGCCATGTTCACTATGCGCCGAACCGTGACGGACGGCGTGAGGATGTGAACCGGTGCGGCGCAACCTAGCAGGATTGGGCCGAT
>DASVCI010000085.1:0-2601 GCA_036381695.1 Steroidobacteraceae bacterium
TATGTTCCGCGCTTTTCCTGAAGGCATTCGCTGTATGGCCATGAATTTTCTGGACTTCGAGGCCCCCATCGCGGAGCTCGAAGCCAAGATCGACGAGCTGAAGTTCGTCTCGAGCGATGCCGAGGTGAACATCGCCGAGGAAATCGCCCGGTTGCGGGCCAAGAGCCGGGCGTTGACCACCAGCATCTTCTCGAACCTGACGCAGTGGCAGATCGCGCAGCTTGCGCGTCATCCGCAGCGTCCCTACACGCTCGACTACGTCAACGCGATCTTCACCGACTTTCAGGAGCTGCACGGCGATCGCATGTACGCCGACGACCCGGCCATCGTCGGCGGGCCGGCGCGCCTGGACGGCAAGCCCGTGATGATCATCGGGCAGCAGAAGGGGCGCGATACGAAGGAGCGCGTCCGGCGCAATTACGGCATGCCCAAGCCCGAGGGCTATCGCAAGGCGCTGCGCCTGATGCGCCTGGCCGAGCGCTTCCGATTGCCGTTGATCACGTTCATCGACACCGCCGGCGCCTACCCCGGTGTCGGCGCCGAAGAGCGCGGGCAAAGCGAGGCGATTGCGCGCAACCTCTTCGTGATGTCCACGCTCGCCACCCCGATCGTCAGCATCGTGATCGGGGAGGGCGGCTCGGGCGGAGCGCTCGCGATCGGCGTGTGCGATCGGTTGCTGATGCTCCAGTACAGCATCTATTCGGTGATTTCTCCGGAAGGCTGCGCCGGCATCCTCTGGCGCAGCGCCGACAAGAAGGATCTGGCGGCCGAGGCCATGGGCGTGAGCGCCGAGCGCATCGCCAAGCTCGGCGTGGTCGATGAAGTCCTCAAGGAGCCGCTCGGCGGCGCGCACCGGGATCCACAGGCGATGGCGGACTCGGTCAAGGATGCGCTCAAGCGGCACTTGAGCGATCTCGAGACGCTGCCGCTCGAGCAGCTCGTGCAGCAACGCCAGCAGCGGCTGCGCGGGTACGGCGTGTACAGCGACGGATAAAGGCGGGCGGCGCGCGCCCCGCACCGCGCCGCCGAGACATGAAACGATACTCCCCTTCGGCGCTGCTCGAATCGCTCAGGGAGATCGTCCCGGCGCAAGCAAACGGCGCGCTCTGCATCGCGTACAGCGGTGGGCTCGATTCGAGCGTCCTGCTTCATTCGCTGGCCGAGCTCGTCGCTCGAGGCGCGCCCTATCGTTTGCGGGCCGTTCACGTCGATCACCGGCTGCAAGCGGATTCATCGAAGTGGCGCGAGCACTGCGTGCGTACGGCGCGGGAAGCCGGCATCGAGTGCACAGCTCTGTCGGTCGAGGTGCCTGCGGCTGACGGGGCCGGTGGGCTCGAGTCTGCGGCCCGCAAGGCCCGTTACGAAGCGCTGAGGAAAGAGCTGCGGCCGGATGAAGTGCTGCTCACCGCCCATCACGCGGACGATCAGCTGGAGACCATGCTGCTCGCCCTGGTGCGCGGAGCGGGAGTGAGGGGGCTGAGCGCAATGCCGGCCCTGCAAGCTTTCCCGCCGGGCTGGCACGCGCGGCCGCTGTTACCGTTCTCCCGGGCGGAGCTCGAGACCTGGGCCCGGGAGCGAGGCTTGAGCTGGATCGACGATCCGTCGAACGAGCACGTCGGATTCGACAGGAATTACTTGCGGCATCAGGTCGTCCCAGCCTTGCGCGAGCGTTGGCCCTCAGTGATGCACAGCGCGGTGCGCTCGGCAATGCATCTGGGCGAGGCCGGCCGACTGCTCGACTCCCTGGCCGAAGCAGATGCGCGCGCGGCGTTGGTTGGCCCTTGCTTGCGCGTCCCGGCCCTGAAGGCGCTCGAGCCCGAGCGCCGGCGCAACCTCCTTCGCTACTGGATCAAGCAACAGGGCGTGCGAGCGCCCTCGAGCCGCAAGCTCGCCGCCATCGGGCACGACATGCTGAGCGCAGGCGAGGATCGCGAGCCATGCGTCGAATGGGACGACGCTCAAATGCGCCGTCATGCGGGCTTGCTGTATTGCATCCCCCTACAAAGCGGGCTTCCGGAAGGGCTCGAGCTCAAGTGGCCGGAAGGAGAGGCGCTCGAGCTTCCGGCCGGGCTCGGCCGCTTGCGTGTCGTCGCCGCGCACGCAGGGCTCGCGCACGAGAAATTGAGCTGGCCGCTTACGGTTCGCTTCCGTCGCGGCGGGGAACGTTTCAGACCGGCCGGTGATGCGCATCACAGGGCGCTTAAGAAGCTTCTGCAGAGCTCGCGTGTATTGCCTTGGTGGCGCGAGCGATTGCCGCTGGTGTACAGCGCCGGACAACTGGCCGCTGTCGCAGACCTGTGGGTTGCGCAAGAGTACGCGGCCAGTGAGGGTGAGCGTGCTGTCGCGATCGTTTGGGAGAACAAACCCGCGATCGTGGCGCAAGCCGACAATCGTTGAGACCTCTTTTCGAGGGCCGCGCAGATCAGATCGTCCCGCGCGCTCACGCGATCCTTTTTCCGCCTGCGCTCTTCGGTTACACTGTGCTCCCGTCGTAATGACGGTGAGGCGTCGCGGCGTCTCACCTGTTCGAGCCCCAATTCCTGCATGCGACGGTGCCTCAAATGACTCGCTTTATCTGTGTGACCGGCGGCGTGGTGTCCT
>DASVCI010000086.1:0-12506 GCA_036381695.1 Steroidobacteraceae bacterium
GCCCGCGCGGCGAGCTCGGGCCGGACTCCTTGACGTTTACTCCGTCAAGCGGCGGGATTGCCGACACGAACTGGATCGAGACCGCGGCCTTTCGCGCCGCGCTCAACTGGGCGCCGACCGAGAACCTCACGATTGCACCGGCGCTCATGTACGAGAAGCGCAGGCGCGGCGACACCAATTCCTACTGGGCGGCGACTTCGGATCGGAGCGACACCGATTTCAGCCAGCCGCTGTTCAGTGCGACCGTCGATGAAGCCCACGTGGAGCTGCCTGGCGCTCCGAAGGAGATCGGCGGCGAAGACGAGTTCATCCTGCCGTCGCTCACTGCCGACTGGGAGCTCGACAATCTCGATCTCATCGCGACCACGGCCTACTTCTCGCGAGATCAGGCAAGCACCGCGGATTACACAGCGCTCTACACGCGATTGTTCGCCGGAAGGCAGGTGCCCGAACCTGGAGACTTCGCGTATGCGAAATACGGCAACTCACAGGACGTGTTCACTCAGGAGGTCCGCCTGCAGACGAACGATCCCGACGCTCGGCTGCGCTGGGTTGCGGGCCTGTTCTACTCGAACAACAAGCAGTTCTCGATTCAGTGGAACCGGCCGAACTTCGTCGCGCGACTTCCTACGCTCCTCGGTGCGACGACCGATGGCCCGCCGTTCGGCCCCGGATACAGCGCATTCGTCAACTACTACGGCGACACGCAGTGGGAAGATGGCACCACGTGGCACGCCAGGCTCCTGACGCGAACAGAGCAGCTTGCTGGCTTCGGCCAAGTGGATTTCAAGCTCACCGATCGGCTCACGCTCACGGCGGGCCTGCGCGTCTCGCAGACCGAGATCGAGTTCACTTCGAGCTACGGCGGGCCGAGCAACAACTTGAATCAGCCGCATCGGCGCGCTTGCGTCCCGCCGACCGGCGCGCCTGGCGGCGCACCTTGCATTCCGGTCGAGGTCGGCGAGTTCGCGCTGGGCGAGGGGCCTTTCGCGATCGCTCATCCTGGAGGTCACGCGACTGCGACGGACACGCCGGTGACGCCGAAAATCGGGCTTTCATATCAGCGCGACGACTCGAACTTGTTCTACGCGAACATTGCCAAGGGCTATCGCAACGGCGGCGCGCAGGCGCGTGTCGCCTCCACATGCCGCGAGGAGCTCATTTCGCTCGGGTTCATCGACGGCACTTCTCCCGAGCAGTATGACCCCGATTCGGTGTGGAGCTACGAGATCGGCGCGAAGAACCAGCTCTTCGACGGTCGATTGCAGCTCGACACCAGCGTGTATCACATCGTCTGGAGCGACATTCAGACGAACGTGAGCCTCACGAGCTGCGGGCTCGGCTTCGTGACCAACGGGGGTGGCGCGACCAGCACCGGCGTGGATTTCCAGCTCACGGCCCGGATCGCCGATCCGCTGACCGTCAGGCTTTCGGTTGGTTACAAGGACACCGAGCTCACCGCGCCCGTGGTCTTCGGCGGAAGAACGCTGCTGAGCGACGGCTCGACGATTCCGGGCAGCGGGCCGCCGCTCACGATCGTGACCAATGCGGAGTACGCCTTCATCGCTCCGGGCGGCTTCGATGCGTACGTGCGGGCAGACTACATGTACAACTCGAGGCTGGGCAGAAGCGGCACGACCGATCCGAAGACGGTGAGTTACGACCCGCTCGATCCGGTGACGGATGAGAACCATCTCGTGAACGTCAGGGTGGGCGCGTACTTCTCGAATCTCGAGGTGGCCCTGTTCGCGAACAACCTGCTCAACGCGCTGCCGCACCTGGCTCTCGATCGAACGCGCAACACGCCGATCTACACGGACTACTCGTTCAGGCCGCGCACGATCGGCTTGCAGGTGGCGTATCGGTACTGAGGAGCCGGCAAAGGAAGCGTACGAGGGTGCCTGCCGTTCAGCAGGGCGCGGTCGGTGTGGACTTGGAGGACAAAAGCCGCGCCTGCGCCTCCAGCTCGCGCAGGAAAATCAGCGTAGCCGGCGACAGAGAGTGGCCGGCGCGCGTTGCGATCCCGATGGAGCGCGACACCGAGGGGTTCTTCAGCGGGCGCCAGGTCAGCGCGGGCGATGCGAGCTGGGCGAGTGTGAGGCGAGGCAAGGCGGAAATACCCAGCGAGGCGGTGATGAGGGCACCGATTGTGGTGAGCTGCTTGCAGTTGAAGAGCGGCTTGACGGTGAGGCCCGATTGCAGGAACGCGTTATCCATCATGGCACGTAGCGCACTCTCCGGCGACATGCCGATGAAGGGGCGCTCGGCGAACACTGACCACTCGTATTCGTCTCGCTGCGTCAGGGGATCGTCGACCCGGCATACCAGCACGAGATCATCGCGCATGAGCGGTTTGTAGTTCAGCTCGCCGCTCGTTTGTGGCGGCGTTGCGAGCCCGATGTCTGCTTCGCCCGCGCTGACCGCCCTGTGGACCGGCAGCGTCACGTCCTCCCAGATGTCGATGCGCACTGCGGGACAACGCTTCTGGAAAGCGGCGATGGTCGGCGGCAGGAGCGCGGCGGCAATCGAGGCGAGCGCGGCGATTCGAATGTGGCCCTCCTGGCCGCTGATGAACGCGTCGAGCTCTTCGAACGTCGCCTCGTAGTTGCGCAGGAGCCGCTCGGCGAGCGGTTGAAGCTTCTCTCCGGCGGGAGTCAATGTGACAGTGCGCGTGTCCCGATCGAACAGTCGTGCGCCGATGCGGCCCTCGATGAGCTGGATGGTTCGGCTCAAAGCCGGTTGCGAGACATTGAGCGCCAGTGCAGCGTCCCGGAAGCTGCGCAGCTCCGCGAGCTTCAAAAAGGCCGCGAGCTGCGGCAGCGTCAGGCGAGTGCGCATGACCGGAACACCCAGCTTCGCGAAGCGATCACTTGAACGATCACGATGTCTCCGCTGCTCGTATCAAAGGCATCGACAAATAATCACGATAGCATTGAGTCTCGGTCAAGGACACTGTGTACTGCCGCGCATGGGCCGAGGATGACGTGACGGAACCGCAGCGAGCAGTACGAGCAGGCATGACACCGTTGTTAGAAGGCATCCGGGTGCTGGAACTGAGCGCAGTCGTGATGGGACCCTTCGCCGGTCAGATTCTGGCCGATCTCGGCGCGGAGGTCGTCAAGATCGAGCCGCTGACGGGCGACATCGCGCGGGACACGCCTCCGTGCGCGCGCCCGGGAATGGGCGCGATGTATGTGAATAACAATCGCAACAAGAAGACGCTGGCGCTCGATCTCAAGCGCGAGCAGGGCCGATTGGTGGCCGCCCGACTCATCGCCCGATCGGACGTCCTGCTGCACAACATGCGGGTCGAGGCGATGGAGCGACTCGGCCTCGGCTTCGAGGCGGCAGTCGCCATCAATCCCCGGCTCATCTACTGCTCGGCGATCGGCTTCGGCCAGCGCGGCCGCTATCGGGACCGTCCGGCCTTCGACGATGTGATCCAGGCTGCGAGCGGGCTCGCGGGCCTCTCGGGTGCGCTCGGCGAGGACTTCCGCTTCATTCCGACGACCGTGGCCGACAAAGTCGGCGCGCTGTACGCCGTCTACGGAATCCTCGCGGCCCTCATCGCGCGCTTGCGCGGCCGCGCCGGGCCGATCAAGGTCGAAGCGCCGATGTTCGAAGCGCTCGTGTCGTTCATCCTGAACGAGCATCTTGCGGGGGCGACTTTTGCGGGCGAGAAGGGTTCGGTCGGCTACGAAAGAATCCTGTCCGCCAACCGTCGGCCGTATCGCACCAAAGACGGTTGGATCGCAGTGCTGCCGTACACAGCCGAGCAGTGGAAAAGATTTTTTCGAGAGACCGGGCGCCACGACATTCTGCAGGCGCCCTGGTTCGCCGATGCCGTGCAGCGCGGTCAGCGCATCGATTTCATGTACGGCGAGGTGGCCCGGGTGCTGGTGGAGCGCACGACGGCCGAGTGGATCTCGGTGCTCCTCGAGCTGGACATCCCGTGTTCGGAGGTGAATACGCTCGACGACCTGCTGACGGATCCGCATCTGCAGGATGTCGGATTCTTCGATTTGAACGGCGATTATCCGAGCGATATTGCTCGCGCGCTGCCGCAGCCGGTGATTTTCGAGGGCATCGAGCAGCGCCCGGATCGTGCCGCGCCGGGGCTCGGCGCCGACACCAGGGACGTGCTGCGCCAGTGCGGTTACGACGAGACGGAGATCGAGGCACTGTTCGCGGAGGAAGTGGTGAGATGAGTGAAGGTCGGGCGAGCTGATGACAGGCAACGAGCCTTCGATGACAGTGATTGCGCCTGCGCTGGCCGCGGAGGGCTCGTTGCGCCAGCTCAGCTACAGACAGCGCATCCGGGCAATCCTCGCCGGCTCCGCTGGAAATCTCATCGAGTGGTACGACTTCTACGCGTACGCGTTCATGGCGCTGTACTTCGCGCCTTCGTTCTTTCCCGAAGGCGACAGGACGGCGCAGCTTCTCAACGCTGCGGGAATCTTCGCCGCAGGCTTCCTCATCAGGCCGATCGGTGCGTGGTTCTTTGGCCGCTATGCCGATCGTCACGGTCGCCGCGCGGCCATGATTGCCTCGATCCTGATGATCGGCGCCGGCTCGCTGGTGATAGGGCTGCTTCCCACGTACGAGGCGATCGGCGCCTGGGCGCCGGCGTTGTTGCTGGTCGCACGGCTCGTGCAGGGATTCTCAACGGGCGGCCAGTACGGGCCCGCGGCCACCTACTTGAGCGAAGCGGCGATCGCAGGACGGCGCGGCTTTTTCGCCTCCTTTCAGTACGTCACCATCATGGCGGGGCAGCTGAGCGCCATAGGGATGCTCTTCGTGCTGCAGCAGATCCTGAGCGGGGAGGCGATCCGGGATTGGGCCTGGCGAATTCCTTTCTTTGTAGGCGCCGCGCTCGCGGCCTCAGTGTTGCTGTTCCGTCGTGCCATGCACGAGACGGTTTCGGAGCAAGCCAGAAAGCCCGAGAGCGGCAGCTTGCGGGGCCTGGTGCGCCATCCGCTCGCCATCCTCGTCGTCATGTCGATCTCGAGCGGAGGTGCGATCGTTCTCTATACCTTCACGACCTACATGCAGAACTTCCTGGTCAACACGGCCGGGATGAACATCGAGGTCGTGAGCGTCGTCATGATCAGCGCCATGGTGACTTTCATGGTGCTGCAGCCTGTTTTCGGCGCCCTCTCCGACTGGCTCGGCCGGCGCAATTGTCTGCTGCTTTTCGGCGGCCTCATGACGTTTGCAGCAGTTCCACTTCTGAGCGCGCTCGAGACTGTCAGCAGTCCTTTCCAAGCGTTCCTGCTGATCGTCACTGCGCTCACGATTCTCAGTTTCTACAGCTCGATCAGCGGGCTGTTCAAATCCGAGCTATTCCCCGTGCACATTCGCGCCCTGGGCGTCGGGCTCGCACACAATGTGGCTGCCGCCGTGTTCGGCGGGTCTGCCGCCTACGTGGCGCTGTTCCTCAAGCGCGCCGGCCATGAATCGTGGTTCTATTGGTACGTGGCGGCGGTCTGCTTCGCGGCCTTCATCGGAGCCATTCTGATCAATCGACTGTCCCGCGACCGGAGCCTGGCCTGAGGCAAGCCGGAGGCCCGCCACCCGCGCGAGTCAGCGCAGACGATCCTCATTCTCATCAGCGACGAAACGCTCTAGCGGCAAGGCGCAGTAAACTCGCCGCGGCCGAAGGGTCATATTCGGCGATGACGGCTCGAGCTTCGGACGGTGATCTCCAATGAGAATGAAAAAGTCTGCGCAAAGAGTGCTGATCGTCGATGGGCATCCTGACGGTGCGGCGGAACGCTTTATCCATGCACTCGCCGCAGCCTACGCGGCAGGCGCCCGGGAAGCGGGGCACGACGTAGAGGTCCTCCGCGTCGCGGACCTGGATTTCCCCTTATTGCGCTCGAACGACGACTTTCGACGAGGACAGCCGGCGGCGACGATCGCACGCGCTCAGGAGCGGCTGAAGTGGTGTACGCACCTGGTCGTCCTGTATCCGTTGTGGCTCGGCTCGATGCCGGCATTGCTGAAAGGATTCCTCGAGCAGGTGTTCAGGCCGGGCTTCGCCTTCGGTCCGGCGCGCAAGGGTGGGCTGCCGAAGAAACGGTTGGCCGGGCGTTCCGCACGCGTGGTCGTCACGATGGGAATGCCCGCGTTCTTCTATCGATGGTATTACCGGGCGCACAGTCTCAAGAGCCTGGAGCGCAACATCCTGAGCTTTACTGGCTTTTCTCCGATCCGAACGACCATAGTGGGCAATGTCGAGACGCCTCGCGCAAAGACGCGTGAGAGATACCTCGAAGAGATGCGTGCGCTGGGCGTGCCGTAAAGTAGCCAGCAGCTCGTGAGACATGAGCCTGATAACGTAGGGGGGCGTATCGTGAGTCGATTGGAGTTGAAGGTGCCGCCGGTGATCGTAGTCCTGATCGCAGCAGCGGTAATGTGGCTGCTTGCGGAGGCGACCCCATTACTCGGATTCGAAGTGCCTGCACGCAAGGGGGTCGTCACCGTGCTAGTCGTGCTCGGAATCGTGATCATTGGCGCTGGCATCGCTGCTTTCCGGCGAGCGCAAACGACGGTGGATCCGAGAACGCCGGAGGCTGCATCGTCCGTCGTTCGAACCGGCATCTATCGCTGGAGCCGAAATCCGATGTACCTTGGTTTCTTGCTGATCCTGGCGGGCTGGGGCATTGCGCTTTCGAACGGCCTGGCCCTGCTCGTGCTGCCCCTGTTCGTCGCCTATATGAACCGGTTTCAGATCCTGCCCGAAGAGAGGGCGTTGCGGCACAGATTCGGCGCCGACTATGAGGCATACACGGCCTCCGTGCGGCGCTGGATCTGACCGGAGCAGGCGAGGGCACGACGAACCGTCACATCCCCGCAAGTCGCTGTTCCCGTCTCGCAGCAGTCAGTGTCACGTGACTGTCACTCACATGAGACCGCACTGTCACACCCCGGCAGCACATTGCCGCCCCGTGCAGCAGTCCTTGCATGGGGAGCGGTATGTCGAAGCATGTTCGTGGGGTGAACTGGCTGGTCGCGACGGCTGTTTCAACGGCGCTGTCGCAGGGTACGGCGGTGGGTCAGGAGGCGCCGGCGGGCCAACAGCCATTAAATGAAGTGCAGGAAGTGGTGGTGTACGCCACCCGCTACCGCGACCGGGCGGCCGACACCGCGCCGGTGCTGAGCTACGACCTCGAGTACTTCCAGAAATTCGAGCCGAACACCGTCGGCGACATGCTCAAGCGAGTGCCCGGCGCAGGCTTCGTCGGCTCGGACATCATGGAATACGACGGTCCTCAATTGCGTGGCCTTGCCGGTGGTTACACACAGGTGCTCATCAACGGCAAGAAGGTGCCGGGCGCCGGTGACGACCGGTCGTTCTGGGTCGATCGCATTCCGGCGGAAATGGTCGAGCGCATCGAGATCCTGCGCAGCAACACGGCCGATCGCAGCGGCGATGCGGTCGCCGGCGCCATCAACATCATCCTGCGTGACTCTTACTCATTCGACGGCACCTACGTTCGCACCGGTCTCAATCGCTGGTACGACGGCGAAGCGAACCCGACCTTCGGGGCCGTGACGAGCGGCGATTTCGCCGGCGGCCGGATTCTCGCGAGCCTCAACGTCCAGGACCGCTATCGCGCCAAGGAGAAGCGTTCCGATCGCTTCGCCGATCCTTCGCGGGACGAGCTCGTGAGCTGGGAAGACCAGACCGAAGTGAAGGACGGCCGCGACTATTCGGCCAACCTCTCGTACAGCGTCCGGACGGGCGCGACCGGCCGCCTCACGCTGGACGGCTTTTTCGTCAAGACCGACCGCGACGTGACGGAAGTGTCCTTCGAGGAAGAGCTGGACGAAGACGAGACGATCAACTCCCGCGTGCCGGGTCTCAACCCGATCAACCAGAAGAACTGGGGGCTCGGCGCCGAATACAAGTTCGACATGCTGGGCGGGACCACGCGCCTCGCTCTCGATCATGCCCGCTTCCAGGACGACAGTGCCTCGACCGAAGAGTCGCACTCCTATGTCAGCGACGCGTCCAATTGGGACGACGTGTGGAGCGTTGAGGGCGCCGAGTGGGAGAGCTCCGAGGCAGAGGCGCAGGCCGTCGACGCCGACGATGCGGAAACCGGCTTCAAGCTGGCGCACGAGCGCCCGCTCGGCACGGTCGTCCGGACGGAGCTCGGCGTCGACTACCGCCGCAAAAAGCGTGACATTACGTACACCAACCTGGAGTGGGAAGCGGAGAACGAAGGCGACCCGGTCGTCTACGAGCCGGACAGCGTCATCACGAGCGTGATCGAGGAAGAGCGTCTGGATCCGTACGCGCGCTTCTCCGGAGAAGTCGGCAGGCTGAGCTGGGAGTTGGGCCTGCGCTACGAAACCACCGATTCGGACATCCGCTACGTCGAGGACGGCAATGTCGAAGGCGCGAGCAGCTCGGACGAGGACAAGCTCCTGCCATCGCTGCACTTCAAGTGGGACCTGACGGAGAACGACCGCATCAGCCTCTCGCTCGCCGGGAGCGTGAAGCGCCCGAACTTCAACGAGCTGATCCCGGCGCTGCTCGACGCCGAGTACGGGGACAATGACTACATCGGCAATCCTGAGCTCGAGATGGAAACCGCCCGCGGCGTCGACCTGGGCTACGAGCGCCGGCTCGGCCGGCACGGGGTGGTCGGCATCAATCTCTTCTACCGCAGGATCGAGGACCTGATCGAGCTGACCAACACCGGCATCGCGAGCCAGGACGCGCTCGCGAGCATCGGCGAGGATGCATTGGCCAACGAGGAGTTTGCCGAGGACTTCATGGACGACTACCTGGATGAAAATCCGGGCGCTTCCAGGAGAGAAGCGCAGGCGGCTGCGGACGCGGCATTACGGGCTGCGGCCGCTGCCGCTGGCGGCGAGTTCGAGCCGGAGAGCTGGCTCTTTACTTCCGAGAACGTCGGAACGGGCCGCGTGTACGGGGTTGAGCTCGATCTGTCGACCCCGCTGACCGCACTCGGTTTGCCGAACACCGGCGTGTTCCTGAACTATTCCTGGGTGAATTCCGAGGTCACTGACTTTCTCGGCGAGCGCCGCTTCAACGACCAGGCGAGGAGCGTCTACAACGTCGGCTTCATTCACGACCTGCCGTCCTGGGACGTGTCCTTCGGCGCGACGTTCCGCAAGCAGGGTGACGCGTTCAGCCGCCTGCTCGCCGAGGAAGTCACGATCAGGTACGGCGAGGAGCTGGACCTGTTCGTCGAGAAGCGCTTCGGCGATCGCTTTTCGGTGCGCTTGAGTGCCAACAACCTGCTCGATGCCTCGAAGGACGAGCTCTTCCACAAGTTCGACAACCTGGCCGACCAGATCGATCGTAACTACGACGAGTACGAGCTGGAAACCGAAGAGGCGGGCCCGTCCTGGCAGATGGTCGCGCGCTGGGCGTTCTGATCTCGTCGGGACGCCCGGCCTTTTTCGAGCCACATGGAGGATCCCGCGCAGCCCGCTGACGAAGAGCGCGTTTGCTATAGTGCCCGCCTCTGGCGCCGCTCATCGTTCTCAGCATGCTGTTGGAGCGAATCGACCCGAGGCTGGAAACGCCCCTCTACAGGCAGGTCATCCACGCGCTGATCCACGAGATCCAGCGCGGACGGCTCCTGCCCGGCGCGCCTTTGCCGAGCAGCCGACAGCTCGCACAGATCCTCGGCGTCAATCGCAAGACGATCGTGTTGGCGTACGAGGATCTCATCGCGCAGGGCTGGCTCACATCTCTGGGCACGCGCGGCACGGTCGTTTCGCCCTCTCTGCCCGACCTCGCAGCGCACAGCGCGCGGCTGGCGGAGCACTCCACGATCACGGCTGTCCCGCAGTATCAGTACAAAGTAGCCGGGCCGATGCAGCCGCTCGCGGGACCGCAGTGGCTGAAGCTCGATGAGGGCTCGCCGGACGGACGCTTGTTCCCGCCCGATGCCCTGGTGCGCACCTATCGGGCGGCGATCTATCGAGCCGCGCGCGAGAACCGTCTTTCCTATGCTGATCCGCGCGGCTCGATGCGGCTGCGTACGGCGCTCGCCAACATGCTGCGCACAGAACGAGGGCTGGTCGCCGAGCCGGAGAACATCTGCATCACTCGCGGCAGTCAGATGGGCGTGTATCTGGCCGCCCGGGCGCTGGTCCGTCCCGGCGACACGGTGCTCGTCGAGGCGCTCACCTATCAGCCCGCAGTCGCCGTCTTTCGCGAGTGCGGTGCTCATATCGTACCGGTCGGATTGGACCAGGAGGGAGTGAACGTCGAGGACGTGGAGCGCATGTGCCGCTTGCACCGCGTCTGCGCCATCTTTCTCACGCCGCACCACCAGTTTCCGACGACGGTCGCATTACAACCCGATCGCCGGTTGCGCTTGCTCGAGCTGGCCCGGCAGTTCTCTTTCGCCGTGATCGAAGACGACTACGATTACGAGTTCCATTTCGCGACGCAGCCCTTGCTGCCGATGGCGAGCTACGCGCCGGAGCGCGTGATCTACATAGGCTCTCTGTCGAAGCTCGTTTTGCCCGCCTTGCGCATTGGCTACGTCGTGGCGCCGAGCAGGGTAGTCGACGCGCTCGCGCAGGAAGTCATGCTGGTGGACAGCATGGGCAATACCCTGACCGAGGACGCGGTGGCAGAGCTGCTCGACAGCGGCGAGGTGCGCCGTCAGGCGCGTGCGGCGACCAAGATCTACGCGCGCCGGCGCAAAACGTTCGCCGCCACGCTGACCGAGGAGATGGGCGAGCTGGTCGAGTTCGACATTCCCGACGGGGGCCTCGCGTTCTGGGTGCGTTTCCGTAACCAGGAGCTGCTCGATCGCATCGACGAGAAGGCGCCGGGCAAGCGGCTCTGGGTGGCCCCCTCACGCTCGTTCGTGGCCCAGCCGGGCGTGCGACGCGGCCTCAGGCTGGGCTTCGCCAGCCTCAATGAGAGGGAGGCGAGGGAGGCCATCCGGCGCCTGCGTGCCGCATCGCAGCGGTGATTTTCGGGTGCCGTCGTCGTTGGACCCCAGCACTTTCGAAAATTGGATGTTTTCGCTACTCCAGCCGGCAGTACTCTGCGCTCAGGCGAGCTTCTTATTTCTATAAGCCAATGGGGAGTTACGACCATGTACCCGCAGCCTGAGTCCTGCCCGCCGCGCCGTCGCTGGCATGCGCCGTTGAGGATGGGCGCGCTGCCGCTTCTTCTCGCCATGCCCGCTGCGTATGCGCAAACGCAGTCCACCCCGGGCAATGCCAACGAGATCCTCGAGTACGTCATCGTTACCGGCTCGCAAGTCGATCTGACGCCGGACTATGCAGGCGGACAGGTCGCGAGGGGCGGTCGTGTGGGTCTGTTCGGCAACCTCGACATGATGGATACGCCGTTCAACAGCACGAACTACACCGCCGACTTCATGCGCAATCTCCAGGCGCGCAGCGTCGCCGATGTCGTGCAGAGCGATCCCGGCGTGCGGGTGGCACGAGGCTTCGGCAACTTCCAGGAGCTCTACGTCGTGCGCGGGTTCCCCGTGTATTCGGACGACATGAGCTACAACGGCTTGTACGGCCTGTTGCCGCGTCAGTACGTCGCGGCGGAATTTCTCGAGCGCGTCGAGGTGTTCCGCGGCGCGAACAGCTTCTTGAACGGCGCTGCACCAAACGGCAGCGGCCTCGGCGGCTCATTCAACCTCGTGCCGAAGCGTGCGCCGGATCAGCCGCTCAATCGATTGAGCGCCGGCTACGAGAACGAAGGCCAGAGCTATCTGGCCGCCGACTTCGCCCGCCGCTTCGGTGGCTTCGGCATGCGCATCAACGGCGTGCGCCGCGACGGAGAAATGTCGATCGACAATCAGGAGCGCGAGCTGAGCATGGCCTCGCTCGGCATCGACTATCGCGGCGACCGAGCGCGGTTCTCGGCCGATTTCGGCTGGCAAGACCATCGCCTCGATGCGCCTCGCCCGAGCGTAACGCCGAGCGGCATCGGCGGCCTGCCTCGTGCGGCGGACGCCTCGTCGAATTTCGCTCAGAACTGGACGTTCAGTGCCGAAAAGGATTTCTTCGGTGTAGCGCGCGGCGAGTATGACGTTACCGAGAACACGAGTGTGTGGGCGGCGAGCGGTGTCCGCGACAGCGAAGAGCACAACGTGCTGGCCAACCCAACCGCGAACGGCGACGGCAGCTCCTCGGCCTACCGCTTCGACAATTACCGCGAGGATCGGGTGACCACGAGCGAGATCGGGTTGCGTACTCGCTTCGACACGGGTGCGGTCGGTCACCGACTGAGCATTCAAACCTCGATCTTCGACCTCGATTCCAAGAATGCGTACGCCTTGTCGAACTTCCTGGCCGGCTTCGCAAGCAACATTTATGAACCCGTGCAGGTCGATCCACCGCCAGCGGACTTCTTTACCGGCGGCGTGCTGTTCGACCCGCTGACTACCACCAGGACCAAGACCTCGAGCGCAGCGCTGGCCGATACGCTGATGTTCATGGAGGAGCGCTTGCTCGTCACGCTCGGCGCGCGCTATCAG
>DASVCI010000087.1:0-31246 GCA_036381695.1 Steroidobacteraceae bacterium
GGCGCTACCGCGGCCATCCCGGCATTTCCGGCGAGGTCGAACGGGTGCGTACCGAGGCCGCCGCCTGGGACCTTCTCAGCGAAATGCTCGAAACGGATTTGCGTTGTCTCGACGCGTATGCGCATCTGGGCAGCTGTTCGACACCAGCCCGTTCCGGGCGATGAATCACGCTGAGGCGGGCGTGCGCATCGGTGCGTTTTCCCGACTAATTCCACAACGTCGAAATCGGCGCGGCGAACAGTCGCTCGCCGAAGGGTACGAGCGTATCGTGGTCATAGAGAACCAGGCCGAGCGTGAACCGCTTGCCGCAGGCCTGGGCAAGCTTGCGCAGGCCCGAGAAATCCTCGCTCGTCACCGTCGCGCTGCTCTTGACTTCGATACCGACGACGCGCCGGTCCTGGTTTTCGATGACGATGTCGACTTCGTTGTCGTATCGGTCCCGAAAGTGGTGGAACTCGAAATGGCCGCCGCTCCAGCTCGCAAGCTTGAGGAGCTCGGCGAGCACGAAGGTCTCCAGCAGAGGTCCGAAGGCGGTCCGATCCGCCTGCAGCCCCTCGGGGGAGAGATTTCGCAGGGCCGCAAGCAGCCCTGAATCCAGAAAGTGCAGCTTGGCCGCCTTGACGAGGCGCTTGATCTCATTGTCGTACCAGGGCGGCAGCGTGCGCAGTAGATACAGCTTCTCGAAAATGCCCACGTACTTTTGCGTCGTCACGTGAGAGATGCCCAGGGGTGCGCCGAGGCTGGAGTAATTGACGAGCTGCGCCGAATGCTGAGCAAGGATGCGCAGCAGCCGCGGCATCTGCCTCAGGTGGTCGACTTTGGCGACATGACGCACGTCGCGCTCGATGATGGCCTTGAGGTAGTCCAGAAACCATTTCTGCCGGCGCGCCCAGGAGGGACGCTCGAGCACTTCGGGATAACCTCCGGACAGTACGGTTCGAACCAGCTCGGCTCCTATGACGGGCTCGCTGACTGCTGGGGCCTTGCCCTGGAAGACGCGCTCGAGAAAGTTGCCGGATTTGCCGCGCAGCTCGCTCTGTGACAGGGGCAGGAGCTCCGCCAGTGCCATGCGGCCGGCGAGAGAATCCGACACTTGCGGCAACGTCATGAGGTTTGCCGAACCGGTCAACAGAAAGCGGCCGGGGCGCTTGTCGATATCCACGCTGCGCTTGATCGCCAGCAGCAGGCGCGGAGCGCGCTGCACTTCGTCGATGATGGCGCGGTCGAGACCACGGACGAACCCCACTGGATCTTGTTGGGCCGTATCGAGCGTGGTGTCGTCGTCGAGCGTGAGGAACGGCATGTCATCCCGGGCGAGCTTCCCGGCCAGCGTGGTCTTGCCCGCCTGGCGCGGCCCGGTAATCAATACCACGCGCGTGTCCGACAGTGCCTGCCGCAACTGGCGCTCGATGAAGCGCGGATACATGAAACTGTGTGAAACTCTGCGATCGGCGTGATGGCTGATTGTAATCCAGACGGCGGCTGATTGAAAGTGAATGGCGGGCTGTTTGAAAATGTAACGGCGGCTATTTGAAAGCGTGATTTCCAGGCACTATCGACCGGCAGTCGCCGGCATCCTGCAGATGCTGCGATTATTCTTCCTCTGCGTCGGGTGCTCTCCGCCGCCCCTGCACGGCAGGATCGGGGTGCCGCTCGCCGGGGCCCTTCACAAAGGCACAATCCGCGGCAGGAAGAATTCTCGATCCAGATGCGGGCGATGGATGCGGACAGGTCGGGGGCTGGCCTCGGCCTGCCCGTTCTCGTGGCGCTCTGCGGTGCTTTGCTCGGCCGGAACACTCGTGGCGGTACCATCGTGGTTGGAGCCCTGAATCTCGGCGGGTCGGTCGAAACGATCCCGAACGCTGTGCGCGTCGCGGAACTGGCGGTCGATAAGCAGGCGCAGACATTATTGATGCCGGTCTCGGCCCGCCGCCAGTTGAATGACCTTCCCGACGATCTCTGGACTCGGATCAGTATTGAGTTCTACAAGGACGTCTCCGATGCGGTGTTCAAAGCGTTGGTGGAGTGAGCGAGTGAGCTACGAGGTTCATGCGCCGTGAGACGGAGTTCAGGTAGTGGTTCCACTGCTGGAAGATCTCCAGGACGGGGTTTGAAATTTCTCTCTCTGGGCGCGCCAAATTTACGTTTGCCGTACGCCACGGAGAGCAGAGCCGTCACTTATCCCGTTGTCTCAACCATTGGTGCCGCAGGGTTCCCCTCTCTCGCTACTCCTCGGCAATCTGTATATGCGCCGGTTTGTGCTAGGTTGGAAGCAACGCGGGATGGAGCGCAGGCTCGAAGCGAAGATCGTCTCCTATGCCGATGGCTACGCCATCTGTTGCAAGGGCAGCGCCGAACCGGCGCGTGCGGAAATGCAGTGGATGATGGAACGGCTGAGCTGACGATCAACGAGGCGAAGACGCGCGCATGTTACCTGCCGGCCGAACGGTTCGACTCTCTGGGCTACGCCTTTGGACGGTGCTACTCGCCAAAGACGGGGCGTGCCTATCTCGGCACACGACCTTCGAAGAAGAGCGTGTCACGGATGATCGGCTCGATTCGCGAGTGCACGGCTCACTGGACGACGTGGCCGGAGACCGAGGCTGTGGTGTCGAGGATCAATGCGAAGCTTGTGGGCTGGGCGAACTACTTCAGTTTGGATCCGGTCAGCCCGGCATATATCACCCCATTGATCGCTACGCGACGCTTCGGCTGCACCAGTGGTTGTGCCGCAAGCACAAGCGACGAGGTTCGGGTCGGCACCGCTTCTCCGATGCTTACCTGCACGAGAAGCTGGGGCTCGTCCGTGTCGGGCCGCGCACGCGCAACCTTCCGTGGGCGGCCGCCTGAACAAAATTGTCGGATCAGGGCTGATTACGCTCACTGCTCCGTTGGCGGGCCGGCATCCTACTTCAATCGCGCCATCTTCTTCAGCCACTCCAACGCCCCCTCTGTCGCCTGCCACACGGCACGCATCGCATCGCGATACATCCAGGCCTGATCATCGCCGCCGATGACGACGCCGGTGGAGTTGAGGGGCGGCCGCGCGATGCGAGCGGGCAGCAGGTACGGCACGATCTTCGGCAGGTCCCGCCGCGCGCTGCGCAGCGCCTGCTCCGCCTCCGCGAGCCGTTTCATGCGAAAGAGCGCGAGCACTAGGCCGAAACGGGTTTCTGGAGCCATATCGGTCGGGTACTTCTTGGCCAGCGCGAGCGCTGCATCGTCCTGGCCGCATCGCAGATATTCGTTGATCAGCATGAATCGCATGCCGTGGTTGTCGTCCGGATTGATCTGCAGGAGTTGCTCGGCCTGCCGGCGCGCACCGCTCTGGTCGTCGCGATCCATGCAGAGCACATAGCGCCTCACGAGGCTCCGCAGGGCCGGCCGGTTCTCCATGCACGACCATGGCAACAAGGCTGACGGCTGCGCCTCTAGCGTGCGAGCAAGAATGGCCGCACTGCGCTCGAGCAGCGGCTCGTAAAGGAGATGGTCCAGCCCGTGCATACCCGCTTGCGGGTGTCGCAGAACCGCCGTCGCGAGGTCATCCAGAACATCGAGGCTGCCGAAGAGCTCGTCGTGCGCCTCGAGCACGCGCATCCAGCGAGCCTCGACCTCCGGGGCCCACACATCGTCCGGTTCGAACGGTTGTTCCTGAATCGAGAACGGCTTGCCGAGCGGAAACGCGGCGTGCCAGGCGCGCTCTGCCGCGGCGAGGTGCGCCGGCGCGGCCAGCCCATAACAGGCGCGGCCCTCATGCGCGTTGCGTTCTGCATCCGGTGCGGGGCGTGCAAGCTTGACCCGTTCCAGCGAGTATGCCGGCACGGCTTGATCGGCATGCCTGGCGAGCCACTCGGCAAGCCCACGTGCGGCACCGCCTTCCGCATCGATTGCGACTTCGCCGAGCGCAACGAGCGGGTTCTTGCGAATACGGTCGAGGAACTCGATGCGCCGGTCGTCGGGACTGTCACCCTCACCGGCACGTTGCAGCGTGCGAATCCAGAAATCTGCGCGCTGACGCGCTTCGTCGAGGCGCCTCTCGGCCACGAGCAGATGCACTTCCAGCAGCGGAAGCGCCGATGCGGAGGGATCGTCGCGCTGCGCAGATCGCACGGCCTGCCATGCATCCTCATGCCGGTGCTGATCCATATAGATGGTTGCGAGGCGCTGCCACGCTTCGGATCGCAAGGGCGAACGTGGGGCGCGGCGCGTCAGCGACTCCAGGAAGTCGATCTTGCGCCGGGGCGTGAACCCCCGGGCGTCGTAGGCGTCGCACAGCAGGTTCATCAAACTGGCGACCTCGTAATCATGGTGATGTTCCGGCTTGGCGAGCCAGGGCTCCAGCACGTCGATGGCATCCTGGGGGCGGCCGTCTTCGAGCGCCGCAACCGAGTACTCACCGATCGCGTCGATCGGGATGCGACCTTCGGCGGCGAGCACTTTACGCTCGGCGCGGGGCAGCTCCGCAAGTACGTAGGGCCACAGAACTGCGGGAGGGAGCACCGGCATCGTCGCTACTCGAAGACAACACTGCTTGTACTTCTTCTGCGATCCGCACAGGCATGGCTCGTTGCGTCCGGGCTCCCGGACCGGCGGCGGCGCATTCCCCGCGGCGGTGCGCGGCATTCCATTCCAGAGCGCGCGACCGAACGCGACCGAGAATGCACGTGCGAAATGGACATCGCCCCGCGCGGGAGAGCTCTTCGGAAGGAAGGCCTCGAGCTCGCGGTTCAACCATGCCTGCAGCTCCGGGAACGATTTCGCACGAAATGCAACTTCGACCGCTACCGGCAGGAGACGCGCAAGGTCGACGATGTCATCGGCTGGCATGGTGGGACGGGGCCCTCTTGACGATGGGAGCTGCATTGTACCGGTACGAGGGGCGCTGCGAATGCGGGCGATCGCGACGACTCGCTGCTTGTTTCGGAACCCGAGCCCTGCGTAGCCGACTCGGCGCCGGCGCTCACTCGAGCCGCTTGCGCAACGCACACCACTCCAACTGCTCGAGCACTGGATCCGCCCAGCTGTTCCGCGCGTCAAGAACAGCGGCATCGGATCCATGCCGTCCGAGCGCTTCGTGGAAAAGCTCTCGCGCGCCGGCGTAGTAGCGGACGGCGAGCCGCATCATGGCGGCGAGCCCAGGGCCGATGTGACGGCCGACGCTGTCCTCCTCGATTTCGCGGGCCAACCGCTCGGCGTCCGCGGACGCGCCCACGCTCACGTACGGCAGCGCGGCGTCGGCGCGACGAGCCTGTGCCGGAGCCGCGCCGGCGAGACGGGTGCGACGTCGGCCGGCGCAGCGTTCACGCGCCGCGCGGCGGCAACAAATTGATAGCCGCGGCGCGGCACGGTCGCGATAAAGCGAGAGGCCTCCTGCATAACGCCGAGGGTCCGACGCAGCGCGAGCACGACTGGCTCAGGTTGTTGTCCTCGACGATGGGCCGCGACACGATATGGCGCGCACGGCCGCCGCCGCCCTCAGTTTCTCGGGGATGCTGCTTTTCACGACGTTCATCGTCGTCGGCGTCGCGAACGTCAGGCGTCTGGACGTGCACCGCCGCGCGATGACCCTGGCCGCGTTCTCGATCATCCAGCCGGCGGTCGCGCGGCTGATCATGCTCGCGCCGCAGATCGCGCAACCCCAGCGGATCGTGATCGGCGCTGTGATCGTGGACCTGCTGCTGCTCGGCGTCGTGCTGCTCGATCGGCGCACGATCGGTCGCCCGTCTGTCGAACAGATAGGTGACTTACGCCGCGCGCTCGACCGCAGCATCGGCGATGGCAATCGCTTCGATCTCGATCATGGCGTCCCCGTGATAGAGGGAGCTCACTTCGACGATCGTGTCGGCCGGGTAGGGCGGGAAGAAGTACTTGCCGCGCAGCTCGACGACCTTCTGGAAGTGCGACATGTCGGTGAGGAAGATCGTCACTTTGATGACGTTGCGCAGGCTCGACCCGCCGGCGCGCAGGGCGCGCTCCAGGTTCGAGAACGCCTGGTGCGCTTGAGCCTCGAAGTTGCCGGGCGCTACGATCCCGCCGGCGTCGTCGTAGGCAGCCTGACCTGAGATGAACAACAGCTCTCCGACCCGATAGCCTTGCGCGAGTCGGAAGGGCTCGTAGGGATCGGGCTTCGTAACGATACGTTCCAGTTTCATGGCAGCTCTCGCTGAGAAGTCATGAGGGATGATTGCGTCGCCTCCATGAAAATGAGGCAAGCCGCGGCGGTTCACAAACGCATAGTTTTTTCTGCTCGGATGAATCATGTTCAGGTCGAAGGTCTCGCGTCGGCTGCCGCCTTTGCATTCGCTGCGCGCGTTCGAGGCCGCGGCCCGGCATCTGAGCGTCAAGAAAGCTGCTCAGGAACTGTCGGTCACTCCGACAGCCGTCAGTCACCACATACGCGTGCTCGAGGACGCGCTCGGCGTGAAGCTCTTCGAGCGGCGCGCGCGGCAACTCGAGCTCACCGTTCACGGGCGAGATCTTTATCCCGCACTTCGTGAGGGGTTCGACAAGTTCGCCGACGCGATCGGCCGACTCAAGGCAGGCAAGCTACGCACGGTCGTTACTTTGTCTGCGACCGTCGCATTCACGGCCAGATGGCTGGCCCCGCGCGTACCGACGTTTCATAGGGACAACCCGGGCACGGACCTGCGTCTGCACGCGAGCGACGAGGTTGCCGACCTGCGTTCCGGAATGGCGGACGCGGCGATCCGCTATGGTCGCGGCGACTACGAAGGCTGCGCGGCCGAGCCCTTGTTCGAGGACGCATACGCTCCGGTTTGCAGCCCGAAGCTTCGCTTGCGCGAGGCACGCGATCTGGCGAAGCACACGATGATTCATTTCGAATGGCGCAGGCGCCGCCGCGAGAACGCGACATGGGATCGCTGGCTGAAAGCGGCCCGGTTACCGCAATTGACGGCCAAAGCCGATCTCATCTTTACGGACGAGAGTCAGGCGATTCAGGCCGCCATCGCCGGGCACGGCGTTGCGTTGCTTAGCCTCGCTCTCGTTTCTGACGATCTCGCGCGCGGCACGCTGGTCCAGCCGTTCGGCCCCACGCTTACGATGGAAGGCTTTCACTACGATTTCGTCTATCTGCCGGAGCGGAAAAACTCCGAGCCGATTGCAGCGCTACGGGCGTGGATCCGGAAAGAGCTCAGCGCCGCACCTTCCCGGATCAAAGCTTAGACAAGTCAACGGTCATCGGGTCGCGTGCTGTCCCTGTCTTGCTTTCGTCGCGCGCGTGGCCGCGCGTTTCGAGCACGCGTCACGACGCGCTGCGGCCCTGCGATGCGGCGCGCTTGCGTTCCACTTCCATCTGGCAGTTGATGCAGCGCTTGGCGGTCGGATAGGCGAGAAGCCGCTGGTAACCGATTTCACGGCCACAGTCGGTGCATACTCCATATGTGCCGGCCGCCATGCGCTTTCGGGCTTCTTCTATGTCACGCACGTCCTCGACGTTCTGACGGACTATCGCGTAGTAGGAGCTTTGGGCGATCTCGCGCAGGGCCTCATCCAGCCTGTCCGCTGCAGGGCCGGCCAGAGCGGTTTGCTGGCGATCATCGCGCGCTCGCTCGGCGACGGAGCGGATTTCTTCGAGCTCGCGAGCCCGGCGCTCGTCCATGAGTTGGCGGAGATGATCGATCTGCTGCTGAGTGAGCGTGGACATGATTCGCCTCGCGCTTGAACGGCGCCGCAACCGGGCGTAACGCTCAGATTCAGGCTTCGTTCCGCGCGAGGGCGCGCTCGTGCGGGCTAATCCTGGCTCGTTGGTTCCTTTTCCGGCTCGAGCCGCTCGCCCTCGGGCGGGGGGAATTGACTGCAGACTTGCTTGAGCCAGTCACGGAAATGCCTGACTTTGGGCAGCTCGAAGTTGTGCGGAGGCGCGACGAAGTAATACGCATTCCGCTGCCGCACGCTCTGCGACGACGGACGAACCAACCGCCCGGCGGCGAGGTCTCCGGCCACCAGGGACCAGCGCGCGAGCGCGAGGCCGAGCCCCTGTTCGGCTGCAGCGAGCACGGAAGCGGCATCGTCGAGCACCGGCCCGCGCTCGACGCGAGTCGTATCTCCGCCCACGCGCCGCAACCAATCGAGCCAGGGCTCGCTCGCGCTGTGCAGCAGCGGATACTTGTGCAGATCGCCCAGGGTGTTGATCGGCCCGAGCTTCTCGAGCAGCGCCGGGCTGGTCACGGGAAAGACCCAGTCATCGAGCATCTTTTCAGCTCTGAGCTGCGGCCAATCGCCGGCGCCGTAACGTACGGCCGCATGGAAGTCGGTCTGCATGAAATCGACCAGATCCCGGCTCGCGTTGAAGCGCAGGTCGATGTCGGGGTATTTCTGGTAAAAATCGCCGAGTCGTGGCAGGAGCCACTTCTGCAGGAACGAGCCGAGCAGGCTGATGTTGAGCAGCCCGCTCAACCTGTCCTGCCGGAGTTGCTCGACCGCGCGGGTGAGCTCAGTGAGCCCTCGCTGCACTCCGGGGAGCAAGCGCGCCCCTTGTGGAGTGAGGCGCACGGAGCGGCTGTGGCGGACGAACAGTGGCGTTTGCAGGAATTCTTCGAGTGACTTGATGTGCGAGCTGACGGCCGCGGTCGTCACGTTGAGCGATTGGGCCGCGCCCGTGAAGCTAAGATGAGCGGCCACGGCTTCAAAGGCTCGCAGCGCGTTCAAGGGTAGCTTCGTCGCTTCGCTCATTGTTCAAGAATTCTTGAGTTCACGTGGGCGAACGCTCGTCACTCGCCAAACAGTATATCGATTGGCTTAACGATGCAATATGATCCGCCGAGTCCGTCGGGTCGCCCCAGCGCCCCCGGCGCGAGGCTCGGCACCCTGCCTCTTCGGAGCGGACGATGAACATTCGAATAGACCCGGCCACGCCGGCGGATGTGCCGGTGATCCTGCAATTGATCCGCGAGCTCGCGGAGTTCGAGCGGCTCCTGCACGAGGTGACGGCGAGCGAGGAGCAATTGCATCGGCAGCTGTTCGGGCTCGAGCCGCGCGCCGAAGTGGTGATCGCGCGGGCGGGCGAGGACGTCGCGGGCTTTGCTTTGTTCTTCCACAACTTCTCGACGTTCCTCGCCAAGCCCGGCATTTACCTCGAGGACCTCTACGTCCGGCCGAACTTCCGCGGCCAGGGATACGGGGCGGCGCTGCTCAGGTATCTCGCGCGCCTCGCGCTCGAGCGGGGCTGCGGCCGGTTCGAATGGTCGGTGCTCGATTGGAATCAGCGCGCGATCGACTTCTACAAGAGCCTGGGTGCGGTGCCGATGAACGAGTGGACCACCTACCGCGTAACCGGGGATGCGCTGCGGCGTCTCGCGGGGCAGGGCGACTGAGCTGGGGCAGTGCTTCTGCGTATGAGGGCACACCAACCGGGAGATCCGCATGAAGCCGCCGCTCAAAGCCGCGCTCGCGGCGGTATGCGCGAGCTTCATCTTCTTCACCCTCGCAGCCGAGCCGCCTTTGGGACTGCCCCCGGTGCCGGTTCCGGCCGCCAATCCGCCGACTCCGGAGAAGGTCCGGCTCGGCGAAAAACTGTTCAACGATCAGCGCTTCTCGAGCACTGGTGAGGTGAGTTGCGCGAGCTGTCACGATCCGAACCGCGCTTTCACCGACAGTCCGTTCGTCACCTCCGAAGGAATCAACAAGCTCACCGGCACGCGTAACGCGCCGAGCATCATCAACGCCGCCTATTACGGCTCGTTGTTCTGGGACGGGCGCTCACCGACGCTCGAGGACCAGGTGCGGCATCCGTTCGTCAATCCAGTCGAGATGGGGCTGCCCGATCACGGTCCGGTGCTCGAGGTCGTGCGCAGTGATCCCGAGTACTTGGTGCTCTTCAGGGCAGCGTTCCAGAAGGAGCCTTCGCAGATCACCATGCTGGAGGTGCAGCAAGCGATTGCGAGCTTCGAGCGCACCGTCGTGAGCGGCGACTCGGCTTTCGATCGCTGGTATTTCGGTGGCGTTGAGGATGCGATCAGCGAGCAAGCCAAGCGTGGCTTCGACGTCTTCAGGAACCGGGGCCGCTGCGTCACCTGTCACCTCATCGAGCAGGATCAAGCGCTGTTCACGGACAACCGTTTCCACAACAACGGCGCCGGCCGGATACAGGAGGCAGGAGCGAAGCTCGCGCGGACCTTTCTCGAAGCCAAAGCACGCGGGGCGAGCGTGGACAAGGCAGTGCTCGCGAGTCCAACCTTCTCCGAGCTTGGGCGTTTTGTTGTCACCGAGGCGCCAGGCGATCTTGGTGCATTCAAGACGCCTACGTTACGAAACGTGGCCGTGACAGCGCCGTACATGCATGACGGAAGCCTCGAGACGTTGCGCGCGGTCGTCGAGCATTACAACAACGGAGGCGTGGCCAGGAAGGGCGATTCAGCGAGCGAGTTCCTGAGCGACGAGATTCGCCCGCTCGATCTCACGGAAGAGGAGATCACGGCCCTGATTGCATTTCTCCAGACGCTGACCAGCCCACAGTTCATCCGGTAACGGGCTGTTCCTGGCGCTTGCTCAATGCCTGATCCAGGTCCGCGATCAAGTCCTGGACGTTCTCCAGCCCTACAGATACGCGCAGAAGGTTGTCTGGCGTGACAGAGTGCGGTCCCTCGACCGAGGCCCGATGCTCGATCAACGATTCGATGCCACCGAGGCTGGTTGCGCGAATGAACAGCTTCGTCCTGGCGGCAACGTCGAAAGCCTCCGCTCTGCCGCCACGCACGCAGAACGACAGCATCGCTCCGAAGCCGCTCATCTGTCTGCGGGCGATCGCATGACCGGGGTGTGATTCGAGCCCCGGATAAAACACACGCTCGACGGCCGGGTGCTGCGCCAGGAAACTCGCGATCTCGCCGGCGTTCTGCGTCTGCGCCCGCACGCGGCAAGCCAGCGTCGTCAGGCTCCTTCGAATCAGCCAGCAATCGAACGGCGAGGGGACGCTGCCCGCAGTGGCCTGATAGGCGCGCAGTCGTTCCGCCAGCTCGCCTCGCTCGCGTACCACGATCACGCCGCCCATGGCATCGCTGTGCCCGCCGAAATACTTGGTGCTGGAATGCATCACGAGGTCGGCGCCCAAGGCAAAAGGCCTTTGCCAGACGGGCGTGGCGAAAGTGTTGTCGCAACAGACGATCGCGCCGCGCTCGTGCGCGAGGCTCGCCAATGCTTCGATGTCGCTGATGTTCAGCATCGGATTGGAAGGCGTCTCGATCCATAGCAGGCGCGTGTCCTTGCTGAACGCCGCACGAGCCGCATCCACGCGCGTCATGTCCACGAAGCTGTAGCGGACGCCCATTGGGCCCAAGAGATCGCGCAACTGTTGGGCAGTGCCATGGTAAGCCTCGATTGGCGCGATCACGTGCTCGCCCGGACGCAGCAGGCTGAATACAGCCAGCGAGGCGGCCGTACCGGACGCAAACGCCATTGCATCGCTTCCTCCTTCGAGCGCGGCGATGCACTCCTCCAGCGCGCGCCGGCCGGGATTGTCCGGACGTATATACGAGTAGCCACGCGAAAACCCTCCATCCGCGTCGCGCTCGAACGTCGTGCTTAGATGGATCGCCGGGGCGACTTCCCCCGTCGCGGGCTCCACCGCTCGTCCGACGTGAACGGAAATGGTCTCGATCTCAAGCTTCGGGTCGCTCATCTGGCCGTTGCTCCCGCTTGTCGGGGTCTCATCCTCTCACAACCGCCTGCTGCACGAGCGTTCGAGTGAAAAAGCCGGCACACGCGGAAACCGTGCAGCAGGATCAAACGTTTCTGGCGCGGCCTTCTCGGGAGCCGGCGCATGCCAGCCACGAAGGAAGAGAACGATTTTAGCTCGACGGTCGAGTTTCATCGACGCGAATGGCGCGTGCAGCGCCTCGGCTGGATCGGCATCTGGGCGTTCATGCTGCTCGCGGTGCTCGGTCTCTTCGGCGGCAGCGGCCCTCTCAACAACGGCCGCGCCGTGACCGACGGCGTTGCTTCCGTCGAATACGAGCGCTACACGCGTCAGGGCACGAAAACCACGCTCAACGTCACTCTCCATCCTGAGACGCCACTCGCCGGCACTGCGCGCATTGCATTAAATCGGGCGTACTTCGAGGCATTCCGGCTGTACGACACGATACCGGCGCCCAAGGCTGTGCGGCTACACCCCGACCAAATGGTCTTCGAGTTCAGCGCGAGCGGCGACGAGCACGAGGTGACATTCGTTTTGGAGCCGGAGGAACTCGGCTGGCACAACCTGACTGTGGCGGTGGATGAGGCGAAGCCGCTCACGATCCGACAGTTCACTTATCCGTGATCCTGCCGCCTCACGCAACGTGGCAAATGGAGGGCGAGAGATGGAACCGGTGATACGCGCCATAGTGGTGTATCTGTTCCTGCTGGGGCTGCTCAGGTTGACGGGCAAGCGCATGCTGGCGCAGATCACGGTGTTCGATTTCGTGCTGCTGCTCATCATCAGCGAGGCGACTCAGCAGGCGCTGATCGCGAACGACAACTCGATGATCAACGCGGCCATCGTCATCACCACGCTGATCGGGCTCAACATCATCATGTCGCTCCTCAAGCAACGCTTCAGCGCGGTGGACCGGATCCTGGACGACATTCCGCTCCTGATCGTCGCCGACGGCAAACCGCTCAAGGATTTGATGGACAAGGAGCGGGTGGACGAGGACGACGTGCTCGATGCCGCGCGCGAGATGCACGGGCTCGAGCGCATGGAGCAGGTCCGTCACGCGATCCTCGAGCGCAACGGCAAGATCTCGATCATCCCGCGCGGCAAGGACTGAGCTCACGCTCTCAAGCGGGCGAAACGCCGGGCTCAGCGCCTTGTGCGCGGGGAGCCCGCCCGTTGACCGGCACGATGGAGGGCGGGATCAGCTTGTAGACGACCGGCGTCACCACGCGCGCCACGAGAGTCGAGGAGAGCAGGCCTCCGATAATCACCCACGCGAGCGGCGAGTACATCGCCGAGTTCTGCAGCGCCAGCGGCAGCAAGCCGCCGATCGCAGTAGCGCTCGTGAGGAGAATCGGCAGGAAACGGATCTCGCCGGCGCGCTCGATCGCCTCATCGAGCGGCACCCCCTCGGCGCGCAGACGGTTCGTGAAGTCCACGAGCAGGATCGAGTTCTTGGTCTCGATCCCGATCAGCGCGATGAAGCCGATCGTCGCGGTGAAGGAAATCGTATTGCCGGTCAGCGCCAGGAAGAGAATGCCGCCGGCGATGCCGAAGGGCACGACGGTGAGCACGATCAACGTGCTCTTGAAGCTGCCGAACTCGAGCACGAGGATCGCGATGATGCCGAGCACTGCGACGATCATTGCGGATTGCAGGCCGCCGAAGCTCTCCGTCCGGCTCTCGAGCTCCCCACCGGGCACGTAGCGATAGCCCAGCGGCCACTCCATCTGGTCGAGTCGGTCGAGCACGTCCTGGGTGACCTTGTCGGTGTTGTACCCGCTTTGCACTTCCGCATCGATCATCACGGCCCGCTCCCGGTTGTACCGGTGGATCTCCGTCGGGGCCGTGCTGAACTCGATGCTCGCCAATTGGCTGAGCGGCAAGGTCTGACCCGTGAGATTGGTGACGCGAACCTGCTCGAGCGCGCGGATGTCGGGGCGCTCTTCGATGGGTGTTCGCACCGTGATGTCGTACTGCTCGCCGTCTGTGTCCTTGAACTTGCCAGCGGGAATGCCGGCGACGGCCAGGCGCACCGCACGGTCGAACTCCACAGTGGGCACTCCCAGCAGGGCCGCCTTTTGCGAGTCGACATTCAGCTCGAGATTCGTGCGTCGTATGCGAATCGGGTTCTCTATGTCCCGGGTGCCCGGCGTGGACGCAACGATCTTCTCCACTTGCGTGGCAAGCTCGTGCAGTCGATCGAGATCGGGGCCGATGACGCGCACGGCGATCGGCGCACTGATCGGCGGCCCGTTCTGGAACTCTTTCACGTGAATGCGAGCGTTCGGATAACGCTCGAGCCTCGCCCGCAGCCGGTCGAGTGCCAGCGGCGTCTCGTGCGTGTCGTACTCCTTCAGCTTGACGAACACGTCCGCGTAGCTCGTGTCTCCTTCGTTACCCAGCTCGTTGTAATAGATCTTCGGGTTGCCGTGACCCAGGTTCGAGAAGTACGAGCTGACCTCGGGCATCGCTTCGAGCTCGGCCTCGACGAATCTGAGCGCGCGATCGGTTTCTGCGAGGCTGCTTCCATCGGGCGTCTCGATCGTGACCAGGAAGTGCGGGGTGTCCGCCTTCGGAAACAGACTGAAGCCGATCATCGCGCCGACGCCGATCATGATGAGGAGACACGCAGCCAGGGAGCCCCACACAGTCAGGCGAGGACGAGCGAGCGCGCGATGCAGCAGGGGCTGGTAGAAGCGGTGAATGGCGCCGGTCAGCCATTGCAGCACCCGATTGCCTTCTTTCGCCTCTCGCTTGGGCAGCATGCGGCTCGCGAGAAACGGGATGATCGTGAGCGCGACGAGGAGCGAAGCGCCGACCGTGGCAAGCACTGCTGTCGGCAGCACGCGGATGAACTTGCCCGCATCTCCGGAGAGCATCATGAGCGGCAGGAAGGCAAACATGAGCGTCGCGGTGCAACCGAGGATGGCCTGGAAAATCTGCTTCGTGGCCAGAAGCGCCGCTTCCGTCCGCGAGTGCCCTTCGCGCAGGAACCGGGCAATGTTCTCGACGACGACGATCGAATCGTCGACCAGGAGCCCGAGCGCGACGACGAACCCGGCGATGGAGATCTGATTGAGGGAATAGCCGAGGAAGTAGAGCACCGAGACGCCGATGGATAGCGACAGGGGAATCGAGATCATCACGATGCCCGCAGCCCGCAAGCCGAGCGGAAGCAGCGTAATGGCGACCAGCGCGATGGCGATTCCGAAATCCGTCGTCAGGCGGTTGAGTCGCGTCGCCACGTTCTCGGACTGATCGAAGCCCAGCTCCAGGCGAATGCGATTCGGGAGCTCCGCTTCGAAGTCTTGCGCGGCTTTTACTATGCGATCGCGCACTTCGAAGATGTTGTAGCCGTCTTTTTGATTTGCCGTGACGAACACGGCGCGCTCGCCGTTGAAGCGCCCGATGTACGTGTGCTGTTTGGTGTTCCAGCTCACCTGGGCGATGTCTCGTACCCGGACGCTCCGCCCGTTAACGACCGCGACGACCGTCTCGCGCACCTCGTCCAGCGTCTCATAGCTGCCGGAGGTCTTGAGGCTGAAGCTGCGGCTGCCGACATCGATCGAGCCGCCCGGAATGTTGGCGTTCTCGCTTTGCAGCGCCTGGATGACTTGGCCGGGCGCGAGCCCGAGCTCGGCCATTCGCGGCAGGTCGAGCGCGACTCTGAGCTCGCGCTCGGGATATGCCCACGTCTCGGCGGTGCGCACGCCATCGACGGTCTTGAGCCTGTCCTTGAGCTCGCGGGCATAGTGCTCGAGCTCGCGATACGGCGCATCCGGTGAGATGAGCGCGAACTGCACGATGTTCACGAGCCCGGGATTGATCTTGCGGATCTCGATCTCGGTCACTTCCCCGGGAAGCGTCCCGCGCAGTGCGTTCACTTCGCGCACGACTTCGTCGTACTTCTTCTCGTTGTCGATGAAGCCGTAGAACTCCGGGACGATCACCGCCACGTCATCGTTGCTGAACGATTCGAGCTTCTTGAGATCTTCGATCTCGCTCAGCCGGTCCTCGATGGGCTTCACCACCAGCCGCTCGATCTCCTGAGGCTCGGCGCCGGGATAGGTGACGACGATCTGGAAGGCCGAAATGGGGAAGTAGGGATCTTCCTGGCGCGGAATGTTGAAGAACGAAGTCAGCCCGAGGGCGACCAGCATGGCGAAGGCGACCAGTGTGAACTGGTAGCGCCGGATGGGGAACTCGAGAAAGCTCATTCCTCCCTCCTCGCGCTTGCGGCGTCCTGCGAGGCGAGCGACCCGGCAAGGGTGACCAGCTCTCCGTCCTCGAGGTACTGCGAGCCGTCGGTGATCACCTGCTCGCCAGCTTGAACGCCGCTCGCGAGCGCAACGTTTTCACCTTCGATGAAGGCCACTTCGACGTCCTTGCGTCGCGCTTTCCCGTCTTCGAGCACGTACAGGCTGGCCGTACGTCCACGCCCTTCGACGAGCGCGCCGATCGGAACGTACACGCGGGAGCCGGCGCTGGCCGAGGCGGGCACGATGGTGAGCTTGGCGAGCAGTCCGCTCTTGAGCGGCAGGTCGACCGCATCGAGCGTCACTTCGATGCCGAACATGCCGCTGGCGGGATCGGCGGCGCTCGCGACCTCGGTCAACTTCCCGGTGAGCCGGGCTTGCGGCAGGGCATCGAGCGTCACCTCGGCCGGGTCGCCAAGCTTCACTTGCACGATCTCGCGATCGGAAAGCCCGGCGCGCACGACGAAGCCCTCATCCAGCGCGCCCAGCACGATGATCGGCGCTCCGGCGCTCACGAGCTCTCGCTCTTCCGCGAGCCTGCGCAAGACGGTCCCGTCACGTGGCGCGATGATTGTCGCGTGACTGCGGTTGAAGCGCGCTGCCTCGAACGCGGCTTCGGCCATGGCGAGCTGCGTACGAAGGTCCTGAAGCTGCTCGAGGCTGATCACTTTGTCGGCGTACAGGCGCTCACCGCGCTCGAGATCCCGCTTGGCCTTCTCGTAGCCTTGTCGCGCCCGCTCGACTTCGGCGTTGATCTCGGTTTGCTCGATCTGCGCGAGCTCCTGGCCTTTGCGCACGCGCTCGCCTTCGCGCACGTTGATGCGACTGATGATGCCGCCGACTTTGAACGCGAGGCGGATCTCGTCTTCATTGGCGAGCTGGCCGCTGGTGCGGATCGGCGGGGCCGCGGGGCCTTCAACGGCTGTTGCTGTGCGCACCGGTGTGGCAACGGGCGCTTGGTCTTCAACCGTTGAATCGCAGCCTGAAACGGCGAGCGCGCCGACAATCGTCAGGCCGAGCAGGGCGAGGCGCATGATCAGACTCCGGGATCGAGGGGAAGCTCGCCGGCCGAAGTGGCGTATTCGAGCTCGGCACGGCGCGCGAGAACGTCGAAACGAGTGAGGTTGAGATTCAGCTCGGCGCTGGTGAGGGCGCTGCGGGCGTCGATGAACTCGACCTGATTGATGACGCCCTCATCGCGCTTGCGACTTGCGATGCGAAACGCTGCGCGTGCGGCCTCCACGCGTGCCTGCGCAGTGGCGAGCGAATCGCGGCTCGTCAGCAACCTGTCGAATGCCTGCTGAACTTCCAGGCGGATCTGCTGGGCGACTTCCTCCTGCCTGAGCACGAGCTTGCGCTCGGCCGCGCGCGCCTGTCGCACGCGCGCGTTATCTCCCGCATCGAAGCGCCAGGTGAAGACGAGCGAGGCGAGACCGAAGTTGTAGCCTTCGCCGAAACCGTAGTCCTCGCCTTGGATGCCTGCATCGAGCGCGAGCGACAACGTCGGCCAGCGCTCAGTTCGCGCGATGTCCACCTGCTCTTCGGCCGCGCGGCGCAGCTCGTCGATCTGCGCGATCTCGGGACGACGCTGCAAGGCCATGGCCCACAAGTGCTCGAGCGCCGCTTCACGAGCAGTCGGCTCCGTAGGCGCAGTCGTGGGTACGATGGGCGTCTCGAGATGGCGATTCAGCAGGAAATTGAAGTAACTGCGCGCCTGGGCGACCAGGTTCTCGGTCTCGCGCTTCTGCTGCTCGACGGCAAGCAGCTCGGCGCGCGCCCGCAAGACCTGATCCTCAGTGATCTTGCCGTTATCGAACAGGGACTGATTGACTCGCAGGTTCTCGCGCAGGAGCGATTCGCTGGCGGCCACGATCTCGACGGAATTGCGTGCCTTCAGCCACTCGAGATACGCGAGCGTGATGTCTCGTCGCAAAGCGCGCGCAATGGCCATTCGATTGAAGTTGGCCGCACCAAGCAGGGCGCGCTGAGCTCGCACAGCGGCCGGAATGGCTGGCGCGTAAAGCGGCTGGCGCACTACGACGCGCGTGTCCTGCTCGGTTTCGCGCAAGAACGGCACTGTCGCGTCCGCGATCTGCCCGAAGCGCGCCGGTTGCCCTTGCGCGATGAGCAGCTCGTTCAGCGTCGAGTAGACGGGATTCAAAGTCGTGCCGAGCGGGATCGAGATCTCCCGTCCCCCTTGCGCGCGGGTGTAGCGCGCTTCGAGCGAAAGCTGCGGCAGAAATCTGGCGCGCGCCTCGGCAAGCGCCTGCGTCGCTCTTTCGACTTCCAGAGCTTCGCTTCGAAGCGCGAGGTTGCTGCGCAGCCCTTCTGCGATATAGCCCTCGAGCGTGGTCCTGTAATCCGCGCTTTCCTGGGCCCACGTGCCCTGGGTCGTCACGAGAGCCGCGGTAATCAGAAGTAACCGGCGCATCGGAGTCACAAATGTTTAGTGATTAGACACGTGTCAAAAATTGCGCAAAAAAATAACCCCGTTACGCCCTCTCGCCGGACAACAGCTGCCGGATGAGCGTGATGGCGTGCTGCGTCAACTGGGAAACGCTGATGCCGACCTGCGCCAGCGGCGTCGCCTTGGTGACGGCGATCTGAATGAGGCCGTGCGTGAAGCCCCAGAGCACGCGCGAGACGACGTTGAGATCGCCGATATCCTGGCGAATCGTGCCGTCCTGCTGGCCGGCGCGCAGCGCGTCGATCACGATCTGATGGACGCGCATACCCGCCTGCAAGCAGGGATCCTCGGGCGTCGAGGCCGAAGCGTCCGGGGCGTTCATCTCGAGACGGGCGCAGGCATCGAAATAATGCGGAAATTCCTGGCCGTAGGCCATGTACGCCCGGCCGATGGCCATCACCTTCTCGATGCCTGTGCGCTCGCGCGCGCTCGCCTCTTCGAAGCGCTGGCGCAGAACGTCGAGCGCCCGTGCCGCGATCGCATAGTGCAGATCGCGCTTGTCCTTGAAGTAGACGTACACGAGCGCGCGACTCAAGCGCGCCCGCCGCGCGACGCTGTCCATCGTCACAGCGTCCCAACCCAGCTCCCGATACAGGTCCTGGGCCGCGTCGATGATTTCGGCGCGGCGACGATCCTTCTCTTCCTGGCGGCGATCGGCAATGTACGACATGGTGCGCAAGGCTACGTAGGCTATGACAGAGTGTCAATAGCTAGACGGGTGTCCACATTGCTCGATCCCTCCCGTTTACGGGGGAGGCAGGTGGGGGGAGGAGGCCTCCGTCCCTTGGCCTTTCCCTCGATCCCCTCTCCCGTTTACGGGAGGGCAGGGTGGGGGTCGAGGAGGCCTCCGCCCCCTTGGTCTTTCCCTCGATCCCCTTCCCCGTTTACGGGGGAGGGCAGGGTGGGGGGTCGAGGACGAGCGGGGGAGGGGATCTCGATAGCGCGAACTGTATTCAGCGACGCGGAAGGAGAAACCGCCGGCCGGCGTAGGCGAGGATGGCGCCGTCGGCCGTGATCCGCTCCAGGACCGGGCCTTCGGTCAACTTTTCCCCTTCGGTGTACTTGCGCATGTTGATGAACACGAACCGATCCTTCGGCACGCTCGAATAGACGTGGATGTCGATGTGCAGCTCGGGCAACGACACGCCGCTTGCCGTCACATCGTCGATCGTCGGAAGAATCTCCGGCCCCTGAGAAGCGTAGTCCTCCGGAACCGGTGCCGTATTCTGCGGCATCGTCGCCGGCTCAATACGACGCACGACCGGTTCTCCTTCCGGAACGCTGGCGGCGGCCGCGAGCGCCGGATTCACGCCGGGCGGCATGCTCATGTCGTATGGCTGCGGTTGTGGTTCCGGTGTGGGCACGTACTGACGCTGCGGTTGCTGAACCATTGAAGGAGCGACATTCACCGGAGGAGGCGTGGTCACGGCAGGCGGTGCAGCTTGCGGCGTGCCTGCTGGCTGAACGTTCGAAGGTGACTGTGTGAGGGGCTCCCGAACCGGCTGGGGATTTGCCGCAGCCGGTTGCCCTGCGCTGCCGCGCGTGAGCACCGCTATCAGCACGCCGAGGTTTACCACGAGCAAGCCTGCGACGACGACGATCCACCACGGACGCTCGTTCGAAACGCGTCTCACCGGCACATCTGCGAACGAGGGGCCGAGCTGTCGCTGGCGATCGTTCTCCGACTTTCTCAGCGCATCGAGAATGAAGCTCATGAGGACGTTCCGCGATTCGCCGACGAGTCGGCCACCAGGAGCGGCGCACCCGCGGCGTTGGTCAGCATGTCGAGCACGATCTGCGTCTGCCTGCCGGCAATACCGTCGACGTGCAGGTGATGGCGACGCTGGAACTCTTCGACGCGGCGGGCCAGCTCCTCGTCGAAGTAATCCCCGGCTGCAACGCTCTGCTCGGGCCCCTGCACTGCATCGAGCGCCTGGCGCAGCCAGAGAACGCCCGTGCCCTGCATGCCTGCGGAAAGCGTGCGCGGAGCGCCGGCTTGCGGTCGCCAGAGCACGACGTAGTCGCCGAACCACGAGCGCGAGATCGAAGCGACCGAGACTTCGTGCTCGGCGTCCTGCAGCCGGATCGTCGCCGTTTCGGGGCCGAGCTTCGAGACGACGAGCTGATGCTCGCGCCCGTCCTCGCCGATCAGGGTGAGAATCGCCGGACGATTGAGCGTGCGTAGCTGCGCCCAGGAGCCGCGCTGGTGAAAGCACTCGAGGCCCTGGTCCAAGGCTTGCTCGCAGGGTGGGCCGCCGCGCGCATCGAGCTCGGCGCCCCACAACGCGAACAACTCCGAAAACGCGCTCATCTCATCGGTCTGCGCCGCCGCGCTCGCCAGCAATTGCTCGATCTCGATGGCGGCGGGCGATTCGGCCGTCTCGAGCGTCGGGGTGGCTTGCGCGTTGGCCTGCTGAACCGGCGCGGCGAGAGCACGAGCTTCGGCGAGCTGATCGCCACCGGCCGCATCGAGAGGCATCAGCTGCCACAAGCCGATCGCGAGGCCGATCACCGCGACGCTGGCGGCCGCCCCGGCAAGAAGCTTGAGCCAGGGCGGCGTGAACGAGCGACCGTAGACTTCACTAGCGGCGGCGCGCACGAGCGATGGCCCGATTCTGTGCTGGTCCTGCGTGAAGGCTCCCAGGAGCGCCCGATCGCAGACGACATTAATGATGCGCGGAACGCCGCGACTCACCCGATGCACTTCGCGCAAGGCTGCAGGCGTGAAGATCTCGCCTTGTGCCCCGGCCACCTTGAGCCGGTGATTCACGTAGGCGGCGGTTTCCCCGCGTGACAAAGGATGAAGGTGATATCGCCCCGTGATGCGTTGGGCTACCTGCCGCAAGTCGACTTGCGAGAGAACATCCCGCAGCTCGGGCTGGCCGATCAGGATGATCTGCAGAAGCTTCTGCGAAGCTGTCTCGAGATTGGTGAGCAGGCGCACTTGCTCGAGCGTCTCGGGCGCGAGGTTCTGCGCTTCATCGACGATGACGACGACGCGGCGCCCCCGGGCGTGCGCATCGAGCAGGCGCTTGTTGAGGACGTCGACGAGATCCTTGATGCTCATCGTGTCCTCGTCCCGGAGAAAAATGCCGAGCTCCTCGCAGATCGTCAGCACGAACTGCAGCGGCGAGAGCTGCGGGTTGAGGATGACCGCCACGTCGGCATTTCCCGGCATGCGCTCGAGAAGCGAGCGCACCACCGTCGTCTTGCCCGTGCCGACCTCGCCGGTGAGCTGGATGAAGCCGCCGGCCTCGTTGATGCCGTACAGCAGGTGCGCGAGCGCCTCGGCATGGCGCTCGCTCATGAAGAGGTAGCGCGGGTCCGGTGTGATCGCGAAGGGCTTCTCGCCCAGTCCGAAAAAGCTCGTATACATGCCGGGTTACGGGCCGGGAACGCTCCAGGTCGATCGACGGCCGGCGCCGGGGAGGCATTGCATGGTTCGAGACCTCGCGCCCTCAGGCGATCCGCCCCGCCCGAAGCCGCTCGCGGCGGAGCCTTCGGGCGGTTCGAAGCCGGGCCGTGACGAGTTGCGATGTCGGACCGGCCAATGTTTCGTGCGGCAGCCTGATTGTCCGTCTGAGGCTCCCTGGCAGGGGCATGATGCTCGCTGGGGTCCGCTCTTGCAATCGCCGTTCCCCGAGCGAGGGCATTTCTCCCGCCTCGCCGGGTTCTCTGTACGGGTTCACTACATTCGTGAACGCAGCCGCCTTGTCGCTCGCGGTCGGCCCCGATACCCTGTCGCGCCACTTCATTGAGACCCTTTGAGGCCGCGCCTCCCTTCCCGGGGCCGGCCGGAGCTCGAGCGTGCAGGCCCTTGCGTTTCACCAGCTGACCAAGACCTACCGGAACGGCGTCCAGGCGCTTAAAGGCATAGATCTCACCGTCGAGGAAGGAGATTTCTTCGCGCTCCTCGGGCCGAACGGCGCCGGCAAGACCACTGCGATCGGAATCGTCACTTCGCTCGTCAACAAGACGAGCGGCAAAGTCGTAGTGTTCGGCCACGACATCGACACGGAGCTTGCCGCTGCCAAGTCCTGCATTGGCCTGGTGCCGCAGGAGATCAACTTCAACCAGTTCGAGACGGTGAGCACGATCCTGATCAACCAGGCCGGCTTCTACGGAATTCCGCGCCGCATCGCACACCAGCGGCTCGAGAAGTACCTGAACGAGCTTCAGCTCTGGGACAAGCGCAATGCGGTCTCGCGCACGCTGTCGGGCGGGATGAAGCGGCGGCTGATGATCGCGCGCGCGCTCATGCACGAGCCGAGGCTTTTGATCCTGGACGAGCCGACCGCGGGCGTGGACATCGAAGTGCGCCGGACCATGTGGTCCTTCATGAGGAACATCAACGCGGCCGGGACGACGATCATCCTCACCACGCACTACCTCGAAGAGGCGGAGAATCTGTGCCGCCACGTCGCGATCATCGACAAGGGCCGCATCATCGAGAACGATCGCATGAGCCGCGTGCTGCGCAAGCTCCAGAGCGAGGTGTTCGTGCTGAACCTGCGTCATCCGATCACGGCCGCGCCCGTGCTTCCCGGCTACACGCTGACAATGCCCGACGATCACACGCTCGAGGTGGAAGTCTCCAAGGAGCAGAACCTGAACGACATCTTTTCGCGCCTGAGCGCCGCCGGCATCGAGGTGCTTTCGATGCGCAACAAGAGCAACCGCCTGGAGGAGCTGTTCCTGCGACTGGTCGAGCAGCAACCCGCCGGTGAGGCGGCGGCCTGATTCTTATGGCGACTCCCGACAAGGCACTGGATCACGTGGGCGAAGCTGCGTTGGCTGCAGAGGAGAGCTCCCGGGTGCGGCCGAACTGGATCGGCTTCGTCACGATCGTCATCCGCGAGCTGAGCCGCATCCTTCGCATCTGGGCGCAGACGATCGTGCCCCCGGCGATCACGGCAACGCTTTACTTCATCATCTTCGGCAGCCTCATCGGCCGTCGCATCGGCGAGATGGGCGGGTACACGTACATCCAGTACATCGCGCCCGGCCTCATCATGATGTCGGTGATCACCAATTCCTACGGCAACGTCGTCTCCTCGTTCTTCGGCGCCAAGTTCGGCAAGCACATCGAGGAGCTTCTGGTCTCGCCGCTCCCGAACTGGCTGATCGTGACGGGCTACGCCGTGGGCGGCATCATGCGCGGCTTGATCGTCGGCGGGGTGGTCACGGGCATTACGCTCCTCTTCACCCACCTCGAGATTCAACGGCCGCTCGTCGTGATCTCGGCCGTGCTGTTGAGCTCCGTCGTGTTCTCGCTCGCCGGCATGATCAACGCGGTGTTCGCCAAGAACTTCGATCAGATCACCTTCATTCCGACGTTCATTCTCACGCCGCTGACATATCTCGGAGGGGTGTTCTACACGATTCAGCTCCTTCCCGAGTGGGCGCAGAGCGTCTCGCATGCCAACCCGATCCTCTACATGGTGAATGCGTTCCGGTTCGGGTTCTTCGGCGTCTCGGACGTGGACGTGGGCTTCGCGTACACGATCATGATCAGTGCGGCCGTCGTGCTGTTCGCCACCTGCGTCTGGTTGCTGCACAAGGGCGTCGGCACGCGAGAGTAAATGTCTCGCCGGGAGGTCGTGAGCGCGCGTGCGCTCAGCGACGCGAGCTGAGGTGTTCGGCGTCTGTCTCAGCGGCCGCTAGGGCGTAGCGGGAATGCTCGAAGCGGGCGGGCAACCGGCCGTCGCGCCGGGTCCGTTGTACATCGCCCAGACGATCGCTGCGCCGAGCAGGACTCCGGCAAAGAACGCCGCCACTCCCCACTGTGTCGAGTACGTCGGGGTGGCTCGTGCACCCGGGTCAGGCGGCACGTTCTGGCGCTCCCATTCGCGAATCACCGCCCGCGCCCGCTGTTCATCCTCGTCCTCGACGGCTACTGCGACCAGATTGCCGAGCGGCAGCTCGCCGGCGCCGCTTTGCAGATGCTCGCCCTGCACGTAGGCGCGCAGACCTTCCTGTTCGAGCAAGTGCACGATCATGTGGGCTTCGACGCTGTGCGAAGCTTCGTAGATGCGCTTCATGGCCCCACCTCCGCCTTCCCATTATGGAGCGGCACGCGGCGCGCTGCGCAAAGCGAGGCGCGATCGCTTGGAAGCGGAGGGGAAGAAGCTCGCCCCCGCCCCGGTGGCTTCAGGGCGGGGTGTAAGGCCGGCTCAGGGCAGCTCGGTAGTTCCCATCAGATAGCGGTCGCACTCGCGGGCCGCACCGCGACCTTCGTTGATGGCCCAGACGACCAGGCTCTGACCACGTCGGCAATCGCCCGCCGCGAACACGCCCTTTACGTTGGTCGCGAACTTGCCGTGCTCCGCTTTCACGTTGCTGCGTGAATCGGTTTCGATCTCCAGGTCCTTGAGCAGCATCTGCTCCGGACCGAGGAAGCCCAACGCCAGCAGCACGAGATCCGCCGGCTGGGTCCGTTCGCTGCCGGGCACTTCCACAGGTACGAGCTGACCCTTCTCGTTCCGACGCCATTCGATCTCGACCGTGACCAGCTCCTTTACGACGCCGTTCGCGCCGACGAAGCGTTTGACGGTCGTAACGTACTTTCGCGGATCGCTCCCGAACTTTGCCGCAGCCTCTTCCTGCCCGTAATCCAGTTTGTAGACCTTGGGCCACTCCGGCCACGGATTGTCCGGGGCGCGCTCGTCCGGCGGCCGCGGCATGATCTCGATCTGCACGAGACTCTTGCAGCCCTGACGCATCGCGGTGGCGACGCAGTCGGTGCCCGTATCCCCGCCGCCGATCACCACGACATGCTTGTCACGCGCATGGATGGGGCTGTGATCCGGCCCGCTGTTGAGCAGCGCCCGGGTGCTCTCCGTCAGGTACTCCATCGCAAAGTGCACGCCCCCGAGATCGCGCCCCTCGATCGGCAGGTCGCGCGGCTGAGTGGCACCTGTGCAAATCACGATTGCATCGAAATCGCGGCGCAGCAGTTGCGCTTCGACGTTCTCGCCGACATTGGCGTTGCAGATGAACTTGACGCCTTCGCGCTCGAGAAGCTGAAGCCGCCTTTCGACGACTTCGCGCTTGTCGAGCTTCATGTTGGGAATGCCGTACATGAGGAGCCCGCCCGGCCGATCCGCTCGCTCCAGCACGGTCACGCTGTGACCAGCGCGGTTGAGCTGCGCGGCGGCGGCGAGCCCGGCCGGTCCGGAGCCGATGACCGCGACCTTCTTTCCAGTGCGGGTCTTCGGCTTCTCCGGCACGATCCAGCCTTCTTCCCAGCCGCGATCGACGATCGCGTTCTCGATCGTCTTGATCGTAACCGGAGGGTGGTTGATCCCGAGCACGCACGAGCCTTCGCACGGAGCCGGGCAGACGCGCCCGGTGAACTCCGGGAAGTTGTTGGTCATGTGCAGCCGCTCGAGCGCCTCGCGCCACAGGCCCCGGTACACCAGGTCGTTCCATTCCGGGATCACGTTGTTGATCGGGCAACCGGAGGCCATGCCGCTGATCAGCTTGCCCGTATGGCAGAACGGGACGCCGCAATCCATGCAGCGTGCGGCCTGATGACGCAGCCGGCGCTCCTCCATGTGATGGTGGAACTCCTTCCAGTCGCGCACGCGCTCGAGCGGCGCGCGGTCCACCGGGAGCTCCCGCAGATATTCGATGAATCCGGTCGGCTTGCCCATCTCGTGTCTGTCCGCTTCGGTGCGCCCGTCAGTTGCCGCTCACTCGCGCGAGGTCTTTCGCGTTCTCTTCGAAGGCCGCCATGATGGCTTCCTCGCCGGTCAGCCCTTGCTCGTGCGCCCGCGCAATGCACTTGAGCATTCGGGCGTAGTCGCGCGGCATCACGCGCACGAAGCGCGGTAACAGCCGATCCCAATTGTCGAGCACGTACTTCGCGCGCGCGCTCTTGGTATAGCCGAGGTGACGCTCGATCATCGCGCCGACGGCTGCGATCTCCTCGGGCTCCTCGAGCGGGCCGACATCGACCATCTCGCGATTGACGTGGCTGGGGAAATCGCCGCGCTCATCGAGCACGTAGGCCACGCCGCCCGACATGCCGGCGCCGAAGTTGCGGCCGGCCGGGCCGAGCACGATCACTCGCCCGCCGGTCATGTACTCACAGCCATGGTCGCCGACAGCTTCGACGACTGCATGCACGCCGCTGTTGCGTACGCAGAAGCGCTCGCCGGCCATGCCGCTGATGTAGGCCTCGCCGCTGGTCGCTCCGTAGAGCGCGACGTTGCCAATGATGATGTTCTCGTGCGGCGTGAATGTGGAGCCGGCGGGCGGGAAGATGATCAGCTTGCCACCTGAGAGGCCCTTGCCGACGTAATCGTTGGCGTCGCCCTCGAGGTAGAACGTCATGCCGCGCGGCAGGAATGCGCCGAAGCTCTGGCCGGCCGAGCCCTTGAAGCGGATGCGGATCGTGTCCTCCGGCAAGCCGGCCGAGCCGTACTTGCGCGTAATCTCGCTGCCGGTGATCGTGCCGACTACGCGATGCACGTTCCTGATCGGCAGCTCGGCGGTCACGCGCTCACCGCGCTCTATCGCCGGCTTGCAGATCTCGAGGAGCCGCGTCATATCGAGGGAGCTCTCGAGACCATGATCCTGCTGGAACTGGCAGAAACGGCCTGTGTCTGCGCTCACGTCGGGCTCATAGAGCAGGTTCGAGAAATCGAGGCCCTTGGCCTTCCAGTGATCGATCGCCTTGCGCGGCTCGAGCTTGTCGACGCGCCCGACCATCTCCTCGACGGTACGGAAACCTAGCTGCGCCATCAGCTCGCGCACTTCCATCGCAATGAAGCGCATGAAGTTGACGACGTGCTCGGGCTTGCCAGCGAACTTTTCGCGCAAGCGCGGATCCTGCGTCGCGATCCCAGCCGGGCAAGTGTTCAAGTGACACACGCGCATCATGATGCAGCCGGTTGCAACCAGCGGGGCGGTGGCGAAGCCGAATTCCTCAGCGCCGAGCAATGCGGCGATCACCACGTCGCGCCCGGTTTTGAGCTGGCCATCGGTTTCCACCGTGATCCGGCTTCGCAGATTGTTGAGCAACAGCGTCTGATGGGTCTCCGCTAGTCCGAGCTCCCACGGCAGGCCGGCGTGCGCGATCGATGTCTGCGGCGATGCGCCCGTGCCGCCGTCGTGACCACTAATGAGCACGACATCCGCGTGTGCCTTCGCAACGCCGGCAGCGATCGTGCCGACTCCGACTTCCGCCACGAGCTTGACGCTGATTCGCGCATGGCGATTCGCGTTCTTGAGATCGTGGATCAGCTCGGCCAGATCCTCGATCGAATAGATATCGTGGTGCGGAGGAGGCGAGATCAAGCCGACCCCGGCCGTCGTGTGCCGAGTCTTGGCGATCCACGGGTAGACCTTCGCGCCGGGAAGCTGGCCGCCTTCGCCGGGCTTGGCGCCCTGCGCCATCTTGATCTGGATCTCGCTCGCGTTCACGAGGTATTCGCTCGTCACGCCGAAGCGCCCGGAAGCGACCTGCTTGATCGCGGAGCTCTTCGAGTCGCCGTTCGGGAGCCGCACGAAGCGTTCCGGATCCTCGCCGCCCTCGCCGGTGTTGCTCTTGCCGCCGATACGATTCATGGCGATCGCGAGCGTCTCGTGCGCCTCCTTGCTGATCGAGCCGTAGGACATGGCGCCGGTCTTGAAGCGCTTCATGATGCTCTCGATCGGCTCGACCTCCTCGAGCGGAATCGGATCGAGCTTGAAGTCGAGCAGGCTCCTCAGCACGCACAGGTGCGAGGCTTGCTCGTTGATCAGCCGCGAGTACTCCTTGAATTGCTCGTAGCTGCCGTTGCGCACCGCTTTCTGCAGTCGGTGAATCGATTCCGGATTGAAGAGGTGGAACTCGCCGTCGGCACGCCACTGGTAGAGGCCGCCGGCCGGGAGCGTTTGCCCGTCGACGCGCCGCTCGGGGAATGCTGCGCGATGCCGCACCAGCACTTCCTGCGCGATCACGTCCATGCCGATGCCGCCGATGCGCGAAGGCGTCCAGGTGAAGTACTCGTCGATGACGTCCTGCCTCAACCCCACCGCTTCGAACACTTGCGCGCCGCGGTAGCTTTGAATGGCCGAGATCCCCATCTTGGCCATCACTTTGATCACGCCCTTGGTCGCGGCCTTGACGAAGTTCTTGCACGCGGTCTTGTGGTCGATGTTGGTGAGCCGGTCGTCGCGGATCATGGCGTCGATCGTCTCGAACGCGAGGTAAGGATTGATCGCGCTCACGCCATAGCCGATGAGCAGGGCGAAGTGATGCACTTCGCGCGCTTCGCCGGTTTCGAGCACGAGGCTCACCCGCGTGCGCAGACCCTCACGGATCAGATAGTGATGGAGCCCGGCGACCGCGAGCAGCGCCGGAATCGGGGCGAACTCGCGGGTGACGCCCCGATCGCTCAGGATGAGGACGTTGACCTCCTCCTCCTCGATCATGCGCCGCGCCATCAGCCGGATCTCTTCCATCGACTTCACCAAGCCCTTCTCGCCGCGCGTCACGCGGAAGAGCGAGGGCAGGATGCCGACGCGCAGGCCCGGCAGATCCATGCGGCGCACCTTGGCGAACTCCTCGTTGGTGAGGATCGGCCATTCGAGCTCGAGCCTGCGGCAGTCCGCGGGCTGCGGATTGAGGAGGTTGCCTTCCGAGCCGAGGCGCGTCTCGGCCGAGGTGATGATCTCCTCGCGGATGCAATCGATCGGCGGATTGGTCACCTGAGCGAAGAGCTGCTTGAAATAGTCGTACAGCAGCCGCGGCTTGTTCGAGAGCACCGCGAGCGGAGCGTCGTTGCCCATCGAGCCGACCGCTTCGACGCCCTTCTGCGCCATGGGCGTGAGAATCAGCCGCTCGTCCTCGAACGTGTAACCGAAAGCGATCTGTCGCTGCAGGAGCGTATCGTGATCGGGCGCAGGCACTTCGGGCGCCGGCGGCAGGTCGTTCAAGTGCACGAGGTGCTCATCGAGCCACTGCCGGTACGGACGCCCGCTCGCCACGCTCCGCTTGATCTCCTCGTCGTCGATGATGCGGCCCTGCTCGGTGTCCACCAGGAACATGCGCCCGGGCTGGAGTCGGCCCTTGACGGCGATCGACTCGGGCGGCAGCTCGAGCACGCCCGCCTCGGAAGCCATGATCACCAGGTCGTCCTTGGTGATGTAGTAGCGCGAGGGGCGCAAGCCGTTGCGGTCGAGCACCGCGCCGATCATCCGCCCGTCGGTGAAAGCGATCGAAGCCGGTCCGTCCCAGGGCTCCATCAGGCACGAGTGGTACTGGTAGAAGGCGCGCCGGGTATCGTCCATCGACTGATGGTTCGACCAGGGCTCCGGAATCATCATCATCATCGCGTGCGGGAGCGAGCGGCCCGCCAGCACGAGCAGCTCGAGCGTGTTGTCGAACATCGCCGAGTCCGAGCCGTTCGGGTTGATGATGGGCAGGATCTTGCGGATGTCCTCACCGAACGCTTCGGCTTCGAACAGCGCCTCGCGCGCGTGCATCCAGTTCGCGTTGCCGCGCACGGTGTTGATCTCGCCGTTGTGGGCGATGTAGCGATACGGATGCGCCCGATCCCAGCTCGGGAACGTATTGGTGCTGAAGCGCGAGTGCACCAGCGCGAGCGCCGTCTTCATCGACGGGTCGCTCAAATCCGGGAAGTACGAGGCGAGCTGCTCGGTGAGCAGCATGCCCTTGTAGACGATCGTCTTGTACGAGAGGCTCGCGACGTACCAGGAGGCGGCACCCTCGAGCGTCGAGGTGCGGATCTCGCTGTAGGCGCGCTTGCGGATGACGTAGAGCTTGCGCTCGAACGCCAGATCGTCCTCGATCTCGGGATTGCGGCGGATGAACACCTGCCGCATGTACGGCTCGCAGGACTTGGCCGTGTCTCCCAGCATCGAGTTGTTGCATGGGACGGTGCGCCAGCCGAGCAGGGTCTGTCCTTCGGATTGGACGATCTGCTCGAACCGCTCCTCGATCCGGCGACGCAGAGTCGGATTGCGCGGCAGGAACACGATGCCGCACCCATACTGCCCCGGCTCCGGCAGCTCGATGCGCGCCTTGCGCGCCGCTTCGACCAGGAACTCGTGCGGCATCTGAAGCAGCACGCCCGCTCCGTCGCCCGTGTCGGGCTCCGCTCCGCAAGCGCCGCGATGGTTCAGGTTGGTGAGAACTTCGAGCGCTTGCTCGAGGATGCGGTGCGACTTGCGACCTTTGATGTCGACGACGAAGCCGACGCCGCAGGCGTCGTGCTCGAAAGCCGGGTCGTACAGGCCCTGCCTGGGGGGAAGCCCGCCGGGCCCGGGGCTGCGATCGGTGCCGCTTGAGGTCATGTCGGTTCCCGCGTTCAACTCGCCTCTGAACTGTTTCAAATCGCCCACGTCGCGCGGCTTCCGGGCAGCCGCTGCATGCAGCGCAGGCCTTTCGAGGCGCTGAAAGCTCCCCGAAGCGGCGCGTTGGGCGTGGGCTGTCGTCACCGGACGTCAGCCCTAAGTTACTGATTCGGCTAGGTTGATTCGCGCAGGTATCCGAGGCGCGCGTCGGACATTGGGCCGCGGCGCCGAGCGCTCGTTGAATACAACCCGGTGGAATGCGGCCATATTACCGAGGCGGGCCCCTGCGTCAATGAGACCAGCAAGGAGATCGCCCCCGCCCTGCCTCCCCCGCAAGCGGGTCGGGACCCTGCTCGTCTCCACCGTGCTTTCCTTGCAGGTGGGGGAGGGATGAGAAGGAAAGAGTCGCTCGACCGCTACGTCCCTTCCCCCGTGAAACGGGGGAAGATACCGTCTTTCCCGTCAACCTCCAGAGGCGACCAACGAGGGGTTGTACGGAACGCGGTACTTCAAGATTCCAAATGCGATGTGCAGCAGGCGGCGCATCAGCGCGCCCAA
>DASVCI010000088.1:0-2193 GCA_036381695.1 Steroidobacteraceae bacterium
TCGAACAGCTGCCCAGATGCGCATACGCGTCGAGACAACGCAAATCCGTTTCGAGCATTTCGCTGAGAAGGTCCCAGGCGGCGGCCTCGGTACGCACCCGTTCGACCTCGCCGGAAATGCCGGGATGGCCGCGGTAGCGCCCAGGTCCACCGGATGAGAAATGTCGACTTCTTCCGGCGCCTCCTTGGGGCGGTCCGGGTGTTCTGCTGGACGGGCTCGCATCGACCGACCTTCACTCCCACTTCGCATGATCGAGCAGCTTCATGAAATTTCTCTTTGCCTTGTGAGCGGTGCGCAACGCCGCCAGCTCGCGTTTGAACTGCTCCTCCTGGCCGATTCGCCGCATGAGCGAGCGGATCTTGCGCAGCAGACGCACGGCCTCACGGTACGACTCCTTGCCCATGCGCTTCAATGCGTCGTCGACGTCTTGCCAGTAGATGGGGATGGCATCTTGTGGATGGTCCTTTTCGCGCCATGCGGCGAGCGTGCGCCACAGGCCCTCGTGGCAACCGCCAGCCTTCGCTTCGAACCATGCCGACTCGAAGTCCTTTTCCCAAACGAAGATCTCAACGAGAGCGGAATGATCGGCGACGACCCGGCGCCGGTCGCGCGTATTACGTTTCGCGCGGTCGATCTGGGCGCGTAAGACGTCGAGCGCCTTCTGCCTCCATCGGGGCCACTGCCCGACCTTGTCGGCATGGCTCTTCAGGCGGCAGTACTCGTCCAGCTCAGGCGCCGCCTCGAAATCGGCCCACACGAGCGCCATCGCTTCGTCGTGCCGCTTGCGGCGGTGGTATTCGGTCGCGAGGAACTCCGTCAGCCTGCCGTCCCGATCCTGTGGGAATGTCTTCACGCCACGTTCCGCCCATTCCAGGGCAAGGTCATGCTTCTTTGCCTTCTGGCAGGCTTCGGCGATCTGAAGGTACGCCCAGCTCGAGGAGAGGTCGCGCTGCTTGATCGCCACGATCGCCTCCACGTCGCCCGCGCGGCGCGCGAGCGCCTCCATGATCTGAGTGATTCGAAACCGCTCGCCGTAAATTGCGGGATCGCGATCACCCGGCCCCAGCGGGCGAACGCGCGCCCATCGTTCCTCGGCGAGCCGACGATAAACCTCGAGACCCTTCTTACCGAGCACGCCGGAGTATCTGTCCAACGCGCCGCTGAAAGTATCCCACTCTCCGTGCAGCTCCCATTCGAACAGGGTTCTAGCCAATACCTCCGGATCTCGCCTTGATCGCTTGCAGGCCGCGTGGTGCAAGTTCTGCACTCGCTCCAGCACGCCGCCGAGGAAGCCGTCTGAATCGTCGACGAACTCCATCGCCTTCTCTGCGCTGCGAAGGGCGTGCTCGGCGAGATCCACGACGCTTTCGGCGTGTCCTTCTTCGAGCAGATCTTCGAGCGATTCGACAACCTCATTTACCTTGTGCTCGTAGGCGTACATGTCGTCGTACTGCAGGAAGCCGTCGGGTACGATCGCACCCTCGATCGCCTGCATGTAGGTGGCGACGTCCAGTCCGTTTCCGGTCTTCTTCGCCGCCAGCATCAACAGCCGCCGCTGCAGAATCTCGTCCTGCTCCGCGTGCTGCATCAGTAAGTCCACGAGCACGGACGGCTTCTGCTTGGAGAGGTATGTCCGCACATCGTGCATCGTCACCGAGGGTCTCTTGCTCTTCGCGTTCGCGGAACGGGCCGGCGTGGGTCTCTCGCCTGATGTCGCTCGTTCCAGCCAGGCGAGCCCCAGGGCCACGCAGTGCTTGCAGAACTCGCCGTCTTCGCCGACGGGGCAGGTGCATGAGTAATCAAGGGCGTTCCGTTCAATCCACAGCCGTGCCCTGTAGGAGCGCGTGCCTTGCACCTTGGCTGCGATCCCGTTCCCCTCCTCGGCGATCGAGTTGACATGTCCGCCACGGAAGTACGCCGCGCCCCGCTCGAACGAGCGCGCTCCAGCCATTCGTCGGAGCACGGGCTCGCTCAGCACGTCCTTCAAGCTCGCGATCACGGCGTCCGGGTCGACAGGCCTGGGTCTCATTCCTGTCCTGCTGCGGCGGCCAGCAGATAGAAGCTGCCATCGCTCTGTTGCCGCACCTCGGTGCCGAGAATAAAGCGCCGATCGTCGGGAAAGCAGTGATCCTTGCGCTGCTTCAGCTCCTCGACGAAACGGCACGCGGCATCGAGAGCCTCCGGGTCGGACAT
>DASVCI010000089.1:0-14391 GCA_036381695.1 Steroidobacteraceae bacterium
ATCACACCCTACCAGGCTCTCTGGCTGTCCGTCGCCGCCGCCCTGGCGACGATCGCGCTCAAGGCCGGCGCGTGGTGGGCGACAGGCTCGGTGGGGTTTCTTTCCGATGCGCTCGAATCCCTCGTCAATCTCCTCGGCGCGTCCTTTGCGCTGGCGATGGTCACGTATGCGAGGCGGCCGGCGGATCGCGGTCACCCATCAGGGCATGGGAAAGCCGAGTACTTCTCCTCCGCTTTCGAGGGTGTGCTGATCGGGGTGGCCGCCATCGGCATCCTCGTGGCGGCGGTAAACAGGTTCAAAGAGCCGCAACCTCTGCAATTCCTCGGTTTCGGCGCATCCCTTTCGGCGCTGGCTACGCTCATCAACTTTGCCGTCGCGCGAGTGCTGCTTCGAACCGGCCAGGAGTATCGCTCGCTCGCCACCGAAGCGGACGGGCGTCACCTGATGACGGACGTATGGACGACGGTCGGCGTCATAGCCGGCGTCGGCCTCGCCGGCTTGAGCGGTTGGTACTGGCTCGATCCTCTGGTGGCTGTGCTGGTTGCGGCGAACATTCTGCGTGAAGGCTGGCGGCTTCTGAGCAGCTCGATCAGCGGATTGATGGACGCCGCGCTGCCTGATGAAGACATTCGCACGATCAAAGCGACTCTGCGCGAGCTCGAGCGCGACGGTTGCGTTTTCAAGAACCTGCGCACCCGCCTCGGCGGGCCCGTACGCTTTGCAACCGTCGAGCTGCACGTTCCAGCCGAATGGAGCGTGGAACGCGCGGACGCCCTGGCCAACGCCGCCGAAAGGGCGGTGTCCATGAGCGGCGTCATTCTGCTCGTGCGCGTGAAACCGCTCGACTCGGGGCAATGACGGATGCCGCTGATGAACAGCGCTTACGCCATGACCACGTGCCGCTGTTGAATCTGATCGGCGAGTTTGCCGCGCTCACTGACTCACGCTCGACCCGGCTGGTGCACGGCGCCAGCCCCCGCCACGAGGCGGGTCAGCACGACCGGATCGACGGGCTTGGTCAGATGCTCGTCGAATCCCACGTCCCTGGCTCGATGCTTATCCCCGTCCTGTCCCCACCCGGTGAGCGCGATGATGCGCGGACCTCGCCCGTTGCTGCCTCGCATCCGGATGGTGCGGGCGACCTCGTAACCATCCAGGCGCGGCAATTCGATATCGAGGATGATGACATCGGGATGAAGCCGTGCGCTCGCCTCCACTGCCTGCTGCCCGTCGTGCGCAAGGTAAGTTTCGTGCCCGGCGGACCGCAGCAGCAGGCCGAGGCTTTCGGCTGCATCGACGTTATCGTCGACGACGAGGATGCGATACGGTCGATCCTGGGATGCTTTCGGGATCAGCGCGGATTCGCCACGAGCCGTCACTGCACGGGGCGGTCGATTACACACGGGCAACGTCACAACGAACTCGCTCCCGCACCCTACGCCCTCGCTGTGCGCTTCGATGTGTCCGCCATGCAGCTCGATGAGATTCCGCGCGAGCGTAAGCCCGATGCCGAGCCCCGATTGGGCGCGCTCGGGCGAATCATCGACACGAACGAACATGTCGAAAACGCGCCGCTGCATGTCGGGAGGCAGCCCGATTCCCGTATCCCTGACCTTGACCACGACAGTGTCGTTCTCGCGAGCGGCGGCGAGGAAGATGTGCCCTCCGCGAGGAGTGTACTTGGCAGCGTTGTTGAGCAGGTTCGTGAACACCTGCGTCAGGCGGGTCTGGTCGGCATCCACGTAGACCGGCTCTGGCGGGAGATCGATCGAGAGCGTGTGCTGTGAAGCTTCGATGAGCGGCCGGCTCGCCTCTACCGCATCGTCGATGACCTCTTTGAGATCGATCTCCGTCGTCTGCAGGACGAGACGGCCGAGCGTGATGCGTGAGGTGTCGAGCAAGTCGTCCACCAGCCGCGCCAGGAGACTGACCTGCCGGTCGATCATTTCGCGCGCCTTCTTGCGCATGCCCTCAGGTGCGTTCTTCTGGCACAGGATCTGTACGGAGTTGCGAATCGGAGCCAGCGGATTGCGCAGCTCGTGGGCGACGGTAGCGATGAACTCATCCTTGCGTCGGTCCGCCTCGCGCAGCGCCTCTTCGGCCTGCTTCTCCTGCGTGATGTCCAAGAGCGAGCCGATGTATCCGGTGAGCTCGCCTCTTCGGTTACGGCGCGGCCGCCCGCTATGGATCAGCCAGCGATAGCTCCCGTCCCGGTGCCGGAGCCGATAGAGCATAGTGAAGCCCTCGGGACGCTGCGCGGCGACCGCGAGCATGCCTCTGACGTGCTCGCGCTCATCGGGATGAACGAGCGTCATCCAGCCTTCCCCGAGGAGCGCCCGCTTGCTCTGCCCGGTGAATGACACCCATTCTTGGTTGACGAACGTGCAGGCGCCATTAGGATTGGCGGCCCAGAACAGAGTCGGGACAGTGTCGGCGAGGTGTCGGATTCGCCTATAGCGTCTGCGAAGAGTCCGCGCGATGGCGAGGCGCTTCTCAACGTTCTTCTCGAGGGGTCGTTCTGGCTCGCTGAGGCGACGGGGCTGCCGCTTGGCCCCCTCCCAGTCTCTGCGTGAGGCCCATCCGAATCCTATGATTGCGGCGCTGGCCATACCGTAGAAGCACAGCCCGAGGAGGTCGGCGGCTCGCGTCGGCGGAGCTGTGCCGACGAACAGAACGTGCCCAGCCAGATACCCGAGGACGGCGGCGACCGCGGCAAGCTCTGGACCGGCCACCCAGACGGCAACGGCGACTGCGCCGAGCGTCAACGTATGGACGTGCTGGTCACCCAGGAGGGGCGCCATCAAGAAGCGCGCGGCGAGGGCTGCTGCGAGCGCAGCAATTACAACGCAGTACCGATAGTGCCGACCGACGCTCTGCATCGGATCCTCGATGCACGTTGCTGAAGACAAGGCGTCAAATCGCCCCCGCTGCGCGACTCGTTCGTGATACGCAGTGCCCGAAAGCCACAACACGGAACGGATGCGATGATCCATTTGCGGTTCTCGATCGCCGGTCCCCGACAGATCATGACCGCCCCTGCGGCGTCCTTTCGATTCAGTGCGCGCGAGATCACGGCCCTTCCCGGGCAGCGCCCGGTCGCCCGGTTCTCGAGCCGCATGTGGCAAGTCGACGGGCGATACTTCACGCGCTGTGAGTGCCGGGAGCCGGCCCGCGTGCAGTTCGAAGACGCCGAGGGTCACCTGACCGATCCGGTCGGGCCCTTCAACACAGTCGATTTGTATGGGGGTTCTCTCTACGCAGACAAGACCCTGCTCGCACGCTTCGACGAGGCCCGGCAGGTTTGGGGAACCCTGCAGCCGCAGGCGGATTTCGTCGCGATCATCGTTGGGAGCTGACTCGGGCGCGCCGACGGCGGGTCGATCGGACGGGCCCGCCCCCTCGCGGGCGTGCCGCTCTGCGTCGCCAGCCGCTAAACTGGCGCAATGGCAATACGCGTTCTCACTGGCATCACCACCTCCGGTACCCCCCATCTCGGCAACTACGTCGGGGCGATCCGCCCGGCGATCGCCGCCAGCCGGGCGCCGGACACCGAAAGCTTCTATTTCCTCGCGGACCTCCACTCCCTGATCAAGGTGCAGGACCCGGCCCGCGTGCAGCGCTCGACGCTCGAGATCGCGGCCGCCTGGCTCGCCTGCGGGCTGGACCCGGAGCGGGTCTGGTTCTACCGGCAGAGCGACATTCCGGAAATTCCCGAATTGACCTGGATCCTCTCCTGTGTCGCCGGCAAAGGCGTGCTCAACCGGGCGCACGCGTACAAGGCGGCCATGGATCGCAACCGGGAGCTGGGGGAGGACGAGGATGCTGGAATCACGGCCGGGCTCTTCATGTATCCGGTGCTGATGGCCGCTGACATTCTCTTGTTCAAGGCGAACCGCGTGCCAGTGGGGCGCGACCAGGTGCAGCACATCGAGATGGCTCGCGATTTCGCGCAGCGCTTCAACCACCTCTACGGGGAGCATTTCGTGCTGCCCGAGGCGGCGATCCAGGAGGAAGTGGCGACGCTTCCGGGGCTGGACGGGCGCAAGATGAGCAAGAGCTACGACAACGTGATCCCGCTCTTCGCCCCCAGCTCGCAGCTACGCCGGTTGATCATGTCGATCGTGACGGACTCGCGCGCGCCGGGCGAGCCGAAGCCCGTGGAGGGCTCCGCGCTCTTCGAAATCTACCGGGCCTTCGCCACTCCCGAAGAGACGGTCGCCATGCGCAAGGCGTATGCGGAAGGCATTGCATGGAGCGATGCGAAGCAATTGTTGTTCGAGCGCATCGACACAGAGATCGCGCCCATGCGCGAGCGTTACGAAGAGCTCATCGCGCATCCGCGACGCATCGAGGAGCTATTGCGCGAGGGGGCGCGTCGAGTACGCGAGCGACACGCGACGTCATTCGCCCGTGAGCTGCGCGAGGCGGTCGGATTGCGAAATCTCAGCAAGGTGGAGACGGCAGCTCCGAAGAAAGCCAAATCGGCGCTGCCGATGTTCAAGCAGTACCGCGAGGCCGATGGGCGCTTCCACTTCAAGCTCGTGGACGGCGATCGCACCCTGTTGCAGAGCCGCGGTTTCGAATCACCACGCGAAGCCGGGGAGCGGATTGCGGCTTTGAAGCGCGAAGGCTTCGCCGGGCCCGATGAGGACGTGGCGCTCGGCGCGGACGGGGACATCGAGTCCGTTCGCCAGGCTCTCGAGGCCCTGCGCGCTTGATTCACGCGACGGCCGGCAAGCGTCCGAGCGCAGCCTGAGCCGATTCAACCTTCCGGCGAGTGGCGCACGCAAAGACGTGCGCCACTCGATGGCCTCGAGCCGTCCCTCCGCTTCAGCCGAAGGTGAGCTTGCCCTTCATCACCGTCCAGTGGCCGGGGAACGAGCAGAAGAACGTGTAGTCGCCGCCCTTCTTGAGCTTCGAGGTGGGGAACGTGATGCTCGTCGTCTCGCCGCCGCCGATCAGCTTGGTGTGCGCAATGATGCGAGCGTCATTCTTGGGCAAGTAGTTTGCCTGCGGGCCCGCCGAGGCGCCCGCCTTCGCCACCGCCTCGAAATCCGCAGTCTGCGTCAGCACCCAGTTGTGGCCCATGGCGGTAACAGGAAGCTTGCCGGTGTGCTTGAGCGTGAGCTGCACTTCCGTGCAGTCCGCGGCGATCGCAATTTGATTTTTGTCAAACTTCATCGTGTCATCGCCCGAGATCGTGACGCTGCACGTCTTGGCCGAGGCAACACCGCTGAAGACGCTCAAGGCGCCGAGCGCGAGCAGGGAGCAGAGAAATCTCGATCGAGTCATGACCTCACCTATGTCGAAGTTACATTCGGGCTCGTGCGAGCCGCTCGGGAGTGCGTAAACGCAGCCCGCACGAGCGCGGTTCATCGCCGCGAGTCACTTGGAGTTGATGCTGTAGCGGCCCGGGCCGATCAACGCCAGCGCGATCGCGGTGAAAAGATACATCGCCTGCAGCTCGATCGCCCAGCCGCCCGTTTCGGTCAACGCGAACATCTCGCCTCGGTGCACCAGGCCAATCGCGAACAGCATGTTGATCGCGATGAGCACCGCGCCTACGCGCGAATACCATCCCAGGATGACCAGCGCCGGCCCGACCACCTCGCCCAGGTAGACGCCATAGGCGAGCACCGCCGGAAGGCCGTTGCTGGCCAGCATGCCTCCGAGGCCGCCTACTCCGCCCAAAAGCTTGGCGATCCCGTGCAGGAGCACGGCGAAGCCCAACACCAGCCGCAGAACCAGTTTGCCGACGCTTTCGTTCATTGTTATCTCCTTGTGCGCAGGCTCGCGCTGCCGCGGGAGTCTACGTCAGTTGCTACGCTGGCGCTCGCTCCTCGTCGGTTTCTCCGACCATCGGGCGCTCCCGACACAGCGGATGATGCAGCCCCCATCCGTATGATTCCATCGACAACACTCCGTATGTCATCCCGCCTTCGAGCACCTCGACGCTTTCGTCCTCGCAGCTCGCGCCTGCGGCAATGAGCAACGGCAGGAAGTGCTCCTCGGTCGGGTGAGCACGTCGCGCATGCGGCGCAAGCTCGCGATAGCGCACCAGGCGGTCGAGGTCGCGATTCAAGACAGCCTCGCGCACCCAGCGCGTGAACTCCCACGCATAAGAGTCCTCATCGGAGTCCTTCCACCGCAGCTCATAGAGATTGTGAGTGAGGCTTCCGGAGCCGATGATCGCCACACCCTGCCTGCGCCAGGGCGCGAGCTCCCGCCCGAGCCTCAAAGCTCGCGCCGGATCGAGCCCGTGCGGAAGCGAAACCTGGAACGTGGGAATCTCCGCCTTCGGATCGAGATATCGAAGAGGCACCCACGCGCCATGGTCGAGCCCACGCCGGCTGTCGAGCTGAACGTGCCAGCCGCTCTGCGCGAAATCGTCCGCGATCTCCATGCTGAACTCCGGATGACCGGGAGCAGGATGCTGCAACTCGTACAACGGCTCGGGGAAACCCGAGAAGTCGTGCAGCGTCTGCGGCGCCAGGGCTGTCATGAACGTGAGTTGCTCGGTCCGCCAATGCGGCGAAACCACGAGCAGCGCCTTCACGGCCTCGAGCCGCGGTCGAATTGCGGACAGCCTGGGGCCGAGCCGCCCTGGGTCGACAGCGAAGGTCGGAGCGCCATGTGAAACGAACAGTGCGGGGGCGATGCCCATCGAAACTCGCTTGCCCGAATACGGGCTCAAGACCGGGTCCGGGGTGGAACCCATGGCGCACTCTATTTGGGCGTTCGGCGCGCGATAAACTGCCGTTCGGGAGAAACACCGTTTCGCCCGACGGGACAATGCCGTGAGCAAGATCGACCAGATGTCGAGCTTCGTGGCTGTGGTCGAAGCCGGTTCGTTCGTCGCGGCGGCTGAGGCGACCGGCCAGTCGAAAGCCGCCGTCTCGCGCCACATCGCCGAGTTGGAGCGGCGTCTCGGCGTGCGTTTGCTCCAAAGAACGACCCGGCGTCTTTCGCTCACAGAAGAAGGCCACGCGTTCTTTGCGCGTGCGCGCGAGATCCTGGACTCGATCGATGAAGCCGAAGCGGAGCTGACCTCGCGCTCCCACGAGCCGACGGGGCTCCTTCGAGTCAATGCGCCCTTGACCTTCGGCGTGCGGCATTTGGCGCCGCTTTGGGGGAGGTTCATCGCCGCGCATCCGAAAATCTCGCTCGACATCACGCTCAGCGACCGTCTGGTCGACGTGATCGAGGAAGGCTACGACCTCGCCATTCGCATCGCGTCCCAGCCGAGCCCGCAGCTCGTGAGCCGCAAGCTCGCGACGACGAGAGTGGTGCTCTGCGCTTCCCCTGCTTATCTGTCGCGGTACGGCGTTCCAAAGCATCCATCGGACCTCGCGCGGCATACGGCGATCGCCTATACGTACTGGTCGGGCGGCGATGATTGGCGCTTCACCGGGCCCGACGGCCCCGTCGTGGTCAAACCCACCTGGCGCCTTCGCACCAACAATGGCGACACATGCCGCAGGGCTGCGCTCGATGGACAAGGAGTGATCCTGCAGCCGGATTTTCTGATCGGCGAGGATCTCAAGCGCGGAGCTCTCGTGGAGCTGATGCCGGAATACCGATCGACGGTGCTCACCGTGCACGCGATCTATCCAACTCGTAAGCACTTGCCGCTAAAGGTGCGCTGCCTCATCGATTTTCTGGTCGAGGCGTTCGAGACGCCGAGCTGGCAGGCTTGAGAACAGTCGAGCGGAGGAGGCTCGGCGAAGTTTGCCGACGTGTTCGCCGAGCGACACCGGGAACTTTCAGGGCGCGGCGTGCGTATGCGGGAGTTCGCCGAACCTGTCAGAACATATGACTCTTCATTGATTCGCCCGTGACCTGGCCCGAGCAAGAATTGACTTACTTCAGTCACGAAGTAGATGGACGTCCGTGCGGCGGCTGGTTCCGCGTGCTGTCTCCGACCGAGCTCGAAGTCATTGCGCTCGGTCAGATGGAGCGGGTGCGCTTCGCGGGCCTGGATGCGGTCAGTACTGCGCGATCGGTCCTCGAGCAGTTCGTGAGGACGCAATCCTTCGAGACCGACGCCCGCCGCTCAGGAGCGCGCTCGCCCGATCGAGCCTCGCGCTAAAAGCGCGCCGCTCAGTCGAGCCATTTGAGGACATCTTCTATCTGCGCCTCGCGCACCGTCCCGGGCGCTGCGATCGTGCCTACATAGACGAAGGCCACGATGTGATCCTGGGGCTCGAGCCCGAGCAGCCTCTTGACCCCCTCATCGTACGCCGCCGATCCCGTCTTCCACATCGCGCCGAGCCCCATGGCATGCGCGGCGAGCAGAATGTTCTGGGCGGCCGCAGCCGTCGCATTGACTTGCTCGATTTCCGGAATCTTGCCCGGCGTGATCCGCGCCGCCACCGCAATGATCGTTGGCGCCCGCAAGGCCTTGCGCCGCTCGATGTCGAACTGCTCAGGAGTCGATTGCGGGAGCTTCGCGAGCGAGATCCGCGCCATCTCCTCGCCGAGCTTCTCCCTCGCGGCGCCTTCGAGCACGACGAAACGCCAGGGCCGCAAGCGGCCATGATCGGGAGCACGCACGGCTGCACGAACCAGCTGCTCGATCTGCTCGCGCGTCGGCCCTGGAGCCGTCAGCTTGAGCGCGCTGGTGCGCGTGCGAAGACCAGTGAGCAGATCCACTTCGCTCCCTCGTCACAATGCTTTGACTTGCATCGACAGGTGCAGCCTGTCGCCGCGCGTCGTGCACATGGAAATGTCGAGCCCGTTGCCGGATGTCCACGCGTGCGACAGCGCCTGAGAGGGCAGATAAACCGGCAGTTTGAACTGCGTGTCGATCTGCATCTTGCCAGGCGGCAGGTGCGGGGCCGCCGCCGCAAGGCATCGCCCGAGCGACCACATTCCATGGGCGACGGGCTGCTTGAACCCGAACATCCTCGCGGTGCGCGCCGTCAGGTGAATCGGATTGAAGTCTCCGGAGACGCGAGCGTAGCGCCAACCGGTGTTCTCGCTGATGTCGAGCGTCACGGTATCGACGCCGGACTCAGGATGCATGGAGCGCTCGATCGCGGGGCGCCGGTTGCCCTCCTTCGACGCTTCGTTCCCTCGCGCGAACATCGTGCTGATCTCTTCCCAGACGACCACGCCATGCTGCTCGTAGCGGGTAACGAAGTCGTACTCCTGGCCGATCGGCGTGAAGCGCATCGTGTCGAACTGTACGACCAGCCGCAGCGGCGCGCGGATCTCCACGTCCTCCAGCACCCGGATCGTATTACGAAGATGAATGAGCCCGAGCACCTTGACCGGAAACTCGCGCGCGATGAAGAGCTGCATGTGCATGGGCATCGCCACCACGTGCAGATAGGCGGGCGGAAGCCGCGCACCGTCCGGCACCGCACAGACTTGCCGATAACGCTGCAGATGTGCCGGGGAAAGGGTGACTTTGCGCGCCTCCAGCTCGAGCGGCGTGACGACGGTGTCCCGGGGCGCGCTGTACGGCTTCTTGCCGAGCAGCACCCTGGCGTAAGCCGGCACCATCGGGGGCAGACCGGCGTGGGAGATCTTGACTACAGGCGGCATCAGGAGTTTCGGAAATTGGGGCGCGTCAGGGGACCGTCCGGTCGATGATGATATTCAATGTGGCGCCGTTCGCGCCGTCGTTGTTCGCGAACTGGTACTCGGCTTGGCCATAAAAATCGCCGCTCCTGGCCTCTGCCGTACCTGAACGCGAGAGCCGCGCGACGACCTGCACGCGGGCAGCGCTTGCGAGCGTGCGCGTGGGCATCATCGCATCGCTTTCATCGAGCTCCACCGTAAGCGGCAAATCGGCGGAGCTGTGCTGCTCGACGGCGAGCGGCGGCCCTCCCGCCGGATCGCGGGCAAGCACGAACAGCCTGAGCGGCGTATCGAGCTTCGCCTCGATTTCGGGAGCAAGCGACACGGCGACGCGGAGCGAGCGCGCAAGCTTCATCGAGCCCTCGCCGGCCACGCGCCCTGCCCCGGATTCGCCGAGCTGCTCGTTCAGATCCTGAACCTGCCGCTCGAGCAGAGCCCGGATATTGTCCGGCGGATTCTGCGCGAGCAGGAGCTGGAATCGGTCCCGTCCGCGACGCAGGTCTCCGGCGCGAAGCGCAGCCATGCCGCCGTACCAGAGCGCCTTCGGATTATTGGGCGACTTGGCGAGCGCCACCTCGAAGAGGCGCCCTGCCCGGCCGGACAGAGAGGCCTCATCCGTGAGCGCGAGCGCCTCGCCCAACCCGATGATGGCTTCGAGCTCCTCCCCGTTCGAAGCGTCGTAGGCGTGCTGATAGGCGTTCACCGCCAGCGGATATCGCTGCAGGTCGATGTAGGCTTTGCCGAGCAAGAGCCAACCTTTCACGTCGTTCGGGCGCGACGCGAGCTTCTCTTCCAGCTTGCGCAGCAACTCATCTACCTGGGCTTGCTGAGCCCTCGCCGCCTCGGTGGCGCGCCAGTCCCAATTGCTGAGCACGACGTACAGCGTCGCGGCCAGAGCCGGGACCGCGACGATGACGATTGCGCTCGAAATGCGCCGCTCTTTGCGGCTCGCGTCCTCGGCCCCTGCCGTGCGCACCAATGGCACGACCAGCCATAGCAAAGCCGCCGCGATCATGGCGGCGCAAACGATGATGAAAGCCGTCACGAGGCACCCAGCCCGGGATCTGAGGGATCCGAATCCGGCAACCGCGATTTGCGCAAAATCACTACCGCGGCCAGCGCGCCGCCACCGAGCACGAAGAGAACGGGCGCGGCCCAGAGCAGCCATGTACGTGGCGTGACGCGGGGCTTGTAGAGCACGTAATCCCCGTAGCGTGCCGTCATGTAGTCGAGGATCTCTTGATCGCTTTTGCCTTCCGCGATGAGCTGCCGCAACTGCTTGCGCAGGTCCGCGGCCAGGAAAGCATTCGAGTCCGCAATCGTCTCGGCCCGGCATTGCAGGCAGCGAAGCTCGCGCGCGAGGCGCTCATATCTCGCCTGCTTGGCCGGGTCCTCGAACGCCGGGGCCGTGTCGATCGCCATGGCCGCGGCGGCCCAGGCCATCATCACAACGGCGAGCAATAGCGCTCTCATTCGCGCGCCCTTCCCTGCCTGATGCGCGGCACGAACTCGCGCTCCCAGATCTCGAGCGTGATCGGCGAGATGTGCCTGTACAGGATGGTTCCGTCCGCCCCGACGAGGAAGGTCTCGGGCGCCCCCCATACGCCCCAGTCGATGGCCACGTTCCCCTCCTGGTCGAAAGCGGAGGCCACGTAAGGATCGCCGAGCTGCGCGAGCCATTGCTGCGCGAGCGCGAGATCATCTTTCCAATTGAGGCCGATCAGCGGCACCTCGCCTCGGCGTGCGATTTCCAGCAGCGCATCATGCTCTTGCCGGCAGCCTACGCACCACGTCGCCCAGACGTTCACCACATACGGGCGCCCGGCAAACTCGGCGTTCGAAATCTGCTTCGAAGGATCCTCGACCCGGGGGAGCGTGAACTCAGGGGCCGGCTTGCCGATGAGCGGCGACGGCAAGGTTTCCTTGTCGCGCCTGAGGCCGGCGACGAAGAACCCGATGAGGATGGCAAAGAGGACGATCGGAAGGAGATAGCGCCACATGGGAAGCTCAGACCGTGCTCGCGCTCGCAGGTGCCGGGCTCATTTCCCGGGCAGGCACGCGCTGGCGATAGCGCCGATCGCACGCCGCGATGAGCCCGCCCAGCGCCACCACGAATGCCCCGAGCCAGATGAATCGCACCATCGGCTTGTACTGCAATCTGAAGCTCCAGCTCCCCTCGCCGAGCGGCTCCCCCATCGCGACGAACAGGTCCCGGTTCCAGCCGCCTTCGATGCCCGCTTCCGTCATCGGATTGCGCTGCACCCGGTACACGCGCTTCTGCGGGTGCACGGTCGCGACGGGCTTACCCTCGCGCGTAATGGCGACCTCTGCCTCGACTGCTTCGTAGTTGGGCCCGGAGACATTCGAAAGGCTGTTCAGCGTGAATGTGAAGCCCGCCACCTCGGCGCTCTGGCCGGGCGCGAGGCTCAGATCCGTTTCTTCCCCGTAGGATTCCACCACCGTCGCGCCGATGATGAAGAGCCCGAGCCCGAAGTGGGCGAGGCTCATCCCGAGCACCGCTGCGGACAAGGAATGTCCTTTGCGCCAGCGCTGCACGGGCTCGATCAACGACGAGAGAATGACCCAGAGCGCGATCGCCAGGCCGATCGCCGTCAGAGCCGAGTGCCAGCCGTAGACCGCGAGCGACAGGCCGAGCGCGATGAGCAGCGCCGCCGCTGCCAGCACGGCCAGCAAGCGCTTGGTGCGCCCGAACGAAGCCCGTTTCCACTCGGCGTGCTGCCCAGGCGAAAGCAGCAGGACCAGCGGCAGCATCGGGATCAGAAAGGTCGTCGCGAAGTACGGAGGCCCGACGGAGATGCGGCCGAGCTGCAGCAGGTCGAGGATCATCGGATAGAGCGTGCCGAGCAGAATCAACCCGCACGCCGCCACCAGCAGCACGTTGTTCAAGAGCAGAAAGCTCTCGCGGGAGATTGGTGCAAAGCCGGCGTTCGACCGGAAGTGCGGTGCGCGCCAGGCATACAGCGTGAGCGCGCCGCCCACGCACAATCCCAGGAACACCAGAATGAACAGGCCCCGCGCCGGATCGCTCGCGAAAGCATGCACCGACTCGATCACGCCCGAGCGGACCAGGAACGTTCCGAGGAGCGACAGCGAGAACGCTGCGATCGCGAGCAGCAAGGTCCAGCTCTTGAACAGCCCGCGCTTTTCGGTCACCGCAAGCGAATGGATCAGCGCCGTGCCGATCAGCCACGGCATGAAGGACGCGTTCTCGACCGGATCCCAGAACCACCAGCCGCCCCAGCCGAGCTCGTAGTACGCCCACCAGCTCCCGAGCGCGATGCCGAGCGTCAGGAACATCCAGGCGATGTTCGTCCACGGCCGCACCCAGCGCGCCCACATCGAGTCGAGCTTGCCCTCGAGCATCGCAGCGACGGCGAACGCGAACGGCACGGACATGCCGACGTAGCCGGTGTAGAGCATGGGCGGGTGCATCGCGAGGGCCGGATCCTGCAACAGGGGGTTCAGGTCCCGCCCGTCGGCGGCCGCCGGCCACGAGCGCTCGAAGGGATTGGACGTGGTCAGGATGAACAGCGCGAAGCCCGCGCTGATGAGCCCGAGCACCCCCAGCACGCGACTGGTCATTTGCACAGGCAGGCTCCGGCTGAGCCCGGCGACCGCGAGCGTCCAGATCGCCTGCACGAGCAGCCACAAGAGGAGTGAGCCCTCGTGCGCGCCCCACACCGCCGCGAATCGATAGAACGTCGGCAGCCCGGAATTGGAGTTCTGCACGACGTACAGAACCGAGAAATCGTTCTGATAGAAGGCGTAGGCCAGGCAGCCGAAGGAGATCGCCACAAACACGAACTGCCCCGCCGCGGCCCGCTGAGTCGCAGCCATCCAGTGTGTGCGTCTCGTCGCCGCGCCCGCCAGCCCGAAGAACGCCTGCGGCAAGGCCAGGCAGAAAGCCAGGATCAGCGCGAAATGCCCAAGCTCGGCGGCCACGAAGTGTCCTTCAGGAAGTGGGAAGCGGCGAGGTCACGCGCTTGTCGCCCTGCTTGCGGAGCGACTCGGCTACCTCGGGCGGCATGTAGTTCTCGTCGTGCTTGGCGAGGACCTCCTCGGCCACGAACGTTCCGTCTGGCGCCATTCGCCCGCGCGCGATCACGCCCTGCCCCTCTCTGAACAAGTCCGGCAGCACGCCGGTGTAGCTGACGGCGATCTGCTGGTTGTAATCCGTCAGCATGAAGCGCGCCTCGAGGCTCCCGGGCTCACGCTTGAACGTGCCTTCGGGCACCATGCCGCCGACCCGGAACGTCCGGCCTTGAGGGGCTTTGCCGGCGAGCACGTCGGTCGGCGTGTAGTAATAAAGAAGGTTCTCCTGGAAGGCCGTGAGCGCGAATGCGACGGCGGTGCTCACTCCGATCAGGATCAGTCCCACCAGCACCATGCGGCGGCGGCGAGGGGTCATGATTGTGCCTCCTCCTCTGCGAGGGCGCGGCGCCGGGCCGCAACGATCTGCTCGCGTAGCTGCCGGCGGGCCGACCACGCGCTCCAGATCAAAACGGCAAGCGTCAGGCCGTAGCATGGCCAGACGTAGGCGCCATAATCTCCCATCGCAATAAAATCGCTTAAGCTCATGATTTCACGAGAACTTCGCCCAGCCAGCTGGCATTGCGCTCACGCTTGAGGATTTCGCTGCGCACGCGATCGCACAGGACGGCGGCGAAGTAGAGCATAAAGCCGAGCACCATGAGGTACAGCGGCCAGGCCATGGACAGCGTGATCGAGGGCTGGTCGATCTTCGAGATAGTGGGGCCTTGGTGCAGGCTGTTCCACCATACCACC
>DASVCI010000090.1:0-12450 GCA_036381695.1 Steroidobacteraceae bacterium
GACACCTTCATGCTCGTCCTGGGCATTCTCATCGCCGTCGCGATCCTCCTGTACGTTCTGTCGCGCATCGTCGCGTCCGCGACCCAGGAGCAGAATCTCGCGCAGGATCCGGCGCTTCAGGCGGCCATCAACGAGCGCATCACGCCCGTGGCCAAGGTGGCCGTGGCGGGGCAGGACAACTCCGCTCTCGGGCCCGCACCCACCCAGCAGGCCGGCGGTGCACCGGCCCAGCAGCAGGCGCTTTCGGGCGAAGAGGTCTACAACTCCGCCTGTGTGGCCTGCCATGGGGCCGGCATCGCTGGCGCGCCGAAGTTCGGAGACGCCGCGGCCTGGGCCCCGCGCATCGCCAAGGGGACGGACACGCTTCACAAGCACGCCCTCGAGGGCTTCCAGGGCGAGACCGGCTTCATGCCTCCCAAGGGCGGCCGCGTCGATCTTTCGGATGAGTCCGTGATCAACGCCGTCGACTACATGGTTTCCAACTCCAAGTAATCCCCCGATTTTTCGCGGCGGGCACGCACCCGGGACGTGCCCGCCCTGGCCTCAGGTCTTCCGATCTAGCGTCCTGAGCGCGATCGCCTCGCTCACGTGTGTTGCCTCGATCCTGGCCGATCCGGCCAGGTCGGCGATCGTGCGGGCCACTTTCAAGATTCGATGGTAGGCCCGGGCAGAAAGGCCCAACGTCGCAGACGCCCGATCCAGAAGCCTGCCCGCCTCGAAGCTGGTCTGGCAAAAACGCTCCACCGCTTTGTTGCCGAGCCTGGCGTTCGTCACGCCCTGCCGCTCGTTTTGCAGCTCACGGGCTCGCAACACACGCTCCGCGACGGTCGCGCTCGTCTCGTTGCCCTCGCTGCTCGCTTGCAGGAGCGGCGCGGGAATGCGTGGCACTTCGACATGCAAATCGAGCCTGTCGAGGAGCGGCCCCGACAATCGCGCGCGATACCTCTGAACCTGCTCGGCCGTGCACCGACATTTCCCCTGCGGGTCCCCCAGATAGCCGCAAGGGCACGGATTCATGGCGGCGACGAGCTGGAAGGACGCGGGAAATTCCTCCTGACGAGCGGCACGCGAGATCGTGATGCTCGCGGTCTCGAGCGGCTCACGCAGAACCTCGAGGACGTGGCGATCGAACTCCGGCAGCTCATCCAAAAACAACACGCCGTGATGAGCGAGCGAGATCTCCCCCGGCCGCGGAACGCTGCTGCCTCCGACGAGCGCGACAGCGGAGGCGGTGTGGTGCGGGCTGCGAAACGGCCGAATGCGCCACTGCGTCAGATTCAATTTGATTCCGGCGATGCTGCGTATCGCGGCGGCTTCGAGCGCTTCGCGCTCAGTCATTGGGGGCAGCAATCCCGGAAGACGCTGCGCGAGCATGCTTTTGCCTGTACCTGGCGGGCCGATCATCAGAAGCGAATGTTCGCCGGCAGCGGCCACTTCGAGCGCTCGCTTGGCCTGAACCTGGCCGCGCACGTCGCTCAGATCGAGGGTATCGTGCGATGCCGAGCTCGGTGCGGTGCCAATGTTCAAGGCCAGTCGGTTCGCACCTCGCGCATGAGCGACGACATCGAGAAGCCTGGTCGCAATCAGATAACGACAACCCGACACGAGCATCGCTTCGGCGGCATTGCCCTGCGGGAGCACGACTGTGTGCCCCGCCTGCGAAGCGGCGAGCGCCGCAGGTAGCACGCCCTTCACTGGTTGCAACCCGCCATTGAGTGAAAGCTCGCCGAACAGCTCGCACTCTTCGAGCGAGGACGTGGGAAGCTGGCCGAGCGCCAGAAGAATCGCGCACGCGATCGGCAGATCGAATCGACCGCCCTCTTTGGGCAGATCGGCCGGAGCGAGATTGACGGTGATGCGCCCGCCCGGAAGGGAAAAGCCGGAGTTCGCGATCGCGGCCCGCACGCGATCCTTGCTTTCCTTCACCACCGCTTCGGCCAGGCCGACGATCGTAAAAGAAGGCAGCCCGTTGCTGAGATCGACTTCGACGCGCACGAGCGGCGCATCCATGCCGCGCTGCGCGCGGCTCAGCACCATTGCCATCGCCATCCTTGGCTCCTTCTGCGGTGTTCAGCCGCTCAGTGAGGCTTCTCGCCGTCAGGGAGCTGGCTCGCGTTCGAGCCTTCTCCGTGCGCGCTTTCCCGACGCTCCAGGCTCTCGAGCCGGGCCTCGAGCGCTTCGAGCTTCTCGCGGGTACGCCGCAATACCGCGGCCTGCACGTCGAACTCCTGGCGTGAGACCAGGTCCAGTCGCGCGAGCGCCGATTGCAGCACGGCTTTGAAGTTGTCCTCGAGATCGCGCCTGAGCGCCACCAGACCGGGCGGCACGGCTGCGGCGAGGCGTTTCGCCAGGTCGTCGATGAATCGTGGGTCCACTTTGAAGCGCTCCAAAGATTCTGGGAACGCAATGTAGAGAGCGCGACCGGAGCTGACAAGCCGTTTAAAGCGCACCAAGCCGTGCCGCCCGCAACGCGCGTTGCCCTTCCTTGAAGCGAACGATCGCATGACCGCACCAGCACGGTGCGGCGTCGCGCCGCCGGCATCGCAAGTTGCGCCGTTTCCGGTGCTTTCCTCCATGGCATAGAAGATGCACTTCCGCCTCGCGCAATCGAGGCGGCTGCTTCACGCATGAGGTCGGGTCATACGCAGCCGCGAGAGGACCGGAGCCGCGATGCCATGAAGCTGATCACCGCGATCATCAAGCCGTTCAAGCTCGACGAAGTCCGCCAGGCCGCTGCGGACATCGGCGTGCAAGGCATCACGGTCACCGAAGTTCATGGCCTGGACAGGCAGCACGGCCATATCGAGCTGTATCGCGGCGCCGAGTACCGCGTGGACTTCCTGCCCAAGACCAAGATCGAGCTGGCTGTGGACGATGCGATCGCCGAGCCGGTGATCGAAGCCGTCACGAACGTCGCGCGCACCGGCAAGTCCGGCGACGGAAAGATATTCGTCAGCCGCCTCGAACAAGCCATTCGCGTGCGCACCGGCGAGACGGGGCTCGAGGCCGTGTGATCAGGCCACACGCCCTTTTGCCGAAGAACGATTCAATGAACGGGAGAACGACAGTGAAGAAACGTCTGGCAACGAGCCCCGTGCTCACGGCCTTATGGAGCTTGATGCTCGTGATGCTCGCGTCCATCACGCCCGAGCTCGCGTGGGCGCAAGAGACCGCGATGATGGATGTCGGCAGCGCGGGCTCGCATGCACTGCCCGCTCCGACCGAATCGACAGGTGAGCCCGAGGCAGCGCCGTCGTTCGAGAAGGGCGATATCGCGTGGATGCTCGTGAGCGCGTTGCTCGTGCTGATGATGGCGGTCCCCGGCCTCGCGCTCTTCTACGGCGGCATGGTTCGCGCAAAAAACGTGTTGTCGGTGTCGATGCAGGTTTTCGTCACTTTCAGCTTGCTCGCGCTGTTGTGGGCGATCTACGGCTACAGCATCGCGTTCACAGCGGGCAACGCATTCTTCGGCGGCTTCGATCGACTGTTCTTGTCCGGCATGGTCGATGCGGACGGCAATCTCCTGCCGGCCGCGACATTCAGCCAGGGCGTGTATATCCCCGAGTACCTCTATGCCGCCTTTCAGATGACGTTCGCAGGCATCACGGCTTCCCTCATCGTCGGCTCGTTCGCCGAGCGCATGAAATTCTCGGCCGTCATGCTGTTCGTGGTGCTGTGGTTCACCTTCTCGTACCTGCCCATCGCTCACATGGTGTGGTTCTGGGCTGGACCGGATGCATACGTGAACGCGGAGCAGGCGGCACAAGCCACGGCCGGCGCAGGCTTCCTTTTCCAGAAAGGCGCGCTCGATTTTGCGGGCGGAACAGTGGTGCACATCAACGCCGGAATCGCCGGACTCGTCGGGTGCTTGCTCGTGGGCAAGCGCAAGGGCTATGGCAGCACGGCGATGCCGCCGCACAACGTGCCTTTCGTGATGACTGGCGCAGCGCTGCTGTGGGTGGGCTGGTTCGGATTCAACGCCGGGTCCAACCTCGAGGCCAATGCCTTCGCCGCCCAAGTGTTCATCAATACGTTCGTCGCAACCGCTGCCGCCGTCGTCGCGTGGACCTTCGCGGAATGGTCCTTTCGCGGCGCACCAACCATGTTGGGCGCCGCTTCGGGAGCGGTCGCCGGCCTGGTTGCCATCACTCCGGCTTGCGGCTGGGTCGGTCCGATGGGCGCAATCGTCATCGGAGCGCTCGCCGGCCTGGTGTGCCTGTTCGCCGTTACCAAGTTGAAGACCGCGCTCGGCTACGACGACTCGCTCGACGTGTTCGGTGTGCACTGCGTGGGAGGGATCCTGGGCGCGATTCTTACCGGCATCTTCAACAACCCCGCGCTCGGCGGCACTGGCGTCTACGACTACGTCACCGGGACTTGGAGCTACGCAGGCACGGGCGCGCAGCTCCTCTCTCAGCTCTGGGGAGTGGGCGTGACCATCGTCTGGTCAGGCGTCGTCTCCTTCGCCGCGTACAAGGTGGTCGATCTCCTCATCGGGCTACGCGCCTCGGAGGAGCACGAGACCGAAGGGCTCGACACGGTGGAGCACGGAGAGCGCGGTTACAGCTTCTGAGCGAATCCATGCATGCTTCCGAACGGGCGCTTCGGCGCCCGTTCTGTTTGAGGGAATCCCTGCGTGCGAAAGCAACCCCCGCAAGCGTGATCCAGTGCTCATTCCCGAAGCCCGGCGGCGACTGTCTTAATTACGCCCGCCTACCCTCCTGATACACTCCGACCACTTGCGGCGGGACGGCGGTACCGCACGCAAGTCCCCGTGACACTTCGCGAAACTGCTCCCGGCGACGCGCGGAAACGCTCGGGAGATGACGGAGAGAACCATGCTGCGATCCCTGTTCACCTTCACGCTGGCCGTGGCCGGGCTTTCGGCCGCTCAGGTGCTCGCCGATGTTTACAAGTACACGGACGAGAACGGGAACGTGCTCTATACGGACAAGCCGCCGACGCTGCCGGCCGAGCGGCTCGACGTGCAGTCTCAAAAGACTGACATCGTGGCCGTCCAGACCCGCCAGCAGGAAGAGATGAAGCGCCTTCAGGAGCAGGAAGCCCAGCGCCAGCAGGCCGCGGCCGATCACGCGAGCAGCCAGGAAGCGGAGCGGTTGAACGCAAAGGACAAAGCCGAGCGCTGCGCCAAGGCCCGGGCGCGGTACGATAGGTACATGAACTCCCAGAAACTCTATGAACAGCTGCCGAACGGAGAGCGCCGGTATCTCACGAGCGAAGAGCTCGATGCCGCGCGAGCCTCCGCCAAGGCGAGCATGGACGTGCTGTGCCAGTGAACCTCGAGGTTGGATTCGTAGGCCTGGGCGCCATGGGCCTGGGCATGGCGCGCAATCTCCACAAGCGGCAGCTCCTGAATGCGGTCTGGAATCGAACCGCTTCCAAAGCCCAGGCGATTGCGCAGGAGACAGGCTGCACCGCGGCTGCAAGTCTGACTGAGCTTGCGGCCGGCAACGATGTGATCGTCACTTGCGTCTCGGCCGATGCGGACGTGCTCGAGATCGTCGATGCCATCCTGCCGGCGGTGAAGCCCGGCACCCTCGTCATCGACTGTTCGACGGTGAGCGCAGATACGGCTCGCTCTGCCTCCCATCGTCTGCACGCGGTCAATGCCAAGTTCCTCGATGCTCCCGTAAGCGGCGGTGTGGAGGGAGCGCGCGACGGCACGCTCGCAATCATGGTCGGCGGAGAAGAGCAAGCGTTCGAGCGCGCCCGCCCCGTGCTCGAAGCGATGGGCAAGACCGTCACCTACTTCGGGCCGAGCGGCTCGGGCCAGGCGGCGAAGGCCACGAACCAGATCATGTGCGCGGGCATCATCCAGGCGGTCGCCGAAGCGATGGCGTTCGCCAAGGCCGAAGAGTTGCCGCTCGACAAGCTCATCGAGACGCTGGGCAAAGGCGCCGGCTCGAGCTGGTACTTCGTGCATCGCGCTCCGAACATTCTGCGGAACAGCTACCCGGCCGGCTTTCGAGTGAAGCTGCATGAGAAGGATCTCAAGATCTGCCGGGCCATGGCCGCCCGCCATGGCGTGCAGTTGCCGCTCATCGAGATGACGCTCGTGCATTATCGGCGGCTCATCGAGCAGGGCCACGGCGAGGAAGACATCTCGACGCTGTTCCGTCTCAAGGATGCGATGTTCGCCGAAGCGCAGCGCATCCGCGGATCGACGCGCGACGGCGAAACGAACCAGAGCTGAAAACGCGAGGCGATGGCCGTGCGCGCCTCAAAGACCCGCGGTCCAATCCCTACTCTGTTCCTGCCGGATTTCTGCGAGCCGCGCACCGTGCTCGTGGTGGTGCTGATCGTCGAGCTCGTCGCGATCATCTTCGCAATCGCTCGCCAGGCGCTGCACGGCAACTTCTGGGTCGACCTCGGCGCAAGCTCCCTCTTCTTGCTCTGGATCGGGCTCACGTGCTCGGCCGTGCTGTGCCGGGCGCGTCCCTGGCTGCACACGTTGCCCATGGTTCGCGCCGGGCTCATTGCTCTGGCGCTGCTCGTAGTGACCGTGGGCATAGTCTCCGAGCTGATCTTTCAAGTCGGTCGCTTTTTCGGCCCGGGCCTGGATGACACGAGAACGATTTTTCCGGTCGATCACGCGGGCTTCTTGCTGCGCAACCTCGCCGTCGGCTTCATCGTGAGCGCGCTTGCCCTGCGGTACTTCTACGTCAGTGCAGAGTGGAAGCGCAGCATCGAGATGGAAGCGCTCGCGCGCATTCGGGCCTTGCAGGCACGCATCCGGCCGCATTTCCTATTCAACTGCATGAACACGATCGCCGCGCTCACGCGCTCGAGCCCGCAAGACGCCGAGCAGGCTGTCGAGGATCTCGCCGATCTGTTTCGCGCATCGCTCAACGATGCGAACACGCGCATTACCCTCAAGGAGGAGATCGACATCGCGCGCACTCACCAGCGCATCGAGCAGCTCAGGCTGGGACGAAGGCTGGAAGTGCGCTGGGACATCGAGGGCTTGCCCATGAGCGCGCAAGTGCCCAGTCTCGTCATCCAGCCGCTCCTCGAAAACGCGGTCTATCACGGCATCGAGATGCTTCCGGAAGGCGGCACCGTACGCATCGTCGGCAAGTGTCAGGACCAAATGGTGCACATCGAGGTGCGCAATCCCATCCCCGCCGCTTCGGCGGGTTACTCCGAGCGAGAGGGCAACCGCCTCGCGCTCGAGAACATCAGGCAGCGGCTCGAGCTCGCCTGGCCGGGCCTCGCCCGGGTCGAGACCGAGCAGAGCGAGGGGGAGTTTTGCGCTCGCCTGGTCTTTCCGTATTCTTATGAGCCCGAGCGCAGTGAGCGGGTAGCGAGTGGCAATTAGCATGAGCGCGGCAAAGCCGCCCTTCCACAGCGTCACGGGTCGGCGCCTCGAGCCCGCAGCCGCCCCGATTCAGCCATGAAACTTTTGATCGTCGATGACGAGGCCCCGGCCAGAGACCGGTTGCGCCGGCTGCTGGCCGAGATCGAAGGCTGCGAGGTCCTGGCAGAGGCGGAAACGGGCGAGGAAGCCCTGGCGCGCTGCGGCGAGCTGAAGCCCGACGTCGTGCTGCTCGACGTGCGCATGCCGGGCCTCACCGGAATCCAGGTGGCGCGCCACATCGATACGCTGGAGGATCCGCCGGCCGTCATTTTCACGACCGCTTACGATCAGTACGCGGTCGAAGCGTTCGAAACCGAGGCGGTCGGCTATCTCCTGAAGCCCGTGCGCAAGGAAAAGCTTGCGCACGCGTTGAGGCATGCGGCTCGCATCTCGCCGAGCCGGTTGGTCAAGCTCGCCGAAAGCGCCCGCATCGAGCACCGGCGCGAGCAGATCTGCGCGCGGCTCGGCGATCAGCTGCGCCTGATCCCGATCCAGGACATCTATTATTTCCTCGCCGATCAGAAGTACGTGACCGTCCGCCACAAGGGCGGCGAGAGCCTCATCGACGAATCGCTGAAGTCGCTCTCGGAGGAGTTCGCTGCGGACTTCGTGCGGATCCACCGCAATGCGCTCGTGGCCGAAAAGCAGATCTCCGCGGTCGAGCGAACTGAGTCCGGGCAATACATCGTGCGCGTACGCGAGTGCGGAGATGTGCTCGACGTAAGCCGTCGGCACGCCTCGGAGCTACTGCGGCGTATTCGAGGTCAACGAGGGGATTGATCGGCCAGCGCTGCGGCTGGCTCTTCCTTCGGGTGCCTGCGGGCGAGCCGCGCCATGCGACGCGCCGTCGTGTAGAACATCAATCCCTTGGTCACCCAGCCCATGAGCCTGCGCGGCCCGGCCAGGGCAACGACGGCCACTCCCGCGATCACTACGAGCGGATTACCCAGCGCGCGTCGCACCAGCGCGATACCTCGGTCGAGCCGACCCAGCTCATTGTCGATCTCTTGCGCGATCCCACCGAGCTGCGCACGCTGAGCGTCGCAGCGGGCGAGCAAAGCCCCGTGTCGGCTCGAGAGCTGATCGAAACGGGCGCTCATAAGCGCGAGCGTAGCTGGTCGCGGTCCTTCGCCAGCTCGGCGAGCGTATCGCTGAGGAGCGGCTGCTTGCTTCGAAGCTTCTTCACCAGCATGAACGCTGCGAGCACCGCGAGGGCAATGAACAAGCCGACCATCGCAAGCGAAGCCGCGATGCGGTGCGTATCCCAGAAAGTGAAGATGACCGCGAGCGCAGCGAGGAACAGACCCATCATCGCGGCGAACGCGGCGATGAACGCCCACAGCAAAATGGCGCCGACCTGGCGGATCTCCTCCTGCAGCTCCGTCGTCAGGAGCTCGAGCCGCGTATGAATGATGGCGAGAAGCGTGCCGGCCAGCCGGCCAAGGGAATGGAACAGGCCCGAGGCGGGCCGCTCTTCGGGAGCAGGGGCGTCCACGGACAAGCGCTATTTCCTGCCGAGCAACAAGCCGAGCAGCAAGCCGATGCCGGCCGCGATGCCGACCGATTGCCAGGGGTTGGTGCGCACGTAATCGTCGGTTACGTCCGCCAGCTCGCGCGCCCGCTTGAGCGCCTCGTCTTCGAGCGTGCTCAGACGCGCCCTCGCCGCCTTGAGCGATTCTTCGGCGCGCGCCCGGACCTCCTGGATGCGCTCCCCGGTCTGGTTCGAAGTCGCCCGGAGCAGCGCCTCCGCATCGTGGATGACTGTCTTCAGATCCGAGACCAGCTGCTCGGCCGTGACATTGCTGTTCGTGGACATCAGGACTCCTCTTCTGAACCGGGCTGGCGGCGCAACGCGATCGGCCGACCCATTGTTACCTGACTGCGGCGGGCGCACCAGCCACCCGGCGTTGCCGCCTGCGCATCAAATCCGAGTCACGCTCGAGAACGCAATACCGGACTGTCCCGGTTCCCTAGCGGGTGTTCCGGCCGATCGGGCGGGCACCAGGACGCCATCGGCTCCCGTCCGGGCACCGCGTCGGTGCTAGCATTGTCGCAACCGAATCGGGTTGGAGCCGCCATCGATGAACGTGCCGCAGCGAGTGGTCCCCGTGCGCGACCGGTTCTATGCGCGCTCGTTCGCCGTGGCCACGACGCTCATTCTAGGGTTCGCCCTGTTCAAGATCGTGCAGCCGTTCCTGGGCCCGCTCCTCTGGGCCATCTTCCTGGCGTTCATGTTGCAGCCATTACACGTGCGCCTCACGCGGCGCCTGCGTGGCAGGGCGCAGCTTTCGGCTCTGTTGCTCACGATTCTGATGCTGGTTTTGATGGTGGGCCCGCTCACGGCCTTGAGCGCCGCGTTCGCCGCCCAGGTCGGAGACCTTTTGCGAGCCTTGCAGGGCACGGTCGCCGATCAGACGCGCAGCAACGTGACCAACCTGGTCAATATTCCATGGGTGAGTGATGCGCTCCAATGGCTCGATGCCACGCTCGACATCAATGTCGCGCAGGTGCGGGGCTGGATCAGTCAGGGGTCGCGCGAGATCCTGCAATCGCTCGCCTCGATGGGCGGCAAGGTGTTCCTCGGCGCCGTCGGCACCGTCGCCGGCTTCGTGCTCATGGTGTTCATGCTGTTCTTCTTCATCCGCGACGGCGAGGAGATGTTCAAGACCCTGCGGGAGCTCGTGCCCATGTCGCGCCCGCACAAGAACAAGCTGTTCGATCACCTGGCCGCCGTGACGCGCGCCATGGTGTTCGGGACGGGGCTCACCGCGCTGATTCAAGGCACGCTCGTCGGGATTGCGTTCCTGATCGTCGGGCTTCCCTCGGCGCTCGTGTTCGGCGTGATCGCCGCGCTCGCCTCGTTGATTCCGGTAGGGGGCACGGCGCTGGTCTGGGTGCCCGCCGCGATCGTGCTCGCTGCGCAAGGGCGCTGGGGCGCGATGGCGTTCATGGTGCTTTGGGGCGCGTTGCTCGTCTCACTCGTCGACAACGTCGTGCGGCCGATGCTGGTCGCGGGTCGCGCGCCCGTGGGAACGTTGACAGTCTTCATCGGTGTGCTCGGGGGTCTTGCCGCATTCGGTGCGATCGGCCTCTTCCTCGGCCCTGTCGTGATCGCCCTCATCATCGCGCTCATTCGCTTCATGCTGGACATGCGCCGCGCCGAGGCCGCTGGCACGCCCTTCCCCGAATAGTCTTCTCCCGACAATGGCCGATTCACGTCCGTTACGCATCGCCACGCGCCAGAGCCGTCTTGCCCTGTGGCAGGCCGAGCACGTCGCCGCCAGGCTGCGTGCCGCGCATCCTGGACTCGAAGTCACGCTGGTGCCCATGACGACGCAGGGCGATCGCATCCTCGATCGCTCACTCGCGCAGGTCGGCGGCAAGGGGCTCTTCGTCAAGGAGCTCGAGCGGGCGATCAAAGACGACAGAGCCGACATCGCCGTGCATTCGATGAAGGACGTGCCGAGTGAGCTGCCCGAAGGCATGACGATCGCGGCCATGCTGGCGCGCGCCGATCCGCGCGATGCATTTGTTTCCATGCACTACCCCTCGTTCGATGCGCTTCCACAAGGCGCACGAGTCGGCACTTCGAGCCTCCGCCGCCAATGCCAGCTCAAGCACCTGCGGGCCGATCTCGAACTGATCCCGTTGCGCGGGAACGTCGAGACCCGGCTTCGCAAGCTCGAAGAGAAGCAGTACGACGCGATTGTTCTCGCGGCGGCGGGCCTCGAACGCCTCGGGCTGCAAAGCCGCATCACGCATCTGTTCGATATAGAGCGATCCGTACCAGCGGTCGGCCAGGGAATCATCGGCATCGAATGCCGCACGAACGATAGGCGCAGTCTCGAGCTCACTCGAGCCCTGAACGATCCCACTTCATGGTCCTGTTGCGAGGCCGAGCGCGCTTTCGCGCAACGACTCGAGGGGAGCTGTCAGTCCCCGATCGCCGGATTCGCGCAGATCCGTGGCAACGAGCTGTCTTTGGTCGGAGTCATCGGCTCGCCTGATGGACGCGAGGTCTATCGCGATGCGCAGCAAGGCCCGGTCGCCGACGCGCGCTCGATAGGTCGAGCGCTCGCCGATCGGCTGCTCGATGCAGGGGCTCGGGAGCTGCTCGATCGACTGCGAAGCGAGCCATGATTCCGAAAGTGCTCCCGCCGCTGACGGATCTGACCGTGCTGGTGACACGGCCAGCCGTGCAGGGACGATCTTTGTGCGCGCAGATCGAGCAATGCGGAGGCACCGCCATCGCGTTTCCGGCGATCGAGATCGAGCCCGTCGCGGCCGAGCCCCCTGCGAACCCGGACGGATATGACCTGGTCCTGTTTCTGAGCGTGCATGCGGTGATGCATGGCGCGCATCTGGTCAGCCTCGAGCCCCCGACTCGCGTCGGCGCGATCGGCAAAGCAACCGAGGCGGCGCTCACAGAGCGGGGACACACGGTCCACCTCGTGCCCGAGAGCGGCTTTACCAGCGAGTCCCTGCTCGCCCACCCGGAGCTGTCGAGCTCGCCGGTGCAGCGTGTGCTGCTCGTACGCGGCGAGGGCGGCCGCACGTTGCTGCGCGATTTCTTCGTCGAGCGCGGAGCAACGGTCGACACGTTGGAAGTCTACAGAAGAGTGCGCCCAGCGCTCGACGAGGCGCTGCGGGAGCAGGTCGAAGCGCGTTGGGCCGAGGACGGCATCGACGTGGTCACCGCAACGAGCGTGGAAACGCTGACGAATCTCATCGAGCTTCTGAGCGAGCGTGGGCGGAATTTTCTGCGCAGCACGCCTTTGCTCGTGCCGAGCGGGCGAATAGCCGACGCGGCGAGGAGCGCAGGCCTTCAGGGAGAGATCGTTCTTGCGCGCGGCCCGGACGATTCCTCCATGGTCGGAGCGCTCGCCAACTGGCACACGCGCGCGAGGACGTTGTAAGCGGAACCGCGCGACCTCGCGTGCTACCATAAACGGCGCGAGCTCATTTGCACTCTCATCATGGCCGACTCCGGATCGGATATCGCCGCCCCTTCGGGATCGGCTCCCGAAGCCCCGCAACCCCGGCGCGTGCACACGTACAGCCGCCTGACGACA
>DASVCI010000091.1:0-14895 GCA_036381695.1 Steroidobacteraceae bacterium
GAGGGCTGGCGCGCCGGCACCATCCGCCGCGCGGCGGATTTTCCGAAGCGGGAGGCCCGGAGTGTATCATTCGCTGCTCGCGAGCCGCACCGCTCGCGCCATTCTCTTTCGATCCGACGGAACCCACGATTTGCACGTGAACGACTCGAGCGCCGGCATGCCGACGCCAGGCCCCGACGCACGACAGGCTCCGGCAGGCGGCAGCCCGATCATCCGTGTCGAATACCTGAAGGAGCAGCGCCCGGCCTCCCAGATCCTGGCGCAATTGCGCTTCGGTGCCGCTGGCCCGAGCATTGCAGGCGCGCCGCTCACGATCGATGTCGCACTCGAGCCCCTGCGGCCGACCGCGGCCACGGAGCTCTGGCTGGCGAACGGACCGGTCCGAACCGGTCAGCTGGGCAAAGTCCGCTACGCCGAGGACGGAGAGCTGCTCTTCGCCATCGTGGAAGTGGACGAACGCTCCGCGGGCGGCATCCGAGGCGCGGCTGAAAGCGCGTACAGGGCGATCCGCGAGTTCCAGGCGCAGTCAGGCTTTCCCCACCTGCTGCGGATGTGGAACTACATGGATGCGATCAACGAAGGGCCCGGGGACCTCGAGCGATATCGTCTGTTCTGCGTCGGGCGCGTCGCTGCGCTCGGATCCGAGGCCGCCGCAGAAGCGTATCCCGCGGCCACGGCGATCGGCAGGAAACAATCGACCCATGTGCTCCAGGTGTTCTGGCTCGCCTCCCGCACACCCGGTCGTGCGATCGAGAACCCGCGCCAGGTGAGCGCATATCGGTACCCGCGCGCGCATGGGCCCGTCAGCCCGACATTTTCGCGAGCGACGTTGACGGCCGACGGAAGTCTCCTGATTTCCGGGACGGCGAGCATCGTCGGACACGCCTCGCAGCATCCCGGGGATGCCAGCGAGCAACTCGAAGAAACGCTGCGAAATCTGAGCGCTCTGTCCGCACACGTGGAGGAAAGCGTGGGCACCCGGCAGAGTACCGAGCTGCTGAAGGTCTACTTGCGCGATCCCGCATTCCTCGAGCCTGTCGCCGCCCGCTTGCGGCAAACCCATCCGCACAGCGAAGCGATTTTCCTTGCCGCCGACATTTGCCGCCGCGAGCTCCTGGTCGAAATCGAAGCCGTGCGGCTCGGTTCCTGAGTTGGAGCGCGGCGCCGGTCAGCGCCGCTTATATGCGTACGTGTTGGAGGTTTGGGTCGCCGTCGCGCTCGTGGGGTTGCTCACCGGAGGGTTCGCCCTGCGCGTCTGCATGATCGTGTTGCGGGCGCTCGTCATGCTGCTCACGATCGTAGTGCTTGCCCCGCAGCCTCTCTCTGATGCGACGACGTTCTTCGGGCGGCAGACTTCGGAACTGCTCGCGCAACGCCTTCTGCTGCTCGGGTGAGAGCCGATGAAACCGACGGAAGTTCTCGCGAATGCGCTCCCGCTCCTCAGGCGGCAGTTGACGAAACTCCTCGTAGCGCCGCCTCAACTCCTTGCGCCGCTCCGGGTCGAGCGACAGCCAGCGACGGAAGCGCTTCTCCTTCTGGGCCCGCTCCTCGGGCGAGAGAGACAGCCACCGCTTGGTCGCATGCGCGAGCGAGCGCTGGCGCGCCTCGGGCAGCTCGTTCCAACGCCCCTCGAAGTTTTTGAGCAGCTCACGCTGCTCCGGGGAGAGCGACTCCCAAGCCACGCCTGATTCCTCTGCGCGGCCCTGGTCATCGCTCGCATGGGCCAGGGGCCCCGCCGCGAGCCACACTACCGAGAGCACCAGGGCAATCCAGACTCTCATCGCTGATCCAGCCAGGCGTAGAACTCGACGTTCTCGAGCATCTCGAAGCTTTCGGCTCCGACCACGACCTCGAGCTCATCGGCCGAGGTCACGAGGGGTTGCGGCTCCTGCGCCCGCCAGAGCACCAGCGCGAGCGCCGCGAGACTGGCCGCGGCGAGCGCGCCTGCCGGACGGAAAACCCATCGGCGCAGACCAGCGTGCTTGTGCGCCTCCTCGACCGCCGCGCTTCGGGCCTGCGTCAGCCGCGAGCGTGTCCTCGCATCGAGCTGTTCGACGCTTCGATCAAACAGCGCTTGCGCGCGGCGCTCAAAAGATGTTTCCAGATAGGAAGAGCTCACCATGCCGCTCCCAGTTGTTCCCGCAAGGCATGCACGGCCCGGGAGTAATGCGTCTTGACGCTGCCCTCGGTGCAGCCCATCGCGACAGCCGTCTGAGCAGTGTCCAACCCTTCGAACACGCGCAGCATGAACGCCTGCTGCTGTCGCCTTGGCAAGGCCGTCAGCGCGTGCTCCAGCAGCCGCATCGCTTCGTCCGCCGCGAGCCGGTCGGCCGGCTCGGGCCGCAGATCCGGCACCGACTCGAGCGCATCGTCCTGCTGCGGCTCGTCAAGGTTGGTCGGTAGCCAGGCCAGGAGACGCTCGCGGACCATCCTGCGCCTCTGACAATCCCGGATGCGGTTCTGCAGAATGCGATAGAAGAGCGGCCGCCACTCCTCGCTCGGCCGCGCCCCGTAGCGTCGCGCCAGGGCCAGCATCGCGTCCTGCACCGCATCGAGGGCATCCTCGTCGTGCTTGAGCGCGATGCGGGCAATCCGAAAGGCGCGCTTTTCCACACTCGACAGGAACCGATCGAGCGCCCGGGCCCGGTCCAGGCCAGGCTCCTCGTGCGAGCGGATCTCCTCGACGTCCGGCCCTGACGAGGGCAGAAGGGCCGACCAGGGGAAGGCAGGAGCGAGGGCGGGCATGCAGCGGGTTTCCGGGGAATCGAAAGTTTCTCTGTCGGCTTGGGGCCCATCGTATTAACGTGCGCCCCGGCCAGCGGTTGACGCGCACCGTGCGCGCGGCGAGCAAAATTTGACCAAACGCCAAACCTGTCAGCGGATTGTGCACTTGAAGCGCTTCATCCCAAGCAATACACAGAGTTGTCCACAGGTTTTGTGCATAGTGCAGGCCTGGCCGTGATCCTCGACGTAGCGATCGACTCTCCGCTACGCCGGACGTTCGATTATCGGCCCCCGCCGGAAGGAACGGCACGCCCCGGGCAACGCATCTGGGTCCCCTTCGGCCGGCGCCGGACGGTCGGGGTAGTGCTCGGCTCCCGCGAGCACAGCGAAGTCCCCGCCGAGAAGCTGCGCCGGGCGATCTCTCTGATCGATTCGGAACCCACGTTCGACCCCCCGCTACTCAAGCTCCTGCTCTGGGCCGCGGACTACTACCGCCACCCGGTCGGCGAGGTGCTTGCCGCGGCAATGCCGCCGGCCCTGCGCGAGGGCGCTCCGTTACGAACCGAGCAGATTTTCTGGCGGCTGACGGCGCTTGGCCGCGAGCGGGGCCCGGAGGCCGTGCCGGCCCGGGCCGCCCGGATGCGGTCGGTCATCGAGCGGCTCTGGCGGGAATCGGAGATGCTCGCCCCGGAGCTTCTCGAAGCTTGCGGGGCAACGAACGAAGTACTTCGAAAGCTCGAAGCGCGGGGCCTGATCGAGCAGGAGCGCCGCGGCCGCAGTCTTGACCAGGCCCCCTGGCGCGTCCGGGAGGCGCCGCCCCTCAATGACATGCAGCAGGCGGCGCTCGAGCGGATCTGCGGGACGATCGGCAGCTTCGCCTGTCACCTGGTTCACGGCGTGACCGGGAGCGGCAAGACCGAGGTTTATCTGCAAGCGATCGCCCGGGTGCTCGAGCGGGGCTTGCAAGCGCTGGTGCTCGTGCCCGAGATCGCGCTCACCCCGCAGCTCATCGGTCGCTTCCGCGCGCGGTTCGACGCGCCACTCGCGGTGTTGCATTCGGGCCTGAACGACACAGAGCGCCTGAATGCGTGGCGCGATGCGCGAGAAGGGATCGCACGCATCATCATCGGCACGCGCTCGGCTGTCTTCAGCCCGATGGCTTCACCCGGAATCATCGTCGTCGACGAAGAGCACGACGCCTCGTTCAAGCAGCAGGAAGGATTCCGCTACTCCGCCCGGGATCTGGCGATCGTGCGCGCCCAGCAGAGCGGCATCCCGGTCGTCCTCGGATCGGCGACTCCGTCCCTGGAAAGCCTCTGGCGCGCTCAACGTCAGCCGCAATGGCTCTCGCGATTGCCGCATCGGGCGGCGAGCGCGCAGCCGCCTCGCATGGCTTTGGTCGACCTGCGCAGTCACCCCCAGACGCAAGGAATTGCGACCCCCACGATGCAGGCCATCCGACGGCATCTCGACGCGGACGCCCAGGTCATGGTGTTCCTAAACCGCCGGGGCTACGCGCCCGTGCTGTTCTGCCCGTCTTGTGGCTGGTCCGCGCAATGCAGGCGCTGCGATGCCCTCATGACCGTTCATGGCCGCGCGCAGTTGATGTGCCATCACTGCGGCTCGCAACAATCCGCTGTTCTCGCCTGCCCCACTTGCGGGGGCGCGGTCAAACCGGTCGGGCAGGGAACCGAGCGCGTCGAGGAAACGCTCGCCGCGTTGTTTCCGGACGCGCCGCTCGCGCGTATCGACCGAGACAGCATGCGTCGGCGAGGCGAGTTGGAAGCGACGCTCGCGCGTGTCGATCGGAACGAGATTCGGCTGCTCGTCGGCACGCAGATGCTGACGAAGGGACACGACTTTCCGAACGTGACGCTGGTAGTCGTGCTGAATGCGGACCAGGGCCTCTTCAGCGCGGATTTCCGGGCAGGCGAGCGCTTGGCGCAAACCATCGTGCAAGTCGCCGGCCGGGCCGGTCGGGCCGATCGACCGGGCGAAGTGCTCATTCAGACGGAGTATCCGGAGCATCCGCTGCTCAAGCTCCTGCTGGAGCAAGGCTATGACGGCTTCGCCGCCGGGGCGCTGGCGGAGCGGCAACAGAGCGGTTGGCCTCCCTTCGCGCGCATTGCCTTGCTTCGGGCGGAAGCCGCCTCGTCCGGCGCACCGCTCAACTTCCTGCGCGCGGCGCTTGCCATCGGGCGTGAGATGGCGTTGCGAGGCGTTGAGCTGCTCGGCCCGGCGCCAGCGCCGATGGAACGCCGCGCCGGGCGGTACCGGGCGCAGCTCCTGCTGCATGCGGCGACTCACGTGCCGTTACAGCGATTCCTGCGAAGCTGGCTGCCGAAGCTGGAAAGCCTTCCGGACGCACGCCGCGTGCGCTGGTCGATCGATGTGGATGCGATCGAGCTGGCTTGAGACAAGCGCGCCGCCCCGAATCGCCGACCGCCAGGCGCAGCATCTCCTGTTAGACTTCCCGGTTCGCGATCCACGCCGATCTTTCCATCACCGCTTTGAAGTACCAGATCGAACAGCTTCTCGAGGCCGCTTTGTCGACCTTGCCCGCCGACGTTCTCCCGGCCGACATCGCGCGGCCGGCCCTGGAGGTCGAGCGCACGCGCGACCCCGCGCACGGCGATTTCGCAACCAACGTCGCCCTTCAGCTCGCCAAGCCCGCGCGCCGTAACCCCCGGCAGCTCGCCCAGGCGATCGTCGAGGCGCTCCCGGCCAGCGACTTCGTGAGCCGGGTCGAGATCGCCGGGCCCGGCTTCATCAATTTTCATCTTTCCACGCAGGCCTATACGCAGGAGCTGGCGCGCATCTTCGATTTGGGTGCGACGTACGGCTACAGCACGCGCGGCGGCGGTGAACGCGTCGTGGTCGAGTTCGTTTCGGCCAATCCGACCGGGCCGCTGCACGTCGGGCATGGGCGCCAGGCGGCGCTTGGCGATGCGCTCGCGGCGCTGCTGCAGTCTCAGGGCTACGCCGTCTCGCGCGAGTTCTACTACAACGACGCCGGCGTGCAGATTCACAACCTGGCGCTCTCGGTTCAGGCCCGCGCACGGGGGCTCGCGCCAGGCGATGAGGGTTGGCCGCCGGATGCGTACAACGGCGAATACATCCAGGACATCGCCAACGACTATCTGGCGAAGAAGACGGTGCAGGCGCTCGACGGCGAGGCCGTCAAAGCGAGCGGAAAGATCGACGATCTGGATGGCGTGCGCCGATTCGCCGTAGCGTATCTGCGCCGCGAGCAGGACCTCGACTTGCAGAAGTTCGGCGTGCGATTCGACGTCTACTATCTCGAATCGAGCCTGTACGCCGACGGCAAAGTCGAAGAGACGGTGCGCCGGCTCATCGAGAGCGGCAAGACTTACGAGCGCGACGGCGCGCTGTGGCTGCGCACGACGGAGTACGGCGACGACAAGGATCGAGTGATGCGCAAGTCCGATGGCACGTATACCTATTTCGTGCCGGACGTGGCGTACCACGTGACCAAGTGGGAACGAGGCTTCCGTCGCGCAATCAACGTACAAGGCTCGGACCATCACGGGACGACGGCTCGCGTGCGCGCGGGCTTGCAGGCGCTCGGCATCGGGATCCCGAAGGATTACCCGGCTTACATCCTGCACAAGATGGTTCGCGTCATGCGCGGCGGGACCGAGGTGAAGATCTCCAAGCGTGCCGGCTCGTACGTCACGCTGCGTGATCTGATCGAGTGGGTCGGCCGGGATGCCGTGCGGTTCTTCCTGGTGTCACGGCGTGCAGATTCGGAGTTCGTCTTCGACGTGGACCTGGCGCTCGCCCAAAGCGAGGAGAACCCCGTCTACTACGTTCAGTACGCGCACGCGCGTGTGTGCAGCGTCTTCCGCCAGCTTCAAGAGAAGGGCTATACGCACGACCGTGAGCTGGGCCAACGCAACATCGAGCGGCTGACGGAGCCACACGAGAAAGCGTTGATCCGGCGCGTCACGTATTACCCGGAACTACTGGAAAAGGCCGCGGGCGCGCTCGAGCCGCACCAGCTCGCGCATTACCTGCGCGATCTTGCGGGAGACTTTCATACTTACTACAACGCGCACACGTTCATCGTCGATGATGCGAGCCTGCGCAACGCGCGCCTGAACTTGATTGCCGCGGCGCGGCAGGTCATCGAGAACGGGCTGAAGCTCCTCGGCGTGAGCGCCCCGGAGAAGATGTGAATTCCCTGACCGCCCGCGATTGAAGCGCTGCTCAGCATGCCTCGCGACTACAAACATGCCAGACGCCGATCGGGCGGCTCGGCCGAGCTGAGCGGCACGGCCGGGTTCGTGCTCGGCCTCGCGCTCGGCCTGAGCGTCGCGGTCGGGGTGTATTTGTTCGATCGGCGTCCCGAGGCCCACTTGGCGCGCGAAGCTCCTCCGATTGCGAGCGAAGAGCCGAAGGAGCATGCAGAGGGCCCGCCGCGTGAGACCGGGCCTCAGTTCGACTTCTACGAGATGCTGCCCAAGTTCGAGGTCGTCATCCCCGAGCAGGAAGGCACGGTGACGTCCGCCAATCAGGGCGCGCGCGTGAGCAAGCCTGGCGCCTACATTCTCCAGGCCGGCTCGTTCCGCAATCCCGCCGATGCCGAGCGCGTGCGCGCGCTCATCGCGCTGCAAGGCGTGGAATCGAAGATTCAGAAGGTGACGATCGACAAGGACACTTGGCACCGCGTGCGCATCGGGCCGATCACGAACTTGCGGCAACTCGAGGACACGCGCAGCAAGCTGCGCCAGGCGCGCATCGAGGCGCTGGTGATCAAAGTGGGTGAGTGATCGAACCCTCACCCTCGCCCGCACGCGGGTCTGGGGCCCTTTCTTGCCCCCACCCTGACCTTCTTCCGCAAGCGGGTCGGGGGCTTTGCTTGCCCCCACCCTAACCCTCCCCCGCGTGCGGGGGAGGGGACCAAGAAGCGTGCAAGATCATTCTCACCCTCCCCGCGTGCCGGGGAGGGTACCAAGAAGCGTGCGAGATCATTCTTACCCTCCCCCGCGTGCGGGGGAGGGGACCAAGAAGCGTGCGCGCTCAGTCTTCCGCCAACTGCCGGAAGTCCACGCCCAGCGAGCGCAGCTTCCGATACAAATGCGTGCGCTCCATCCCGACGCGCTTGGCGAGTTGGCCGACTTTGCCATTGCACAGAATGAGCTGCTGCTGCAAATACGCGCGCTCGAAATGCTCGCGGGCCTCGCGCAATGGCAACGCGAGCAGGTCCTGCTTGACGAGCGGCTCGTCGGCCGGGGCGTGCGCCGCCAGCTCGCGCTCGATCTCCTCGAGCTTGATCTCCTCCTCGCCTCCCATGATCAGCAGCCGCTGCACGAGATTCTTCAGCTCGCGCACGTTCCCCGGCCAGGGGTAGTTGCGCAGGCGATTCTGCGCGGCCACGCTGAATCTTCGAAACGGCAGACGCTGCTCGTCGACCAGCCGATCGACGTAGTACCGCAGCAAGTCCGGCACGTCCTGCGCGTATTCGCGCAAGGGTGGAACGTGCAGCGTGATGACATTGAGCCGCGAAAGCAGCTCCTGCCGCACGCTCGAAGAATCGCCTGAATTCAGGAAGCGCGGCGTCGCCGACGCGATGATGCGAACGTTGGACTTGATCGGCGTCGCGCCCCCGACCCGAGTGAACATCTTAGTCTCGAGCGCGGCGACGAGCAGCCCTTGCGCCTTGACCGGCAAATCCTCGATGCCGTTGACGAACAGAACGCCGCCCGCCGCCTGCTCGAACACTCCGGCGTGAACGCCGTTGGCATCCTCAGTTCCATGCAGGACCGCGGCGGCGCCTTCGTCGCTCACACCAGTCGCGACCAGTTGCACGAACGGGCCGCTCACGCGCGGGCTCAATGAATGGATGTAGCGCGCAAAAGCTTCACGCCCCGAGCCGGGCTCCCCGACGATCAGCACGGGGGTCTCGTGTGGAGCGATTTGCTGCGCCTGCTCACGCAGGGCGTGCATCGCGCGGCTCTTGCCCACCGGCGCAATCAGCGGCGGCACCAGCAAACGGCCGGATTGGCGCTTGTTGCGCCCCGAATCGAGCGCGCGCTCGACGGTGCGCAGGAGCTTGGCGAGCGACAGAGGCTTCTCGACGAAATCGAACGCGCCGAGACGGGTCGCTTCGACCGCCGTCTCGACGGTGCCGTGCCCGGACATCATCACGACCGGACAGGAGATGCCGTCGGGCTGAACCCATTCGCGCAGCAAGGTGATGCCGTCGGTACCGGGCATCCAGATATCGAGCAGCACAAGATCCGGCTCGCGCTGCGCCCGGGTTGCGCGCGCCTCCGCCGCGTCCGCCGCTACGTCGACCTCGTACCCTTCGTCCGCCAAGATCTCCTTCAGGAGACCGCGGATCTCGTCTTCGTCATCGACGACCAGTATGCGCGCCGCGCTCATGCACGTTCCCTCCTCGGTCCGGTCCGCCGCTCGCGCATCGGTCCGCCTGCGCGAGCGGTTGCGGCCAGAGGTAATTCGATTCTGACGCGCGCACCGCCGGTGCGCACGTTCTCCGCCTCGATCTTGCCGCCATGCTCTTCGACGATCTTCTTAACGATAGCAAGCCCGAGCCCCGTCCCCTTCGGCTTGGTGGTCACGTACGGGTCGAAGACCTGGCCGATGACCTCGGGTTTGAACCCCGGCCCATTGTCCTCCACCACGATCTCCGCGTGGACCCCGCCCGGGCGGTCGAGGAGCCGGGTGTCCACCCGGATCGCCGGCGCCGGCGAGCCTTCGAGCGCCTCGATGGCGTTCGCCAGCAGATTGTGGACGATCTGGCGCATCCGGCCCCGATCGGCCTCGATCTCCGTGAGCTCGGGATCCAGGTTCAGCTCGAGCCGCCCCTGCCGGCCCTGCGCCCGGTAGAGCTCCGCCACCTCGGAGATGAGCTGGTTCAGGTCGAAGCGTGACACATTCATCTGCGGTGCGCGCGCATATTCGCTGAACGCGTTCACCATCTCCTTCATCGCCTCGACCTGGGTGACGATCGTGTGCGTGGCCCGCTCGAGCATCTGCGCCTGCGCCTCGCTCATCGAGCCTAGGAGCTTGCGCCTCAGGCGCTCGGCCGAGAGCTGGATCGGAGTGAGCGGATTCTTGATCTCGTGGGCGAGCCGGCGCGCCACCTCGCCCCATGCGGCATCGCGCTGCGCCTGCACCAGCGCGGTGATGTCGTCGAACACGATCACGAAGCCGCCGGGGCTCGGGTCTTCGCCCGAGAGCGTAGTACAGGCGCACATCAGGATGCGCCGACCGGGATCGCCCTGCAGGATGAGTTGCTCGCGCCACTCGGTCTCACCGGCATCGAGATGCGCGGAACAGGCTTTCCGGAACTGCTCGAAGAGCGTGCTGCCCTCGCCCGCCGCCGAAAGCGGCTTGCCCACGACCGTCTCCACGTCCGCCCCGAGAATCGTGCAAGCCGCTTGGTTCGCAGTGCGGATCGTCCGGTCCGCTTCCAGCGCGATCACGCCCGTCGACAGTCTGGCCAGAATTACGGCGAGCTTGGCGCGCTCGGCTTCCACAGCTTGCTGGCTGCGGCTCGCTTCCTCGCGGGCGCGTGCCAGCCGCTTCGTCATGTCGTTGAACGAATGCACGAGGATGCCCATCTCGTCATGCGAGGTGAGCGGCAGCCTCATGTCGAAGTCGCCCTTCGCCACCGCGCGCGTGCCGGCGACGAGATCCTGAATCGGCCGCACTAAACGCCGCGCCGACCAGAATGCACCGTAGAGCGCTGCGAACAAGGAAAGCAGCAGGACGAGTGTAAGCGTGAGCGTGAAACTCGTTTTCAACGGCTCGCGCAAACGCGCCTTCTCGCCGTAGCGCTGATACGCCGACTCCACTGTGTCCGCGAGCTCACCGAGACGCCGTTCGACCGGATAGATCGCGTGCAGCATGAGCCCGCGATCGCCCGGAAACATGAGCGGGACTTGCACAGCCGTGCTCACCAGATAGCCGCCGCCAGCGAGCGGATCGAGCGTGACCGAGTCGCGGCCCTGCCGCACCTGCATCGTCATCTCTTCGCTCGGGCCCATCGGCACGATCTCGCCGAGGCGCTCGGAGCTCACCGCGATGATGCGATTGTTCGGACCGAGGAGAGTCAGCTCGATGGCCTCGCTCTCACGCCTGAGCGTATCGAGCGCCGCCACGGGATCGGTGTGCTCGTAAGCGAGGCGTCCCGCCATGGTGCGCGTGCGCTCGAGATACTCGCGCATGCGAAGGTCGAGCGCCGCGCGAGAGAGAGTCAACGCATCTTCGAGACCTTCACGGATCTCGACGTGGAACCAGCTGTCGATGCCGCGATTGAGGAAGACGACCGAGAAATAGAACACGAGCAGAAGCGGCGCGAGCGCGAGGGTCGCGAACATCCACACCATGCGCGCTTCGAGGCGCGAGCCGACCACTCGCTTGCGCCAGTCGCGCACGAGCTGCGCCAGGCGCCCGCCGATCAGGATCAGCAGGACCAGCAGCCCGGCTACGTTGACACCGACGATGAAGGGATGGAGGTCGCTGAAGTGCGCCGATTGCTGCACCGTCTGAGCCATGATCAGCAGCGCCGCCACCCACAGTCCCGAGCCGATCAGGACCAGGACCGAGACGAGCGTGCGCTTCACAGCTGCGGCGACCATGTGTACCACTCGGTGCGCTGACGCCAATCGTCCGACCAGAACAGGATGAAGCGCAAGGTATCGGGCATGGTGCGCACATCCAGGCTGGCGCGCACGCTCACCTCGTGGCGGCTTTCAGGGCGCACGAGGGCGCGGTCGAGTATCGGCAGATTACTGATGACCCTGAGCGCATCGAGCGCCGCATCGAGGGTGGGATAGGAGGACTGCTCGCCGCTGTTCAAGTTACGGACGAGGTAGCGCTCGCTCAGTGCATGGTGCACCAGCTCGTAGTTCTGGTGGAGCTCGGCTACGCCCTCGTCGAACCAATAGGCCCGCTCGCGGCGCACCACGATCTCGAGAACGAGGCTGAGCGGGGCGCCGTCACGGAGCGCCGCGCGTGCCCCCTCCGGCAACGAGAAATCCAGGGTGGCGTTCAAGTTGTACACGCCTTCGGCCTGCTCGATATAGGCCGAACGGATCTCGAAGCGGTTCTGGCCCAAGGTCGACTGCGCGAGGCAGCAGCCCGCGAGCACCAGGAGCAGGCGCAGGACGCTCAACGCTCGATGAGCCCCTCGCGAGCGGGGCCCGATGCAAGGATGAAGCAGAGTCGCTCCCACTCATTGTCCTTTGGTCTTGTCCAGGCAAGCATAATAAAAGCCGTCCATTCCGGCTGTCCCGGCCGGGATGCGATGACCGACCCCGCCGCACGCCTTCAAGCCCAGACACTCGAGCGCCTGCCCGGTTACCTCTCGCGCATCCGGATGGGCCGCGAGAAATGCCTCGATCACCGCCACTGTTTCCGCCTTCAACGCCGAGCAGCTCGCATAGACGAGCCGTCCACCAGGCGCGAGCAGCGGCCAGACGCTCGCGAGGAGCTCGGCCTGACGCTCGGCCAGAGCGGCGATGTCCTGCTCCCGGCGCAGGAGCTTGATGTCCGGGTGTCGCCGAATGACGCCAGTGGCGGAGCACGGCACATCGAGCAAGATGCGCTCGAAGGGTTTCCCGTCCCACCAAGCAGCCGGGTCGGCAGCATCGCCCGCGACGAGCCGGGCCTTGACGCCCAGCCGGTCCAGATTCTCGGCCACGCGCGAGAGCCGCTCGGGAGAGACATCGACCGCGAACAGCTCCGCAAGTTCAGGTTGAAGCTCGAGCAAATGGCCGGTCTTGCCGCCGGGCGCCGCACAGGCGTCAAGGACTCTTTCGCCCTCACGGGGCGCGAGTAGATACGCCGCCAGTTGCGCCGCCGCGTCCTGCACGGAAACCTCGCCTTCCGCGAAGCCCGGCACGTCCGCCACGTCGAGCGCAGACTCGAGCATCAACGCTTCGTCGTTGAAATGGCTCGCCCGCACACCGATGCCACGTTCCGCGAGACGTGCGCGATAGGCCGCGCCTGTCGTTCGCCTGCGATTCACACGCAGCCAGAACGGAGGGCGCTCGTTATTCGCCTGAAGAATATCGGGCGCCTGATCGCCCCAATCCGCGACCGTCGCTCGCACGAGCCACTCCGGATGAGCGGTGCGAACGGCGAGGTCACGATCGAGCACGGAAAGGAGCTCTGCACGCTCGCGCTGGCAGCGACGCAGGACAGCGTTGATCATTCCCGCGGCGCGCGCCCTGCCGAGCACTCTCGCTGCGTTCACTGTTTCGGCGACAGCAGCATGCGGCGGAATGTCCGTATGCAGGAGTTGACAGAGGCCGACGATGGCGAGTGCGCGCACTTCAGGCTCGAGCGGCTGGTTCGGTCGCGCGAGAAGCCGTGCCAGCAAGGCGTCGAGCCGGATGTACCAACGCAAGCTGTCGTAGCAGAGCGAGCGCAGGAGCCCCCGCTCCTGCCGGGACAGCTCGCGATCGATCGATAGCGCCGAATCCAGCGACCGCCCGCGGCTCGCAACATCCGCAACGATCCGCGCCGCTGTCGCGCGCACTGCGGCCGAAGAGCTCACGATCCCAGAACCGCGCCTTCCATCGGATGGGCGTTGAGGAATTCAGACGCAGACATAGCCTTGCGTCCAGCGAGTTGCACACGAGTGAGCCGCAAGACGCCTTCGCCAGTGGCCACATCGATTCCCTGCGAGCTCGCGCGGAGCACGACTCCGGGAGCACCCTTGCCGCTCTCGGAAGCATCGAGAGGCGACGCCTCCCAGACGCGGAGCTGCTGGCCCTTCCATTGCGTCTCGGCAACGGGCCACGGATTAAACGCGCGAACTTGGCGATCGATGTACACGGCAGAGTGAGACCAGTCGATGCGAGCCTCTTCCTTGCGAATCTTCGACGCGTACGTTGCGCCTTCATCAGGCTGCGGCCGTGGATTCGCGGTGCCGGCTGAAATGCCCTCGAGAGCTTCCAGCAGTGCGCTCGCTCCGAGCCGTGCCAAGCGATCGTGCAAGCTCGACGCCGTCTCGCGCGCTTCTATCGGTGTGGCGCGCTCCAGCAGCACGGGGCCAGTATCGAGGCCTTCGTCCATTTGCATGATCGTGACTCCAGTCTCCGCGTCCCCCGCCAGGATCGCACGTTGGATCGGCGCAGCCCCGCGCCAGCGCGGCAGAAGAGAGGCGTGAATGTTGACGCAACCGAGGCGTGGGGATTCGAGAACGTCGCGTGGCAAAAGCAGGCCGTACGCAACGACCACCATCAGGTCGGCCGACCAGGAACGCAATCGCTCTACGGCGGCGGCGTCACGCAACGTGGATGGCTGCTCAACGGGCAGGCCGCGCTTCAGCGCACACTCTTTCACCGCGCTCATGGTGACTTGCCTGCCTCGTCCCGCCGGACGATCCGGCTGGGTATACACGGCGAGCACGCGATGAGGCGATTCGAGCAGCGCTTCGAGCGCCGGCACCGAGAACTCAGGAGTGCCGGCAAAGATGATGGAAAGCGGTGCGCTCACGCGCCCTGTCAGAGTGCAGTCGGCCCCGGCCGGGCCGCGCTCGCTCCGACCCGCTCCTTGCGCTCCTTCTCGAGCTTCTTGCGGATGCGCGTGCGCTTGAGCTCGGACAGATAGTCGACGAACAGCTTGCCGTCGAGATGGTCGATCTCGTGCTGGATGCACACGGCGAGAAGCCCGTCGGCGTTGAATTCGATAGGCTTGCCGTCACGGTCGAGCGCCCGCACGCGGATGCGGTCGGCGCGCTTGACCCTGTCGAACACCCCGGGCACGGACAGGCACCCTTCCTCGGTCTCCTCCACCCCCTCGCGCTCGAGGATCTCCGGGTTGATGAGCACGAGCGGCTGGTCCCTCGTCTCGCTCACGTCGATCACGACCAGGCGCTTGTGGACGTTGACCTGCGTGGCGGCGAGGCCAATGCCCGGAGCCGCGTACATGGTCTCGAACATGTCGTCGATCAGGCGCCGGAGCTCATCGTCTACGTGCTCGACGGGCTGCGCCTTCGTCCTCAGGCGCGGATCGGGAAACTCCAGGATGGGAAGCAAGGCCATGAGTCGATTCTGCGCTGTCTTTCAGGCTCGGATGAAATGAGAACCACGTCGCCGATTTCGGGCCATTTCGTGCAATCGCTTCAATGATGCTGCTAAATTTGAGCCACCGTTGAACTTAATATCGGCC
>DASVCI010000092.1:0-3425 GCA_036381695.1 Steroidobacteraceae bacterium
ACCTGGGCAAGGAAGGGAACGCGGAACTTACGGGGCCCCGCGCGAGGCGCGCACTGTACCGGTGGCCCTTCGGGGTGTCAACAAACGGAAAAGGTAAAGAATGACGTCGAGAAAGAAGACGAAGAAGGCGACCAGAGACAAAGGCCGGCGGGCGAGAACGAGCGAGGCGCCGAGCGCAGAATCCCACATCACCCGGGTGTTGCGGGAAGTCGGCCGGCCGCTCACTCTCGAGGAGCTCGCCGGACGCCTCGGGGCCGAGGAGCCAGGGGCGGGCGAGCGTCTGCAATCGGAGCTTGATGCGTTGCTGCACGCCGGCGAGATCATCCGCAACCGCCGCAACGAGTATTGCCTCAGGGAGCGCTTGCCGCTCGTGGTCGGGATCGTCAGCGGCCATCGGGACGGTCACGGCTTTCTGTTGCCGGACGACCGCTCCGAGCCGTTGTTTCTGCCGCCGAGGCAGATGCTCGAAGTCATGCATGGCGATCGCGCGGCCGCCCGCATCAGCGGACGCGACTCCCGCGGACGACCGCAAGGCTCGATCGTCAAAGTGCTCGAGCGCAACACGCAGGAGATCGTCGGACGTCTCTACGACGAATCAGGCATCTGCTTCGTAGTTCCCGACAATCCCCGCATCGCCCACCGGGTCTTCGTCCCTCGCGATCGGCTGGGCGGCGCCCGAGCAGGCCAGATCGTGCTCGTGAAACTGGTCGAGCAACCTTCACGCACTGCGCAGGCACTTGGACACGTCACACGCGTGCTCGGCGAGCATGCCGCGCCGGGAATGGAGACCGAAATAGCGATCCATTCGCATGGTTTGCCGTTCGAGTTTACTTCCGAGGCACTCGCGGAAGCCGACTCGTTCGGCGATGCGGTCAGTGCCGCGGACAAGCAGGGGAGGGAGGATCTCAGGTCCCTGCAACTCGTGACGATCGATGGCGAGGACGCTCGCGACTTCGACGATGCGGTGTATTGCGAGCCTGCGCGTAGTGGCTGGCGCCTGATCGTGGCGATCGCCGATGTCTCGCATTATGTCGCGCGCGATTCCGCCCTCGACAGGGAAGCGCAGCATCGCGGCACGTCGGTGTACTTTCCGAACCGCGTGTTGCCGATGCTGCCCGAGGCCCTCTCGAACGGCCTTTGCTCGCTCAACCCGAAAGTCGATCGCCTGTGCCTCGCGTGCGAGATGCACGTGGACAGGCGAGGGAAGGTCACGCGGGCGCGCTTCTTCGAGGGCGTCATGCGTTCGGCCGCGAGGCTCACTTATACGAAGGTGGCTGCCTTTCTCGCCGATTCAAAGGGCACGCACGATCCCGAGGTGCTCGCGGTCGGCGAGCGGCTCATGCACCTGCACGCGGTGTTCAAGGTTCTGTTCCGCGCCCGGGTTGGTCGGGGCGCGCTCGATTTCGAGGCGCCGGAGCTCAAGGTGCGGTTCGATTCGAACGGCCGCATCGCGGCGCTGGTCGAAGTGAGCCGCAACGACGCGCATCGACTCATCGAGGAATGCATGATCGCCGCCAACGTGCAGGCGGCGAGATTTCTGAAGAAGCATCGCATCCCGACGCTCTATCGGGTGCATGGTCAGCCCGAGGAGGAGAAGCTCGAGGCGCTGCGCCAGTTCCTGCAGGGGTTCGGCTTTCACCTCCCGGTTCGCCGCAGTCTCGAGCCGAAAGACTTGCGGGCCGTGCTCGAGAAAATCGCCGGGAGCGATGAAGCTTCTCTCATCGAGACGGTCGTGGTGCGCTCGCTCCCGCAAGCTGTCTATCAGCCCGAGAACATCGGTCACTTCGGGCTCGCCCTTCCCGAGTACACGCACTTCACCTCGCCCATCCGTCGCTATCCGGACCTGATGGTGCACCGGGGCATCCGGCACGTCTTGAGAGGAGGAACGGCCGAGTCGTTCGAGTGGGGTCCCGCCATGATGTCGGCGCTCGGGCAGCAATGCTCGTTCCTCGAGCGCCGTGCGGACGAAGCGACCAGAGATGCGCTCTCGTGGCTCAAGTGCGAGTACATGAGCGACAAGATAGGCGAGGAGTTCGACGCGCTCGTCACGGGTGTCGTTGATTTCGGCCTCTTCGTGCAGGTTCGCGGGCTGCAAGTGGATGGGCTCGTGCACGTGAGCGCGCTCGGCACCGATTACTTCTCGCGCGATCGCTCCGGGTTGCGTCTGGTCGGCGCTCGCAGCGGGCGCGTCTTCCGACTGGGCGATCACCTGCGCGTCAGGCTCGTCAACGTGATCATCGATGAGCGCAAGATCGACTTCGAGCTGGCCGACACCCGCCCGACTGCCCGTGTGCTGCGTGGTCCCTGGAAACGCTCGAGGCGGCGTCAATGAGCGAGCAGACGATCGTTTACGGCTTGCATGCGGTCAGGTCGTTGCTGCAGCGGCGGCCTGAGCGCGCCTCCATGCTGTTGCTCCAGAAGGGGCGGGAAGACGCGCGCATCACCGAGCTGATGCGCCTCGCTCATGCAGCCGGCATCCGGACCGAGTGGCGGGAGAGTCGCGAGCTCGATCGCCTCGCGGGCAACGAGCGTCATCAAGGCGCGTGCTTGCAGGTGCGTGCGATGGGGCCGCTGGGGGAGGGCGCGCTCGACGAGCTGCTCGACCGGGCCACCGAGCCGCCGCTCATCTTGGTCCTCGACGGCGTTCAGGATCCCCACAATCTCGGCGCTTGCCTGCGGAGCGCCGATGCGGCTGGAGCGACTGCCGTCATCGTGCCGAGAGATCGGGCGGCGGGGCTCTCGCCGACCGTTCGCAAGGTGGCTTCCGGGGCCGCCGAGACGATGCCGCTGATCCAGGTCGTGAACCTGGCCCGCACCTTGAGGTGGCTGAAGGAGCGCGAGCTCTGGATCGTCGGCGCGGACGACCAGGCCACGCAGTCGCTGTATCAGGCCAAGCTCAGCGGCCCGCTGGCCCTGGTCCTGGGGGCGGAAGGGGCAGGGCTCCGGCGCCTGACGCGAGAGAGCTGCGATCTGCTGGTGGGAATCCCCATGCGCGGAGGAGTGGAAAGCTTGAATGTCTCGGTCGCCGCGGGCGTCCTGCTGTTCGAAGCAGTGCGCCAGCGGGGCGAAGCGGGCGCTGGCCCGCCCGGACAGAAGGCCTGAACCGGGGGGCCCGGCCGCCCGTCGAGGCCGGCGAGCCCTCACCGCGCTGGCGGCCCCGAGGCGCTTCCGGTACCATTCGCGCCCCCGTCCGTGGGCCCCGGCCCAAGACGGTTCATACAACTCCTTGCTTCACCACGGTATCTCGGCCGTGGGAGGCATCTCCACAAGGAGCAACAATGCGTCATTACGAGATCGTTTTCCTGGTCCATCCGGACCAGAGTGAGCAGGTTCCGGCCATGCTGGAACGCTACAAGGGCATGATCGCGGCCGGCAACGGCACGGTGCATCGCCTCGAGGACTGGGGCCGGCGCCAGCTCGCCTAC
>DASVCI010000093.1:0-6552 GCA_036381695.1 Steroidobacteraceae bacterium
TTCCGCGACCAGTTCTGCCGCTTCCGCCGCTTCGTGATCCTGGACGCAGAATCGCCGCTCGAGATCGGGTTCGACGAGGCGCGCAACCGCACCCTTCGCGAGGCCCGCGGTGACTGGATCATGTGGATGGATACGGACGAGGATCTGATCCATCCAGAGCGGCTGCACAAGTACCTACGGCACAACATGTTCGATGGATACGGCATCGCGCAGCACCACATGTCGGCCGACCCGGTGGGCGTGCTCACGACCGACTGGCCGGTACGGGTGTTTCGCAACGTGCCGTATCTGCGTTTCCAGGGCGTCGTGCATGAGCACCCGGACGACGTCGAGCGACCGAACAGTGGGCCGCGGGCGCCGGCGCAGATCGTGGACCTTCACATCCTGCACCACGGCTACACGACCGAGGACGTGCGCCGGCGGCGGTTTCAGCGGAATTTGCCGCTCATCAAGCGGGATAGGAAGCAGTACCCAGATCGGCTCCTTGGGCGACTGCTCTGGATGCGTGATCTCGCTCACATGTGCATGTTCGAGGCCGAGCGGACCGGCGGCGTCGTCACGGAGGAAATGCGCAACTGGGCGAAGCTCGGGATGCTTCAATGGGAGGCGCTGCTCGAAGAGAGTGACCGGCCGATTGCGGCACGCATGCTCCGCGATGGCTTGGAGTTCTACTCGACGCTCGTCGGCGTGCTCGGGGAGGGCTTCGAGGCGCACGTGCAGCTGCATGCGGCGAAGGGCGCGCCGGCACGGCTCGAGGCGGGGCCGCGACGCGCCGGCCGGTTCTTGAATCGCCAGCACTTCGAGAAGTTCATGAAGCTCTGCATCGACGAGCAGACGCAGAAATTCGACAGCCGCTATTTCTGACCGGAGGACACGATGTCTGCCTCGAATTCGTTCGAAACCGACCTGCTGGAACTGATCTTCCAGGGCACGGCGATTGCGGACCTCGCCGAGAACGACAGTTCTACGCCGGCGACGAGCTTGTACGTAAGTCTGCATACGGACGACCCGGGCGAGGCCGGCAACCAGACCACGAACGAGGCCAACTACACGAGCTACGCGCGCGTGGCCGTGACGCGCAACAGTTCCGGCTGGACCGTGAGCGGCGCGAACGCGTCGAATACCGCGGCCGTGACATTCCCGGCGGCGACAGGCGGCTCGAATACGATCACGCACTTCGGCATCGGCACGGGGCAGTCGGGCACCGGCTATTTGATGTTTTCGGGCGCTCTTGGCGCATCGCTTGCTGTATCAAATGGCATCACCCCGTCGTTCGCGAACGCTGGCGACCTCGACGTGGATGCCGACTAGTCTATGACCGAACGTGTCGTTCAAATCACGCTCGGCTCCACTTTCCGGGCGACCTGGGTCTCATCGGGCGCGAGCGCGAACCCGATCGTCTACAACGTTCTCTCGGGCTCCGAGACGCTCGTCAGTTCTTACGCGGGGCAATCCTCGGGCAACGGGCATTACTACGTCGACGCTGTCGTCCACTCGCCGGGCTTGTGGCAGGGCGTGTGGTATTCGACGGTCACGCAGAACACGTACGTCAGCGTCGAGTGGCTCGCCGCGTTCCCGCAGGATACCGACCAGCCGGGCCGCTACATCACATGGGACGACGTCGTGCACCGCTTCACGGGCTTCGGCGACATCGCGGGCGCGGTGAAAGCGGCGAGCCACTACATCGCGTACGCAGAGGCCGAGATCGATGCGGCCCTCGGCGCCAGGTTTTCCGTGCCGTTCAGCAACAACAACCTGACGGTGCGCGATCTCGCGATCGACATGGTGTACCTGCGCGGCATCCGCGGCCGGTCCGAGGAGTACAAGGAGATCAAGGCGGACGTATCGAGCCGAATCGCGGCATTGCTCGACGGCTCGATGGTCATGGTGACGGCGTCGGCGGAGGTCATTCAGGCGTCGAACGAGCAGGCGTGGAGCTCGACACAGGACTATCACCGGGTGTTCGCGCTGCTCGACGACACGCTGCTGCTGCCGTCGAGCGATCAGCTCTTGGACGAGGCCCTGGAGCGTGGCTATTCAGCCGGTTGAATTCCGTCCGAACGTCGAGCAGGTACAGGCGGCGCTCAGGCGGAAGGTCGTGCAGCTCAAGGATCGAAGCGTCCCGAACCGCCAGATCGCGGCCGTGCTCGACAACTGGGTGCAGCGCAACTTCCGCGGCGAGGGCTCACTCGTCGGTGGCTGGACACCGTTCAAGGCAGGCGGCCGGCGACTCCGCGGCGGCGGCATCGACACATCGGCGAAGCTGTTGCAAGACACGGGGCGCTTGCGGATTTCGGTCCAGCCCTTCTGGGACCGTGACATCGTCGGCATCGGGTCCGATCTCGCATACGCGGCGCACCACGAGCACGGCACGACGCGCATTCCGCGGCGCCGCATCTTGCCCGAGGAACAGGACGTGATCCGGCCCATTCTCGCGACCTACAACCGCTATTTCCAGACCGTGTCTCGGGAGCAAATGTGGTAGACACTGTCCGCGACCCGAGCGTGGTGCTGAAGGCGCTGAAGCAGGCCCTTCAGACCGACGTGCGTACGAAGGACATGGTCGTCAAGTGCATGGAAGTCGCGAACACGAATCCGGACCTCGCCAAGCGCGGCTGGGTCAGTCTCTACGCCGACGCGGACGAGTATACGCCTCGCACTGCCGGCGCCGGCCGCGGCAACTGGAACTGGAACCCGACGCTGAGGGCCATTGTGCAAGCGTCCGACCTGTCGAGCGGCGAGGGCACGCTCGAAAAGCTCGGCGTGTACCTCAAAGCGGTCGTCGACGTGGTGCTCGCCAATAAGACGCTCGCGGAGCACGTGGAGGCGCTGACGAATATTCGTGTGGAGTATGCGATTCGAGAGGATGACGCGAAGTCGCTGCACTTCATCGGCGCCCTCGTAACCATGCAGTTCGACGGACGGTCGAACTGATCTTTGAACGGAGACAACGCCCATGCCTTACGGTCAAGACGCGGTCGTCGGGATCGCGATGCAGAATTCCTTCGGCACGGCCGCGAATGTGGGGTCGCTGCACCACATCCCGCTGCTCAATGAGGACGTGGGACTCGTGCAGCAGGAGTTGCTGTCGCAGAACCTCACGGGCCGCTTCGACGAGGGCGACTCCTACAGCGGCACGCGGCGGTTCGACGGCACGATCGAGTGTGAGGCACAGCCGAAGGCGCTGGGCGCGCTGCTCACGGCGACCATCAACGATCCGACCACTACGACCTCGGGCTCCGTCGGCACATTCGTGTTCAAGCCGCGCACGTCGGATTGGGATGCATTCAGCCCGAACCGGCCGGTGACGTACTTCAAGGATTTGAAGGAGGCCGGCAGCGCGCAGCTTTTCTACGACCTCTGCGGCACCCGCTTCGAGGTTCAGCAGAGCGCCGAAGGCTTCCTGATCGCCCGCGCGAGCTTCGTTGCCGGCAAGACGAGTACTTCAAGCGCCTCGCTCACGGCGGATACGGGGCGGCGCTGGCCATGGAACCAGGCGAGTCTATCGCTCAACGGCTCGGGCGTCGCCGACTTCCGCGACATTACCATCACGCACGATGAGGGCATTCAGCCCCGCTGGTATTTGGATGGCAATCTCACGGCGGGGCGGTCGAAGCGCGAGGCGAATCGCACCGTGCGCGTCTCCGGCACGATCGTGTTCGAGACACAGTCGCATTTGAACGACCTCAAGAACGAGACGACGCAGCCGTTCATCCTGACCTGGAAGGGCTCGACCGCCATTCAGTCTGGCTTCTTCGATACCTTCCAGATCATCATCCCGGCCTTTCGGTGGATCGACTTCAAGCCTGCCATCCGCGGCGCCGGCCCGCTCGAGGTGCAGTTCACCGGGCGAGGCCAGTATCACTCTGGTTCTGGGACGACGATCCAGTACACGCTTCAGAACACATGGTCGGCGGGCTACGTGTAATCGTTTCACTACGCAAGGGGGAATCACCGTGAGTGCGTACTTACCGCAGATCGAGTACACGACGAAGTACGAGAATGACGACGTCAGCGTGAAGATGACGCCGCTCGACCGCGGTTCGTGGCTCAAGCTCGTGCCCGCCCTGGAGACCGTCCGGGGTGCGCAGAGCACCGAGCAGACGATCGCTGTGTACGAGACGGCCTGTCAGATCCTCGAGAAACACCTCGAATCGATCACCGGACTGCGTGACCGTGCGGGCAACGCCATTTCGAAGGATGTCGTACTCTCGCACGTGTACTTCGTCGACCTCGTGAACGAACTGTTCGCGAAGCTCGTCGAGTCGAGCAGCGTGGGAAAAGCGAGGAGCGCCGGCTCCGAGGGGAAGTCGCCAGAAAGTTCCACGGCGCGAGCGTAGAGAACTTCCTCCTGGGCGGGGTAAGCCTCATCACATGGTTCGACATGTATAACGCATTCCAGCGCACGAACCAGTGGCCGGACGGTGGCGCCTACCTCGACCAGCCGTGCCTCGTCGTGGAGGTATTCCAGATCATCGAGTCGCAGCTGCAGCGTGAGCGGGAGCTGAAGGAACGCAACCGTGGCTAACGTCGTCGAGGTCATCTTCCGCGGGGTCGATCAGATCTCGCGGGACACCGCCCAGATTAACCGCAGCATGCAGGCGATGAATGCCATTGCGCTGCGGCTCGCCGGCACGCTCGCGGCCGCGTTCTCGGTGCGCGAGTTGGTCCGGGCCGCTGATACCATGCGGCTCGTCGAGAACCGGCTACGGCTCGTGACGGACTCGACGCAGGAGCTCAACGCCGTACAAGACTCACTGCTCGCGCTCGCCAACGAGACGCGCACGAGCTTCGAGTCGACGGTGGAGCTCTACGCCAGGGTGGCCCGCTCCGCCGACCAGCTGGGTCTATCGCACGAGCGCCTGCTCAACCTCACCCGCACGATCAATCAGGCTATCCAGGCGTCCGGTGCCACGGCGCAGGAGGCGGCGGCTGGCTTGGTCCAGTTCTCGCAGGGCCTCGCGTCCGGTGCGCTCAGGGGCGACGAGTTGCGATCGGTGCTCGAGCAGATGCCGCGGCTTGCGCGCGCGATCGCGGACGGTATGGGCGTGACCATCGGGCAGCTCCGTGAGCTTGGCGCGGCGGGCAGGCTCAGCGCCGAGCAGGTCATCGAGGCGCTCGAGTCGCAGGCCGATGCGATTCAGCGCGAGTACGACCAAGTCGAGACGACCATCGGCGGCGCGATCACCAACTTGAAGAACTCGTTTCTCGGGCTGGTGGATACGGTTGATGAGGCGACCGGCTCGTCGAGCGCGCTGGCCGGCACCATCCAATCGTTCGCGAATCTGCTGCAGGGGCTCTCGGGCGTGGAAACGCTCGAGAATCTGCGCGCGGAGCTTGCCGAGCTGGAGGCGGAGCTCACGCGCGAGCGCTCAGTGCTGGAGGAGGTGTTCTTCGGCCAGGATGAGCACTTCCGTGTTCGCGTGAGAAAGCGCATCGAGGAGATCAAGCGGCTGATCGGCGAGCTGACGGAGTCTAACGTTGCTGCGCTCGATCCGCTCATGGTCGAGGTTCCGCAACTCGAAACCGTTCGAGTCACGGCGCGCGAGATGGGCCGGTTCGCTGATCTGTCCGCCTTCGATGAGGCGAATGCGGCCTTGGCGCGACTCACCGCGCAGTTCGAGGACTTCAGCTCGCGGGTGCCGGCGCGTATTTCGAACGTGCAGGTCGAGCTCGGCGAGATGAGCGATACGCTGCAAACTATCGACGTGAAGCGGGTCGGCGACGGAGTCATCGTGACGTTCGAAAAGGCGAAGGATAGCGCGGACGAGCTCACGGTTGCGGCCGAGGAGGCCGCGCGTCGGATCCAGAACGCCTTCGCCGAGTTTCTATTCGACCCCTTCGATGAGGGCTTGAAGGGAATGCTCAAGGGGTTCATCGATATCGTGCGGCAAATGATCGCCGAGGCGCTGGCTGCGCGTTTGGTCGATAAGCTCTTCGGCAAGAAAGGCGAGAGCGGCAGCCGTGAGGGCGGCATTCTCGGCGACATCATTGGCATCCTCGTCGGCGGCGGCAAGGCCACGGGCGGCTTCACGACGCCCGGCATGGCGCATCCGATCAATGAGCGCGAGCCCGAGTTTCTGATCACGCCGCAGCGCTCGGAGGTGATCCCGCTGTCGAAAGCGGCGGCACAAGGGTTGGTCGGTCGCGGGGCGCCCGTGACGTTCAACACGACGAACAACATCACCACCAGCGTGTCGCCGCTCGAGCTCGAGGCGGCGTTGGCGAGACATGACGATATGCTGCTCGCGCGCTTCAAGCAGTGGCAGCTTGACGGCGGTATGACGTGACAGTCGATGTCGTGCACTTCCCGGCTGGCCTCTACCCGTCGGTGCAGCGCTTGACGCCGGACGTCGGGCCGGGGCAGTCAGTCATGGAGTCGCCCTTCATCGGCGCCCAGACGGTCCACACCTACCGAGGCGCGGAGCGGTGGCGGCTCGAGATGACGCTCGCGGACCTGACAGGCGCCGATCGCGGCAACGCCATGGCGTTTGTGGCAAAGCTACGGGTCGCCCACAACGTGTTCTTGTGCGTCAACCACACGGCGCCGCA
>DASVCI010000094.1:0-66088 GCA_036381695.1 Steroidobacteraceae bacterium
TGACTCCAAAGCCCCGTTCCGCTAGCGTGCCCGGCCGCTGCCCGATCGGGCAGCTCCGCGGCCGCAGCGCTTTGGTTTCCTCGATGCAGACCGATGCCTTGAGCGAGCGAGAAGGCTGACTCGACCGCGCAGCGCCGGCCCTGCCGGCGGCCAACGACACTCGTACTGCGGAGCGAAGGCGTGAGTAAGATCCTGGTGGGCTTGAAGCGCGTGGTGGACTACAACGTGCGCGTTCGCGTGAAGCCGGACGGCACGGGCGTGGTCACCGACGGCGTCAAGATGAGCATCAACCCGTTCGACGAGATCGCGCTGGAGGAGGCGCTGCGCATCAAGGAGAAGGGGCTCGCGAGCGAAATCATCGTCGTCAGCATCGGCCCCGCGGATGCCCAGCAGCAGCTGCGCACGGGCCTCGCCATGGGCGCCGACCGGGCCATTCTGGTTCAGTCCGACTCCACGCTCGAGCCACTCGCCGCGGCGCGCGTCTTCCTCAAGTTGATCGAGAAGGAGTCGCCGCAGATCGTGCTGCTCGGCAAGCAGGGCATCGACGACGACAACAATCAGACCGGTCAGATGCTGGCGGCGCTCTGGCAACGTCCGCAGGCGACCTTCGCTTCCAAGGTCGAGCTGGACGGCGGCAAAGCGCGCGTCACGCGCGAGGTCGACGCCGGTCTCGAAACGATCGAGATCGACCTGCCGGCGGTGATCACGACCGATCTCCGATTGAATGAGCCGCGCTACGTGAAGCTGCCCGACATCATGAAGGCGAAGAAGAAGCCGCTCGATACGGTGTCGCTCGCCGAGCTGGGCGTCGACACCAGCACGCAGTTCAAGACGCTCAAGTACGAGCCGCCGGCGCCGCGACAGAAAGGCGTCATGGTCAAAGACGTGGCCGAGCTCGTCGCCGCGCTCAAGCAGAAGGGGTTGGTGTAATGGTCAAGGTTCTCATCGTCGCCGAGCATTCGGGCGGCCAGCTCAATCCAGCGACTGCCAAGTGCGTTGCTTGCGCCGCGCAGATTCAGGATGCGCAGATCGACGTCGCTGTGTTCGCTGCCGACGCGGGCGCAGTCGCGCAGCAAGCCGCAGCTTTGCAGGGCGTCAAGCGCGTGCTCAAGGTGGAGAATCCCGCGAATGCCGAGCCGCTCGCCGCGGTGCTCGCCCCTCAAGTCGCCGCGCTCGCGAACGAGTACACGCACGTGTTCGGCCCTTCGACGACGTTCGGCAAGGATCTGATGCCGCGCGTGGCGGCCCTGCTCGGCGTCGGGCAGCTCAGCGACATCATGGCGGTCGAATCGGCTTACAAGTTCCGCCGGCCGGTGTACGCCGGCAACGCCATCATCACGGTCGAGGCTGTCCCTGATAAGAAGCTGGTCGCAACTGTGCGCGCCGCTTCATTCCAGGCCGCGCCGCAAGGTGGCAACGCTTCTATCGAATCGCCGAGCGTGGCCGCGGAATTGCCGACTCACACGCGCTTCGTTTCGCGCTCGGCGGCTGCGACCGGGCGTCCCGATTTGCAGACGGCCTCGCGCGTCGTCTCCGGCGGGCGCGCGCTCGGCAGCGCTGAGAATTTCAAACTCATTTACAGCCTGGCGGACAAGCTCGGTGCAGCTGTCGGAGCTTCGCGCGCGGCGGTCGATGCGGGTTACGCGCCCAACGACCTGCAGGTCGGCCAGACGGGCAAGATCATCGCGCCGGAGCTGTACATCGCGGTCGGCATTTCCGGCGCGATCCAGCACCTCACCGGAATCAAGGACGCGCGCACGATCGTCGCGATCAACAAGGACGCCGAGGCGCCGATCTTCGAAGTCGCCGACATCGGCCTGGTGGGCGACCTGTTCACGATCCTGCCGGAGCTCGAGAAAGCCCTGTAAAGGGCACGAGCCTTCGATGGAGGAGCGCGAAGACTGCGCGCGCTCCCCTCTTCTTCCGTCGGCCCTGCGAAAGCAGGGCCGCGGTTTATCGAGATGAGCGGCGATCGATCCGCTCGTTCAAAGTTGCGTCAGCACGTGCTCCGCGCTCGAGACTTTGAACTCGCCTTTCTCCTCGACGTTCACCTGCTTGACCACGCCGTCCTCGACCACGAGCGCGAAGCGCTGGCCGCGAATGCCCATGCCGTAGCCAGTCGCGTCCATCTCGAGCCCGAGCGCCTTGGTGTACTCGGCGTTGCCGTCGGCGAGCATGTCCACCTTGCCGTCCGCGCCCTGGCTCTTGCCCCACGCTTTCATGACGAACGCGTCGTTCACCGCGAGGCACGCGATCTTGTCGACGCCCTTGCCCTTGATCTCGTCCGCCTTCTGCACGAAGCCCGGCAGATGCTTGGCGTCACAGGTTGGAGTGAACGCGCCCGGCACGGAGAAGAGCACCACTTTGCGGCCTTTGAAGTACTCCTCCGCACTGATCTTCTGGGGCCCGTCGTGAGTGGCGAGAGTGAGCGTTCCGGAAGGCATCTTGTCTCCGACTTTTATAGCCATGGTGCAAATCCTCTTGACTCGAAGAAGGGGAAGGTCCGGCGCTCGATCGGCCGAAGCCGTAAGTCTAGCAGGCAAGCGCGCGCCGACGACGACCCTGGCCGGGTCGTCGCGGCAGGCACAAATGACCGAATGAAGGCCGGAGCGGTCCTACATGAGCCGCAGGGCTCCGCGAGCGCCGAGGATGTGCGAACGCATGAGCGCGGCACTCCAGTCGCCATCGCGTGCTTCGAGCGCACGCACGATCTCGAGGTGGTGGGAGGCGCTTCGAATCAGGTCTTCGTCCTGGTACGCCTGGAAGGTTTTCATCATGAGCGGCGCTTCGATCAGCGAGGCGAGCGCACTGACCAGGCGCGTCGAGCCGGCGAAGTCGTGGATGCGGCGATGGAACTGGCTGTTCAGCGCGCCGACCCGCTCCAGGTAGCCATCGGTTTTCCGCAACGTCTCGTGGTATTGCTCCTCCGCGAGGTGCCGCAACTCAGCAATCCCTTCATCTGTGACGCGCCGCGCCGCACGCGCTGCACCGTAGGATTCGAGCATCGCTCTCAGCTCGAAGACATCGTCCCGGTCCTCGGCGGTCCATTCGGTGACGACTGCACCTTGATGGGGCACGAACTCGAGGAGACCCTCGGCGTGGAGCTTTCGCAACGCCTCCCGAACCGGCGTGCGGCTCACGCCCGCAATCGCGGCGACCTCTTGTTCGGTAATTCGTGCTGACGCTGGATACAAACCTCGTACGATTCGATCGCGGACGGCGTGATAGGCCTTATCCACTGCTTTGGCCATGATGAAATCCTTTGAAGAATGCTGTGAGGGCGCTACGGCCCGATGGCGCGCAGTGTATACGGGGCAGGGCGATCGAGGACAGCGGCCGAGCCTGCTCTGGCAGGCAGAACAGGTGCGTCCGACAGGCGGAGGAAGGGCGCGCAGCAGGTCGCCCAAGGCGGGTCCGTGCCTCAGCCTATGCTTGATAAACTAAAGCTAAGCGGCTGACTTTTTTGGAAATCCACCGGCCTTCGAGACCATGCTCGGCACCGCCCTGCCCCGCCGCACCTCGAGCCAGCGGGCCGTCTCGATGAGGCGGCTCAGGTCGATGCCCGTCTCGAATCCGGCACGCGACAACATGTACAACAGGTCCTCGGTCGCCACATTGCCCGTCGCGTTCGGGGCGAAGGGACACCCGCCGATCCCTCCGACGCTTGCATCCAATGTATTCACCCCGGCCAGGACCGCCGCATAGGCGTTCGCTACTGCGGTGTTTCGTGTGTTGTGAAAGTGACAACGCAGAGGCACATCGGGCAGCGCCTCTTTCAGACGCTCGATGAGAGCCGTCACCTGGCTCGGGACGGCCACCCCTATGGTGTCGGCGATGCCGATTTCGACCGCGCGGGCGGCGGCCAGGCGCTTGGCAATCTCGATGACTCGCTCAGGGGGCACCTCGCCCTCGAAGGGGCAGCCGAAGGCCACTGAGATCGTCACCTGTGCACGAATGCCAGCCGCCTGCGCGAGGGGCGCGATCTCTTCCCATCCGCGAATGGTGTCCTCGATCGACGCGCCCTGGTTGCGCAAGCCGAAGCTGTCGGTCGCGACCGCGACCATGCCGATCTCCGTGCAGCCCGCCGCAAGCGCGCGATCGAACCCTTTGCGGTTCAGGACGAGGCCGACGTATTGCACGCCCGGATGTTTCGGCAATCCTGCAAGCACGGCTTCTGCATCGGCCATCTGTGGCACTCGCTTCGGGTGCACGAAGCTCGCCACTTCCAGGCGACGGAGGCCGGCTGCGACCAGACGCTCGATCAGCTCGAGCTTGGTTTCGGTGGGCAACACGTCGGGCTCGCTCTGGAGCCCGTCGCGGGGACCGACTTCAACAATTTCGATTGGACGGGTCATGGGCTCGAGGATACTGGTTTCTTACGGCAGCTCGCAGTCTGTGATCGCGCCACGCGAGGCGCTGCTGACAACACGTGCGTACTTGGCCAGTACGCCACGACGAGTGTAGGGCTCGGGTGCCTTCCATGCCCGACGACGTTGCTCGAGCACCCCGGAAGCCACGTTCAGGCGAATCTCGCGTGACTGCGCGTCGATCGTGATTTCGTCGCCATCTTCGACGAGGGCGATCGGACCGCCCACCGCCGCTTCGGGAGCGATGTGCCCGACGACGAAGCCGCGACTGCCGCCCGAGAAACGCCCATCCGTAATCAGGGCGACTTTGTCTGCAAGGCCGCGGCCCGCAATCGCGCTCGTCGGGCTCAACATCTCACGCATGCCCGGCCCGCCTTTCGGCCCTTCGTAGCGGATGACCACGACATCTCCCGCAACGACTTTCCCATCCAGAATGGCCTGAACGGAGGCTTCCTCGCCGTTGAACACCCGCGCGCGGCCGGTGAAGGAGAGCCCCTCCTTGCCGGTGATCTTGGCGACCGAGCCCTCCGGCGCGAGATTGCCGTACAGCACCACCAAGTGGCTGTCCGGTTTGATCGGGTTCGTGAACGCGCGAACGATGTCCTGATTCTTCGGGTATGGCTTCACGCCTCGCAGGTTCTGCGCGAGCGTCTTGCCTGTAACCGTCAAGCAGTCGCCGTGCAGCAGGCCTTCATCGAGCAGCATCTTCATGAGCGGCTGGATGCCGCCGATGCGGATCAACTCCGACATCATGTACTTGCCGCTCGGCTTGAGGTCGGCCAGGACCGGCACGCGCTTGCCGATGCGGGTGAAATCATCGAGCTCGAGCGGCACGTTCATCGCATGCGCCATCGCGAGCAAGTGAAGCACGGCATTCGTCGAGCCGGCGAGCGCGATGACGACGGCGATCGCATTCTCGAACGCCTCGCGCGTCATGATCTGCGAAGGCGTGATGCCCGCCTTGACGAGGCGCACGACGGCGCGGCCGGCATCGCGACAGTCCTGCAACTTGTGCTTGGAGACTGCTTCCTGCGCCGAGCTGTTCGGCAAGCTCATGCCGAGCGCTTCGATGGCGGAGGCCATGGTGTTGGCCGTGTACATCCCGGCGCAGCTTCCCGGGCCCGGGATCGCGGTGCGCTCGATTTCCTTGAGCTGTCGCGCCGAGATTGCTCCGCTCGCGAAAGCCCCGCGCGCTTCGAACACTGAGATGATGTCGCGATGCTTGGGGCCCGGGCGGATGGTGCCGCCGTAAACGAACACCGCGGGGCGGTTGAGCCGGGCGAGCGCGATCAGGCAGCCGGGCATGTTTTTGTCGCAGCCGCCAATGGCGACCACGCCGTCGAACCCCTGCGCACCGGTGACTGTTTCGATCGAGTCGGCGATCACTTCGCGGGAGACCAGCGAGTAGCGCATACCGGGCGCGCCGTTCGAGATGCCGTCGGACACAGTGATCGTGCCGAAGATCGTGCTCTTGCCACCTGCCTTGTCGACCGCATCGGCCGCCGCGCGCGCGAGCTTGTCGATGTGCATGTTGCACGGCGTGAGATTGCTCCACGTCGAGGCAACGCCGATGGCAGGCTTGTTGAAATCCGCATCCTTGTAGCCCACCGCGCGCAGCATGGCGCGACTGGGAGTCTGCTTGAGACCGTCTACCACCTCGCTCGAATAGCGGCGGGGATCGGGACGTGCGGAGGAAGCTTCTTTGCGTCGGGTCATGAGTGATGCTGAGGATGGGAAAAGCCTGGACTGCCAGCTGCGCCGATCACCGGGCGCTCTCCGGCAACGCGCGCTCTCTCAAATCTTCGGCTCTCCACGCACTCTGGCGGCGTGCCCCTTCAAGCCGGCGATGCGCATGGCGAGCTCGAGCGCTTGTTCGTAATTGAGCCGCGGATCGACCTGCGATTTGTACGCCCGCGCGAGATCCGCGTCGGTGAGCCCGCGCGCGCCGCCGGTGCATTCGGTGACGTTCTCGCCGGTCAGCTCGAAATGCACCCCGCCGAGCCAGGAGCCGAGCTCGCGATGGATCCGGAACGCCGCCTCGAGCTCGGCGAGGATGTTGTCGAAGCGTCGGGTCTTGAGGCCCGAGCTCGCCGTCTCGGTGTTGCCGTGCATCGGATCGCAGATCCAGAGCACCGGGCTTCCCGTCGCGCGCACGGCCTGAATCAACGGCGGAAGCCGCTTCTCGATCTCCTTCGCGCCCATGCGGTGGATCAGCACCAGGCGACCGGGCTCGTTGTTCGGATTGAGAACGCGGATGAGCTCCTGGATCCACTCGGCGCTCATCGACGGCCCGACCTTGATGCCGAGCGGGTTGGCGATGCCCCGGAAGTACTCGACGTGCGCGCCATCGAGCGCGGCCGTGCGCATGCCGATCCAGGGCATGTGGGTGGAGAGGTTGTACCAGCGCTTCTGCCGCTCGATGTAACGCGTCTGCGCCTGCTCGTAGAGCAGGTGCAAGCCCTCGTGGCTGGAGTAGAAGTTGATGCGCGTGGCGAGGTGCACCGGGCTCGCGCTCGTGGCTTCGAAGAAATCGAGCGAATCGGAGATCGACTGCACGATGCGCTCGTAAGCGTCCTTGAGCGGCGAGTGGCGCACGAAATCGAGATCCCAGTACTCCGGGTGATGCAGGTCCGCAAAGCCGCCGTCGACCAGGGAGCGCACGAAATTGAGCGTAAGCGCCGCCCGCTCGTAGCCGCGCAGCAAGAGCTGCGGATCCGGTTGGCGCTCCTCGGGGGTGAAGCCGGGCCGGTTCACGAGATCGCCCCGATAGCTCGGCAGCGTCACCCCGTCGCGCGTCTCGGTGTCGGCCGAGCGCGGCTTGGCGTATTGGCCGGCCATGCGCGCGATGCGCACCACGGGCTTTTTGAGCCCGTACATGAGCACCAGGCTCATTTGCAGCAGGATCTTGAGCTTCTTGGCGATCTTGTCGGACTCGCAATCCTCGAAGGTCTCGGCGCAGTCGCCCCCCTGCAGGACGAAGCGCTCGCCCCGCTGCGCCGCGGCGAGCTGTTCCTTCAGGGCTTCGATTTCCCAGGAGACGACCAGGGGCGGGAGCTTGGACAACGCCCTCACCACGGCGTCGAGGGCGGCCTGGTCCGGATACACTGCCTGCTGCTGAGCGGGCTTGGACTGCCAGCTCGCCGGGTGCCACTCGACGGGGTTCGGATTGCGTGTCATGGGAAGTCGAGGGTAGCACCGGGCATCGCACCGCAAAAGGCGCGAAGGCAAAATTGCATACCAAGCCGGGGGTGAATTTACACCGGGCGGTCGCCCGGCCTTAAATGGCCGCCTTTTTCCCGGAGGTCCCGCATGCCAAAAGTCCTGATTCTCGGCGCCGGCAAAATCGGAGCGCTCATCTCGGGTCTGCTCGCCGAATCCGGCTCGTATGAAGTGCACCTGGCCGACGTGAGCGCCGAGGCTGCAAAAGCAGTAGTCGACGCTCATGGGCTGCCCGGGCTGCACGCCCACACGGTCGATGCCGCCGACCCGGCGGCGCTCGATGCGTTGATCAAAAAGCACCCGGTCGACGCGGTCATCTCGAGCCTGCCCTACTACTGCAACGTCGCAGTCGCGGAGGCGGCGCGGCGCGCCGGTATACACTATTTCGATCTGACCGAGGACGTGGAGGTCACGCGCGCGGTCCGGCGCATCTCCGAAGGGGCCTCCCAGGCGTTCGTGCCGCAGTGCGGCCTCGCCCCCGGCTTCATCTCGATCGCCGCGAACGAGCTCATCGGCCACTTCGACGAGCTGAGGACGGTGAAGCTGCGCGTCGGCGCCCTGCCCCAGCACCCGAACAACGTCCTCAAGTACTCGCTCACCTGGTCCACCGAGGGGCTCATCAATGAGTACGGCAACCCGTGCGAGGCGATCGTCGACGGGCGCAAGGTCGAGGCGGCCCCGCTCGAGGGCCTCGAGGAAATCGAGATCGACGGCACGCTCTACGAGGCGTTCAATACCTCGGGCGGGCTGGGCTCGCTGGCCGAGACTTACGGCTCGCGCTGCCAGAGCATGGACTACAAGACCATGCGCTACCCCGGGCACTGCGAGCAGATGCGCCTGCTCATGAACGACCTGAAGCTCAATCACGACCGCGGCACGCTCAAGCGCATCCTGGAGAACGCGGTGCCGCAGACGCTGCAGGACGTGGTCGTCATCTACGTCGCAGTCACTGGCAAGCAGGACGGCGAGCTCAGGGAGGAGAATTACGTCAACAAGGTGTATCCGCAGGTGATCGCGGGCCGGCTCTGGTCGGCGATCCAGGTCACGACGGCCGCCGGCATCAGCGCAGTCGTTGACATCGTGCTCAACAGCGCTGGGCGCCATCGCGGGTTCGTCCGGCAGGAGGACTTCAGTCTCCCGGAGGTGCTGCAGAATCGTTTCGGCAAGCACTACAGTGCCGGTGGCGGCAAGGAAGTGTCCGCGAACTTGATCGTGAGCGGCCGGACGGGCCACCAGCGCCTCGCCCGCAAATAGGCGACGCTCCTCCCCTTTTCGACAGGTCGTTTACACCATGCGCGACATTCTCAACGCACTCGAGCTCTCCGACCTCAACCCCGGCGCCTGGTCGGCCGATCACGGCTGGTCGGGCGAAGGCTCCGGTCCGCTCATCGAATCGATCAATCCCGCCACCGGCGAAGTGCTCGCGAAGGTGCGCTCGGCGACGGAAGCCGACTACGAGCGCGTCGTCGCCTCCTCACGCAAGGTGTTCGAGCAATGGCGCATGGTGCCGGCGCCCAAGCGGGGCGAAGCCATCCGGCTGATCGCCGAGGAGCTGCGCCGCCACAAGAGCGCGCTCGGCAGCCTCGTGACGCTCGAGACGGGTAAGATCAAGGCCGAGGGCGACGGCGAAGTGCAGGAGATGATCGACATCGCCGACTTCGCCGTCGGGCAGTCCCGCATGCTCTATGGCTACACCATGCATTCGGAGCGGCCGCGCCACCGCATGTATGAGCAGTGGCATCCGCTCGGCCTGGTCGGAATCATCAGCGCATTCAACTTCCCGGTCGCGGTGTGGTCGTGGAACGCTTTCCTCGCGGCGATCTGCGGGGACGTGTGCATCTGGAAACCGTCCCCCAAGACCCCGCTCTGCGCGATCGCGGTCCAGAAGCTGGTCAATCGCGTGCTCGAGCGCCATGGCTATCCCGGCATCTTCCAGCTCTTCATCACGGCCGAGAACCGCTTGGCAGAGCGCCTCGTGGACGACCGGCGCATCGATCTCATCTCCTTCACCGGCTCGACCGAAGTCGGCCGCCACGTCGCGCAGCGCGTAGCCGCCCGGCTCGGCAAGAGCCTGCTCGAGCTCGGCGGAAACAACGCCATCATCGTCGATGAGTTCGCCAATCTCGACCTGGCGGTGCCTTCGATCGTGTTCGGCGCTGTCGGCACGGCCGGCCAGCGCTGCACGAGCACGCGGCGCGTCTTCGTGCACCAATCCCGCTCGAAGGAGCTGGAAGAGCGTCTGCTCCGGGCGTATGCACAGGTCCGCATCGGCAATCCGATGGAGTCCTCGACGCTCATGGGCCCGCTCATCGATGGCAAGGCGGTCGAGCGTTATCTGCAGGCCGTCGAAGCGGCGCGCCAGGCCGGCGGCAAGGTCTTGTGCGGCGGCCGGGTGAAGTCCGGCAACTTCGTCGAGCCGACGATCATCCGTGCGAAGCACGAGTGGCCGATCGTGCAGACCGAGACGTTCGCTCCGATTCTGTATCTGATCGAGGTGAAGTCGCTCGACGAAGCGCTGACGCTGCACAACTCCGTTCGCCACGGCCTGTCGTCGGCAATCTTCACCGACAAGGTGCAGCACGCCGAGCAATTCCTCTCGGCCATCGGCAGCGACTGCGGAATCGCCAACGTGAACATCGGCACTTCCGGCGCCGAAATCGGCGGTGCATTCGGCGGCGAGAAGGACACGGGCGGTGGTCGCGAATCAGGCTCGGACAGCTGGAAGGCGTACATGCGCCGGCAGACCAACACGATCAACTGGAGCCTGGAGCTGCCGCTCGCGCAGGGCATCGACTTCAAGGTCGGAGCGTAGGACTCGTGCGAAGGCGGCGGCGTGATCGAGCCGCCGCCTCGTCCTTTCGATTCCGGCCGCGGACGGATCGCAGCTGCTTCAGCCGGCCCTGCGAAGCTCCTCACGCGCCCGTTCGATCTGCTCGGCCACGCGCTTTTCGGAAACAGGGATCGCCGTTCGGAGGTCTTGCGCGAAGAGCGAGACGCGCAGCTCCTCGATCATCCACTCCAACCGCTCGAGCTCAGCGCGCGAGACCGAATGCCTCGGGAGCGACTTGAGCTGCACCAGTGAGCGCATTGCCGGCGCGATGTGGCTCATGAGCTCGTTGTCCCGCTTCACGTTCGTGCTTGCCTTCTCGAGCCGGCGCGAGAGTGCCTTGAAGTAGCGCGTCAGGTGCGGCCACAACGCGCTCGGCACGCCGGCCGGGAAGTCTTCGGGCACGAGCGCCTCCAGTTGTGACTGGACGTCCTCGCGCAGCCGATCGAACGCCGGGCTCGAGAGAGTAACCAACTTCTGACGCACAGCTCGCAGCTCACGGAGCACTTCCCGGCTCAAGGAGAACACGCGGTCGGCCACCTCGCCGAACGATCCACGACGTCTGTCCAGCAGGGCATGGAATTGCTCGGCACTCCGAGGCAGCGGATCGTCGCCAAGGAAACACTCACGAAAGCATTTTTCGGCGAACGCATCCGCCAGCGGGCGCACCCTGTTCACTCCCTGACCGAGCAGCACCAGCTCGCGATCGCCTGCGAAACGCTGGCGCGCATACTTGTACTGCTCCGGCAACGCCAGCATCGCCAGGCGCAACACAGCGAGCTTCAGCGATTCGAGCGCGTCCGCCTCGGTCGAGCTTTCGGCCAGCTCAACGCCGTCGCCCCGGTCGCGCAGCGTCGGATAGACCGTATAACGCAGCCCTCTTCGCTCGACGTTCTGCGAGACAGGCAGCTCGCCGAAATCCCAGCTCCGGTGAACCCCGGTATCCGCTCGTTTCCCTGCCGTCGGCCTTTGGCGCAGCGCCCGCTTCAATTCGTTCAGATCGCGGCCTTCGGCCAGGATCGAGCCGTTCGACGCCACCACCCGGACGTTGAATCGCAAGTGCTCGGGGCGCGCGAGTGCAGCCACATCGGCGGCACTGAGTGAGACGTTGGCATTGCGATTGATCCACTCGGCGAGCGCGGCGTGAAAATCCCTCTCGTTCGTATCGATCTCCGCCGCCGCTCGCGCAGCATGCTCGGGCACCGGAACGAAGCTCTTGCGCAAGTGCTTGGGCAAGCTCCGGAGCAGCTCCGTGATGGCCTCGACGCGCCAGCCGGGCACAGGCCAGGACAGATCCTCGGGCGAGGTCGCCGGCAACAGGGGCTCGGGCAGGACGACGGTGATTCCGTCGCGCGGGTTTGCGGGCTCGAACTCGTACTCGAGCGGCAGTTGATTGCCGCCGATCTCGATCGTCTCGGGGTAGTGGGCTGCGGTGATCTCCGGAATCTCGCGACGCATCAGATCGGCGCGCGTCATGAACAGAGCCTTCGCACCCTCGCCGGCGCGCCCTGCACGATGCCCTTTGCCTGTGTGCGCTTCGCCAGCGTGTCGGCCCTCCCCCGAATGGCGCAGCCATTTCTCCAGGCCCGCAATCGAATGCACGTCTTCGGGCAGACGCGCGAGATAGAAGTCGCACATGCTCTGCTCGTCCACGAGGATGTCGCGCCGGCGAATTTTCGCTTCCAGCCTCTCGATCTCCTCCCGGAGCTTGCGGTTGTGGTCGAGGAACGCGGCTCGCCATCGCGTACGCCCTTCCACCAGCGCCTCGCGCACGAAGATCTCGCGCGCTTCGCGTGGGGCGACACTGCCGAAGTTGACTCGCCTTCGAGCAGCCAGCGTCAAGCCATAGAGATTCGTGGACTCGAACGCAGCGACGAACCCACGCTCCTCCACCCAATGCGGCTCGCTGTAGCTGCGCTTGAGCAGGTGCGAGCCGGCCGCCTCGATCCATTGCGGCTCGACAGCCGCGACCATGCGAGCGTACAGGCGAGTCGTCTCCACGAGCTGCGCCGCCACGACCCACTTGGGTGGCTTGCTCGCCAAAGGCGTGCCGGGAGCTATGACGAATCTCGAGCCTCGCGCGCCCAGGTACTCGCGCCGCTCATCGAGCGTGCCGATGTTGCCGAGGAATCCTGTCAGGATCGCCTGGTGCAGATCGCTGTAGCTCGCCGGCTGCTCATTGGGTTTCAAACGCAACTCTTCGACGAGCTCGGCGAGCTGGCGGCGCAGCTCCTGCCATTCACGCATGCGCGTGAACGCGAGGAAATGCTCGCGACACCATTTTCGAAGCTGGTTTCCTGACAGCGCCGCGGCCTGCTCGTGGAAGGCGTTCCACAGATTCAGCACCGCAATGAAGTCCGAGCGCGGATCGGCAAAGGTAGCGTGTTTCTCATCGGCCTGAGCCTGCGCGTCTGCCGGGCGCTCGCGAGGATCCTGCGAAGCCAGGAAGGCCGTGATCGTGAGCATTTCCGACAGGCAGCCGTGATGACTGGCAGCCAGCAGCATGCGGCCGAGCCTGGGATCGAGCGGCAGCGTGGCGAGCTGGCGCCCGAGGCTGGTCACGCGACGCGAATCGTCGACGGCCTTCAGCTCCTGCAACAGCCGGTAGCCATCGTTGATCAATCGCGTATCGGGCGGGTCGACGAACGGAAACTCCTGCGGCTCGCCCAGTCCGAGCGTGGCCATCTGCAGGATCACGCTCGCCAGGTTCGTGCGCAGCACCTCCGGCGGCGTGAAAGGCGGACGATTGTTGAAATCGTCCTCCGCATAGAGGCGGATGCAGATGCCGGGTCGCTCGCGGCCGGCGCGACCCTTGCGCTGCTCGGCGCTCGCCTGCGAGATCGGCTCGATGGGCAGTCGTTGCACTTTGCCGCGCACGCTGTAGCGGCTGATGCGAGCCAGCCCGGAATCGATGACGTGCCGGACTCCAGGGACGGTGAGCGAAGTCTCGGCGACATTCGTTGCGAGCACGATGCGCCTGGGCCCGTGCTTCTCGAAGATGCGCTCCTGATCGCGTGTCGAGAGCCGCGCGTACAACGGCAGGACCTCCGTGTGCTCGAGCTTCGCTTTTGACAACGCCTCGGCTGCGTCCCGGATCTCTCGCTCGCCCGGCAGGAAAACCAGAGCATCGCCGCGATCGGACTGGTCGAGCTCCCGGACCGCGGCGACGATCCCTTCGGGCAGCGTGAGCTCGGCCTCTTCGTCTTCGCCCGCCAGCGGGCGATACCGCACTTCGACCGGATAGCTGCGGCCCGACACTTCGATGACAGGCGCGCCGCCGAAGAAGTCGGCGAAGCGCTGCGGGTCGATGGTCGCCGAAGTGATGATGACGCGCAGCTCCGGCCGTTGCGGCACGAGCCGCTTCAGCACTCCGAGCAGGAAATCGATGTTGAGGCTGCGTTCGTGCGCTTCGTCCAGGATCAGCGTGTCGTAGCGTCTGAGCTGCCGGTCGCGCTCCAGCTCTCGCAGCAGGATGCCGTCGGTCATGAGCTTCACGCGCGTGTCGGGGCCGACGCGGTCGGTGAAACGCACCTGATAGCCGACGCCCCCGCCGAGCTGCGTCTTCAGCTCGTAGGCGAGGCGACTCGCCACCGCACGCGCCGCGATCCGGCGCGGCTGTGTGTGGCCGATGAGCCCCAACGCCCCCCGCCCGGCCTCGAGACAGATCTTCGGGAGCTGTGTCGTCTTGCCTGAGCCGGTTGCTCCGCACACGACGACGACTGGATGGGCTTCGATCGCACGCGCGATCTCCTCGCGATGCGCGACGATCGGCAGTGCGCTGTCGTATTCGATCGCGAGCGGAAGGGCTTTCAGTTGCTCGACGTGTCGGATCGAGCTGTCGATCGACCGGCGCAAGGACTCCGCCGCTTCGTGCAGCTTTGCCTCCGGGCCTTTGCTTGCGAACAGCCGGTCGAGCTCCCGCGCGAGGCGCGGCCTGTCGCAATAGCGCGTGCGCGCAAGATCGTCGCGCAGGGACAGGAGAATGTCGGTGATCGACACAGGCATCGGGCGGGAACGTGGCGGCGCGTAAGAGTAGCACGGGCCGCTCTCTCGACTTGCGGGATGGCGCCCCACCCTTCCTCCCCCGCTTGCGGGAGGGACAGGGCGGGGCTCAGCGAGCCCCGAACCGAAGCTCGATGCGAGCGCCACCGAGAGGCGAGCTGTCGACCTCGATCGAAGCTCCGTTGAGCTCCGCAAGCTCCCGCACGACCGACAACCCGATCCCTTGCCCGCTCACGCGCTCATCGAGCCGCGCGCCCCGCTCGAGCACGCGCTCGCGCTCATCGACGGGAATACCCGGACCATCATCCTCGACGATCAGGCTGAGCCCATCGCGGCGCCCCGGGCCGGCGGGCACAGGCTGCGCGGTGACGCGGATGCGATGGCGGGCCCACTTGAACGCGTTGTCGAGCAGGTTGCCGGCGATCTCGGTCAGATCCTCGCGATCGCCGGTGAAGAGGCAGCCAGGCGCCACGTTCAGCTCACATTTCAAATCGCGATCCGCGTACACCTTGAGCAACGTGCTGCGTAGCTCTTCCAGCACTCCCCGCGCTTCGATCGGCACCGTGCCGAGCGTGCTGCCTCCGGAAGCGGCGGCCCGCTTGAGCTGATATTTGACGATGTCGTCCATGCGCCCCACCTGCTCGTCGAGCTGCCTGGCGATCGGCAGATCACGCGACTGCGGACCGCTCAAGAGGTTGCGCATCACGGCGAGCGGCGTCTTCAGGCTGTGCGCGAGGTTCCCAAGAGTGTTGCGATAGCGCTTGAGCCTCTCGCGCTCGCTGTGCAAGAGCGTATTCAGGTTCGTCGTGATGCCGAGAAGCTCACGCGGATAGCCGCTCGCGAGCTCCGTAAGGGTACCCGCCTCGATCGCTTCGATCTCACGCTCGACGCGGCGCAGGGGGGCGAGCAAACGCCGCAGCAGAATCGCGAGCGCGCCCAGCAGCAACAGCATGAGCACGCCGAACCAGAAGAAGAGCCCGCCGCGAAGGCGACTCAACTGCGCATAGTAGGGCTCGAGATCCTCGGCGACGCTGTAAAGAAAGATCCTGGTCACGCCGTCGTCGAACTGCCACGCGATGCTCCTGCTGAGCGCGCGCACCGGCGCGCCATCGCGTCGGTGAAGCTCGCGATAGCTGCGCTGGCCGGGCGGAAGCTTGACGGAGAAATCGAGGCCGGTGCCTGCGAGCGAGGTCGAGCGCCAGGCCGGCGTCCCGTCCGCGCTCAGGATCTCGCCGTAAAGGCCGGAGCCGGGGTTCTTCATCCGCTCGTCGGTTTTCTCGGGCGCGGGCCTCAGGCTCCCGTCGATTTCCTCGGAGGCCGAGATGAGCACCAGCAGCTGCGCCTCGAGGCGATCGCGCATCGCCTGGTTCGTCACCTCGCGGAAGGCGAGATCGAGGGCGACGATGGTGATGCCGAAGAACACCACCAGGAGCGCGCTCACTGAGGCCAGCAAGCGCGTGCTCAGGGAACGCGGCTGCGTCAAGCGGCGTGGGACCGCGGTCTCAGGCAGCAGTTTCACGCGGCAAGGCAAAACGATAGCCGCGGCCGCGTAGCGTTTCGATGGGCTTGAGCGTCTCGTCCGGATCCAGCTTGCGGCGCAGGCGCCCGATGAACACTTCGATGGTGTTGCTGTCGCGATCGAAGTCCTGCGCGTAGAGCCGCTCGGTCAGCTCGCTCTTGGAAATCACTTCGCCGGCGCGGTGAATCAGGTACTCGAGGATGCGGTACTCGAAGCTCGTCAGCTCGACGCGCTTGCCATGAACCGTCACTTCCTGCGTGCGCGTATCGAGTGTGACAGCGCCGCAGCGAAGCACTGGCTGCGCCCAGCCGCCCGAGCGGCGCAGCAGCGCCTGCAAGCGCGCGAGCAGCTCCTCGAAGTGGAAAGGCTTGGCGACGTAGTCGTCCGCGCCCGCTTGCAGGCCCTCGACTTTGTCCTGCCAGCGATCGCGGGCCGTGAGAATGAGGATGGGGAACGTCTTGCCCTCGGCGCGCAACCGCCGGATCACCTCGAGCCCCGGCACTTTCGGCAGGCCCAGATCGATGACCGCCACGTCCACCGGGTATTCGCGGCCGCAGTACAGGCCCTCTTCGCCGTCGGCCGCGGCGTCGACATTGAAACCCGCTTCCTGCAATTGCTCGACGACAGAATCGCGTAAGGGTTTTTCGTCTTCTACGATGAGTACACGCATGGGATCACTGCATGGCTCCGGATTCGGCGTCGACGCGCACCGTCCAGACCTTGCCTTCGGCGCTGAGCAGCCGGATCTGGTGGACGCGCCTGTCTCCCATGCGCACGGTCTCGGCCCGCACGGCCTTGGCGTGATAGCGGCGCTGCGCCATCTCGACTGCCTGATCGAGTGAGATCCTGGCCGGCTCGATGCGGTACTCCTTGCGGGGCCGGCGGTCGATCAGCTCTTGCGCGTCGCTCACCGAAGTGCCCGCCGCAAGCAGGGCAATCAGCGTGATCATGAGGAACCGGCCTGTGTGCATGAGTAGTAGTGTACGTGCGGCGGGGCGTGACTTCACGCCCCGCCCCGGATAAGGGTCATTCCGCGGGGGCGACGGCCACTCGCACCCGGATGCGCTCGCCCGGGTCGTACGGCAGGCGGGTGGTGTACTCCCGGCCGTTGTACTGATACGTCACCCTGTAGCCCTCGATGCGCTCTTCGTACTCGTGCTCGTAATGCACGTCGCAGCGCTCGATGACTTCCTCATGAACCGTGCCCGACAGGCGCTTGGCGGCACTGTCATAACCTACGCTGGCGCCGATCAGCGCGCCCGCGACCGTGGCGGCGTCCCGGCCGCGGCCGCTCCCGAATTGATGCCCGATCACCCCACCGATGATGCCGCCGAGGAGCGTGCGCCCGCCCACTTCCGGATCGGAGATGTGGGGACGCTCTTCGACATATCTCACGTCCTCCCAGCACTCGCGCCGGGGCCGCTCGATGCGGACTTCCCGGATGATGGGCTCCACGTGCACCACGGGCGCGTAGTCGTACTCGGCGTGAGCGCTGCGGTAGTGGCGCGCGTTCGACCAGGGAGGCGGCCCGGCCAGCGCGACGCCGGACACCGCCAGCACACCAGCAACCCCCATCAGGACTCGAGCCAAACGCATACTGTTCTTCTCCGGACCCGGCCCGAAGTGCCGGGCTTGGAGCACACGGTAGGCGCGAGGGTCTGAATGGACCCTGAATCCGGCGGCCGCTTGCCAGGCCTTTACGCGTGGCGCTCGCGCGGCGCCGGGAGCCGGATTTTCAGCGTTGTGCGCTTTCCAGGCGCTTGGCTTCGTCCCAGAGCTGGTCCATCACTTCGAGTGTCGCCTGCGCCGGAGTGCGACCCTGTTCACGCAGGCGCTGCTCGATGTAACGGAAGCGGCGCTCGAATTTCGCGTTGGTGCTCCTGAGCGCCGCTTCGGGATCGACGCCGAGGTACCGGCACACGTTCACGAGACAAAAGAGCACATCGCCCAGCTCCTTCTCGATCTCCCCCGAGGATTCGCCGCTTTCGATCTCTTGCCGCAGCTCCTTCAGCTCCTCTTCAAGCTTGTCGAGCGCGCCGGAGACTCCGGTCCACTCGAAGCCGACCTGGGCCGCGCGCTTGCCGAGCTTGTTCGCCCGCGTCAACGCCGGCAGCGCGAGCGGCACATCGTCGAGAACGCTGCGTCCGCTCGCCTCGCGCTCCTTGCGCTTGTGCTCCTCCCACGCGCGTGTCTGCTCGTCTGCGCTGTCGATGCGCGCTCCCCCGAACACGTGCGGATGACGCCGCTCCATCTTGTCGCAGATGGCCTCGACCACCTCGTCGAACCCGAAAGCGCCCCGCTCGCTCGCCATCTGCGCGTGAAAGACCACCTGGAACAGCAGGTCCCCAAGCTCACCGCGCAGATCCGCCATGTCGTCACGCTCGATCGCATCTGCCACCTCGTAGGCTTCCTCGATCGTGTAGGGCGCGATGGTGCTGAAGCTCTGCTCGAGATCCCAGGGGCAGCCGTGCTGCGGATCTCTCAGACGCCGCATGATGTCCAGCAGACGCGAAATGGAAGACATGCCCTCGCTCCTAGCCGCTCGTGATCAGCTTGTACAACGAGATCAGCATCGCGGCTGTCGCGCCCCAGATGCGGTGCTCGCCGTAAGGAATGTCGTACACGTGCACCGTCGCGCCGCCGAGCGTGCGTTCGCGGGCCACGTGGTTCGCCGGATCGAGAACGTGCCGTAACGGCACTTCGAAAGTCGTCTCCACCTCGCGCGGGTCGAGCTCGAGCGTGAACCCCGGGCGAACGAAGCCGACCACGGGCGTCACCCAGAATCCGCTGATCAGGAGCTGCGGGTCCAGGTAGCCGGCCAGAGTGACATGTTGCGGCGGCAACCCGATCTCCTCCTTCGCTTCGCGAAGCGCCGCCGCGGCCGGCCCTTCATCGGAGCTTTCGATGCGGCCGCCGGGAAAACTGATCTGGCCTGCGTGGTTCTTCAGGTGCGAGGCTCGCCTCGTCAGCAACACCGACAGCTCGTCCTCGTGCTCGATGATCGGCACGAGCACAGCCGCCGCAATGGGCGATGCCGGAAAGTACCGGCGCAAGGCGGGATCGAGCGGCTGGCTCGCGCCAGGGACGATCGCCGCGCCCCAATCGGTCGGCGCCCGCGTGTCTTTCAATCGCTCCTCGATGAGACGCCTGAGCGCGATGTCGTCGTCGGTCACACGCGCCTCAACCGCCGCCTTCGACTTTGCCCCCGCCCTTCGTCAGCGCTCGCGGATCGAGCAGACGCTCGAGCTCCTCCGGCGAGAGCCTGGTGCGCTCGGCCGCCACGTCCTTGATCGGCCGGTTCTGGGCATAGGCTTGCTTGGCGATCTCGGCGCCCAGCTCGTAGCCGATCACGCGATTGAGCGCCGTGATCAGGATCGGATTGCGATCGAGCGCCGCGCCGATGCGGGCCTCGTTGACAGTGAAACCGGCGATCGCCGAATCCGCGAGCGCCCGCGCCGCGTTCGCGAGCAAGTGAATGCTCTGCAGGAGGTTGTACGCGATCACCGGCAGCATGACGTTGAGCTGGAAGTTGCCGGATTGCCCGGCGATCGCGATGGTCGCATCGTTCCCCATCACTTGCGCGGCCACCATCGCGACCGCCTCGGGGATCACCGGGTTGACCTTGCCGGGCATGATGCTGCTGCCTGGCTGCAGCGGCGGCAGCGAGATCTCGCCGAGGCCCGAGAGCGGGCCGCTGTTCATCCACCTGAGGTCGTTCGAGATCTTCATGAGCGCGACGGCGAGCGTGCGAAGCTGCCCGGACACCTCGACGGCCGTGTCCTGCGAGGACAATGCTTCGAAGTAATTGGTGCTCGGCCTGAGCTCCAAACCGCACTTCACCGACAGGTATTTCGTCGCGCGAGCTGCGAACTTCTCAGGCGCGTTAACCCCCGTGCCCACTGCCGTGCCGCCGAGCGCTACCGACTGCAGGCGTGTGCGCGACTCCATGATGCGAGCGCTCGCCTGATCGATCTGCGCGCGCCAGCCGCTCATCTCCTGGCCCAGAGTGAGAGGCATCGCATCCATCAGATGCGTCCGTCCGGTCTTGACGACGTCGCCTATCTCGCCGATCCGTCGGCTGATCACGGCGCCCAGGTAGGCGAGCGCGGGCAACAGATGCTGCTCGATGGCGAGCAACGCGCTCACGTGAATCGCCGTGGGGATCACGTCGTTCGAGCTCTGGCTCATGTTGACGTGGTCGTTCGGATGCACGGGCACGCCGGCAAATCCGCTCGCGAGGCGCGCGATCACCTCGTTCGCGTTCATGTTGCTGCTGGTGCCGGAGCCGGTCTGGAAGACGTCGACGGGGAAATGCTCGTCGTGACGGCCCTCGGCGACTTCCAGCGCCGCTTTCTGGATGGCTGCGGCGCGCTTGGCATCGAGCGCGTCCAGCTCTACGTTCGCGGTCGCCGCCGCCCACTTGATGAGGCCGAGCGCGCGAATGAAGTCGCGCGGCATCTTGAGCCCGCTGATCGGAAAATTCTCGACCGCGCGCTGGGTCTGGGCGCCCCAGAGCGCCTCGGAGGGCACCCTGAGCTCGCCCAGGCTGTCCCGCTCGATGCGAAAACGCTCCTCGGACACGTAAACCTCGCCAACCTCTCGACCTCGGCGCGCTTTGCGCGGAGGTCCCTCGAAAACTCCGCTATAGTAGCGAAAAGCAACGGCTTCTTCGCATGAACCCTTCCTCCCTGAACGCCATTTCCCCCATCGACGGTCGCTATGCCGAGAAGGCGGCCGAGCTCCGCCCGCTCTTCAGCGAGCGCGGGTTGATCCGTCAGCGCGTGCGCATCGAAGCGCTGTGGCTCAAGGCGCTCGCCGCCGAGCCGGGCATCCCCGAGCTCAGGGGCCTGCCCGCCCCCGCGCTCACCGTCCTCGATGCTCTCGCGAGCGAGCTGACCGATGCGGAAGCCGCCGAAGTCAAGCGCATCGAGCGGGAGACCAATCATGACGTGAAGGCGGTCGAGTACTTCGTCAAGAGCCGGCTCGAGTCCGTCCCCGCCTGGCGCAGCCGGCGCGAGTTCGTGCACTTCGGCTGCACGTCCGAAGACATCAACAACCTGAGCTACGCGCTCATGCTGCGAGAGGCGCGGGACCAAGTGCTGCTGCCCAGGCTCGATACGTTGCTCGGGCGTCTGAGAACCATGGCGCATGCGCACGCGGGACTGGCGATGATGTCGCGCACGCATGGCCAGCCTGCGACGCCGACGACACTGGGCAAAGAAATCGCGAACTTCGTGCACCGGCTGTCCGAGCGGCGCGCGCGATTTGCGACTTGCGCGATCGCCGGCAAGATGAACGGCGCGGTCGGCAACTTGAACGCGCACGCGATCGCCTACCCCGACGTGGACTGGCTCGCGTTGACGAAGCGCTTCGTCGAGTCGCTCGGGCTGGTGTGGAATCCTTACACGACGCAGATCGAGCCGCACGACTGGATGGCGGAGTACTTCGATGCGCTCGCCCGGCTCAACACCGTGCTGATCGACCTCTGCCGGGACATGTGGGGCTACATCTCGCTCGGTTACTTCCGCCAGCGCGCAGTCGCGGGCGAAGTCGGCTCCTCGACCATGCCGCACAAGGTGAACCCGATCGATTTCGAGAACGCCGAGGGCAACCTCGGGCTGTCGAACGCCCTGCTGGCGTTCCTGGCGGAAAAGCTCCCGGTCTCGCGCTGGCAGCGCGATCTCACCGACTCGACGGTGCTGCGCAACGTGGGGGTGGCGGTAAGCCATGCGTTGATCGCCTGGCGTTCGATCGAGCGCGGCCTCGAGCGCGTCGAGGTCGATGCGGATCGCATGGCGAGCGACCTGGACGAGAACTGGGAGCTGCTCGCCGAACCGATCCAGACTGTGATGCGGCGTTACGGCATCGAGAACGCGTACGAGCAGCTCAAGGCGCTGACCCGCGGCCAGCGGGTGGATGCCGAGTCGCTGCGCCGCTTCGTCGCCGGGCTCGATCTGCCCGAGGAAGCCAAGCGCCGGCTGCTTGAGCTGTCGCCAGCTACCTACATCGGCTATGCGCGGGACCTGGCTAGTAAAGTCTGAAAATCATCACAAAGCCGGCGCCGGTGCGTCGCTATACTCGCCGCCATGACCGCAAGGATCGATCTGACGGTGGCCGCCGTGGTAGAGCGCCAGGGCCAGTTCCTTCTCGTGGAGGAGCGGGTCGGCTCGAGGCTGGTCTTCAACCAGCCCGCCGGGCACGTCGAGCCCGGTGAGCAGTTCATCGATGCGGTCGTGCGCGAGGCGCTCGAGGAGACGGCCTGGACGTTCCATCCGGAGGCGCTGGTCGGCGTCTACCTCTGGGACCATCCGCAGCAGCCTCGCAGCTTCCTTCGCGTTACGTTCTGCGGTCGCGTGAGCGACCACGACCCGACGAGAAAGCTCGATCGTGGCATCGAGCGTGCGGTCTGGCTGTCTCGCGAGCAGATCGTCGCGCGCTCTGCCCGCCTTCGCAGCCCCATGGTGCTCGGTTGCATCGACGACTACCTGAGCGGCCAGCGCTATCCGCTCGAAGCGGTCAAGCACGTGTTGAATCCCGGTACGCCGCTGCCGGAGCCGCAAGTCCGCCATCTCGCGCTCGCTCACCCGCTCGTCAGCCGCGTCGGGTGAAACGTCGGCGCCGGCTTGCAAAAGCTGTCCGCTCCCCCATCCGCTATGATCGTGCCCCGGCCACGTAAGCCGGCTCACACGTCCCGTTGATCGTCCACGCTCAGCCGCCGCTCCTGCGATCCCGTCATGTCCGCTCCTCTCGTCATTCTTGGCATGTCCGGCGGCGTGGACTCCTCGCTCGCGGCCTCGCTCCTGCTCGAGCAGGGATATGCCGTCGAGGGGCTCTTCATGAGCAACTGGGATGAGGACGAGGACGGCTATTGCACCGCCGCCCAGGACTACCAGGACGCGAGGCGCGTGGCCGACCAGCTCGGCATCGTTCTGCACAAGGTCAGTTTCGCCGGTGAATACCGGGAGCGCGTGTTCCAGTATTTCCTGGAGGAATACCGGGCCGGGCGCACGCCCAACCCGGACGTGCTGTGCAATCGAGAGATCAAGTTCGGCGTGTGCTTCGATTACGCGCGGCGGCTCGGGGCGGAGTACGTCGCAACCGGCCATTACGCCCGCGTCGCTCGGGATTCGAGCGGACGGGCGCGGCTCCTGAGAGGTGTGGACGCGGACAAGGATCAGTCCTACTTCCTGCACGCCATGCCCTCCGAAGCGCTCGCCAGGACGATCTTCCCGATCGGCGGGCTCAAGAAGGAGCGCGTGCGAAGCATGGCGCGGGAGCTGGCGCTGCCCGTCTTCGACAAGAAGGACAGCACCGGCATCTGCTTCATCGGCGAGCGGCCGTTCGCGGAGTTCCTCTCCCGCTACCTGCCCGCGCAGCCCGGCGTCATCGAAACGCTGGACGGCCGCGCGATCGGGGAGCATCGCGGCCTCATGTACTACACGCTCGGACAGCGTCAGGGGCTGCGCATCGGCGGGCAGCCGGGCACGAGCGAAGAGCCCTGGTACGTCGCCGGCAAGGACCTCGAGCGCAACGTCCTGAAGGTCGTGCAGGGCCACGATCATCCGGCCTTGCTGCGACAGGCTCTCACCGCCTCGCAGCTCACCTGGGTCGCGGGCGAGCCGCCGGATCGGACATTCCGATGCACCGCCAAGGTGCGCTACCGACAGGCGGATCAGGCTTGCACGGTCTCGATGCTGCCTGATGGGCGATGCGAAGTGCGCTTCGATGCACCCCAGCGCGCGGTGACCCCCGGCCAGTACGTGGTTTTTTACGATGGCGAGGTGTGCCTAGGGGGAGCGGTCATCGAGGCGTCTGCGTGAGCAGGCCCAAGCCGCTATAATTCGCGCGCTTTTTTGCATCGGGGGCTCCGGAGCTGCCAGGCGGTCGCCTCGGGCCCTTTCCCCGGAGGACGCATGAAAGATTCGTTCAAGGCGCGCACCACGCTCGCCTCAGGCAGCAGCAACTTCGAGATTTACAGCCTCGCCGCCCTCGACAAGCGCAAAGTCGCGCGGCTCCCATACTCCCTGAAGATCCTGCTCGAGAATCTCCTGAGGTTCGAGGACGGGGTCAACGTCACCCGGCAGGACATCGAGGCGCTGCTCGATTGGGATCCGAAGGCCCTCCCGGCTTATGAGATTTCCTTCACGCCGAGCCGCGTGATCATGCAGGACTTCACCGGCGTGCCGGCGATCGTGGACCTGGCCGCCATGCGCGAGGCCATGAGCCGGCTCGGCGGCAACCCCGATGACATCAATCCGCTCTCGCCGGCGGAGCTCGTCATCGATCACTCCGTCCAGGTCGATGCTTACGGCTCGCCCGAGGCGCTCGCCCGCAACACGAAGATCGAGTTCGAGCGCAACCGGGAGCGCTACGCCTTCCTGCGCTGGGGGCAGTCGGCGTTCCGCGATTTCAAGGTCGTTCCTCCGAACACCGGCATCGTCCACCAGGTCAACATCGAATACCTCGCGCGCGTCGTGTTCGATGCCGAGCGCGACGGCGTTCGCTGGGCCTACCCGGACACGCTGGTGGGCACCGACTCGCACACGACGATGGTGAACGGCCTCGGCGTGCTCGGCTGGGGCGTCGGCGGCATCGAGGCCGAGGCGGCGATGCTCGGCCAGCCCGTGACCATGCTCATCCCGCAAGTGATCGGCTTCAAGCTGACCGGGAGCCTGCCGCCCGGCTCGACCGCGACTGACCTCGTGCTCACGATCACCGAGATGCTGCGCAAGAAGGGCGTGGTGGACAAGTTCGTGGAGTTCTTCGGCGACGGTCTCGCCAACCTCCCGCTTGCCGACCGCGCCACGATCGGCAACATGTCGCCCGAGTTCGGCAGCACCTGCGCGATCTTCCCGATCGACAACGAGACGCTGCGCTATCTCGAGCTGACCGGCCGCAGCCCCGAGCACATCGCGCTCGTGCGCGCCTATGCGCAGCATCAGGGACTGTGGCGTGAGAACGGCCAGGCCCCTGCCGAGTACAGCGACGTGCTCGAACTGGATCTCTCGACCGTCGAGCCCTCGCTCGCCGGCCCGAAGCGTCCGCAGGATCGCGTGCCGCTACGCACCGCGAAACAGAGCTATCAGCTCCATCACAAGAAGATGGCCGAAGAGCGCGCGACGAGAAACGCCCAAGCGCGCGGCACGGCCAGCGTGGCGCTCGATGGAAAGACGTTCGAATTGACCGATGGCGCCGTGCTGATCGCGGCGATCACGAGCTGCACGAACACTTCCAATCCGGCGGTTCTCATCGGTGCGGGCCTGCTTGCCCGCAATGCGCGCAAGCGCGGCCTGACCTCCAAGCCCTGGGTCAAGACCAGCCTCGCGCCCGGCTCGCGCGTCGTCACCGATTACCTGAGCAAGGCCGGCCTCACCGGCGATCTGGAAGCGATCGGCTTCTACACGGTGGGCTACGGCTGCACGACGTGCATCGGCAATTCCGGGCCGCTCCGCCCTGAAATCTCCGAGGCAGTGCGCGCCGGCGACTTGATCGCCTGCTCGGTGCTGTCCGGCAACCGCAATTTCGAGGGGCGCGTGCATCCCGAGGTGCGGATGAACTTCCTGGCTTCTCCGCCTCTCGTCGTAGCCTATGCGCTCGCCGGCACGCTGGACCTCGACCTGACGAGCGAGCCGCTCGGCACCGGCTCCGACGGCAAGCCCGTGTACCTCAAGGACATCTGGCCGAGCCAGGCCGAGATCCACGAGTTCATCGCCAAGTCGATCAATTCGGAGATGTTCCGCAAGAGCTACTCGAGCGTGTTCGCGGGCGATGAGCTTTGGAACTCGATCCAGTTGCCGAGCGGCAAGATTTACTCCTGGGACGAGAGCTCGACCTACGTGAAGAATCCTCCCTATTTCGAGGGAATGACGATGAAGCCGCCGGCGGTAGCCGACATTCGCGGCGCGCGGGTCCTCGCCCTGCTGGGAGATTCGGTCACGACCGACCACATCTCTCCGGCCGGCAACATCGCCAAGTCGAGCCCGGCCGCGCAGTACCTCATGTCGCGAGGCGTGCAGCCGGCGGACTTCAACTCCTATGGCTCTCGCCGCGGCAATCATGAAGTCATGATGCGTGGCACGTTCGCGAACATCCGTTTGCGCAACCAGCTCGTTCCCGGAACGGAAGGCGGCGTGACGATCCACATTCCAAGCGGCGAGCAGATGAGCATTTACGACGCCGCCATGCGCTACAAGCAGGAAGGCACGCCGCTCGTGGTGATCGCCGGCAAGGAATACGGCACCGGCTCCTCGCGGGACTGGGCAGCCAAGGGCACGATGCTGCTCGGCGTGAAAGCCGTGATCGCCGAGAGCTTCGAGCGCATTCACCGCTCCAACCTGATCGGCATGGGCGTGCTGCCCTTGCAGTTCAAGGAAGGCCAGAATGCGCAGACGCTCGGCCTCACCGGCCGCGAGACGTACGAGATCATCGGCTTGAATGGCGGAGCAGCGAAGGTCGTCACTGTCGTGGCGACGCCCGAGAGCGGCGCTGCCATCAAGTTCGAAGCGCGCGTGCGCATCGATACGCCGAAGGAGCGCGAGTACTTCCAGCACGGCGGAATCCTGCAGTACGTGCTGCGTCAGCTCGCCTCTTCGACCAAGGCCGCCTGATCGGTGGCCGCCGGCATGACAGAGCACGTACGGGTGAGCATCGAGGGCGGCGTCATGCGAGTGACGCTCGCCCGCCCTGAGAAAAAGAACGCGATCACCGGTCCCATGTACTCGGCGCTCGCTGCCGCACTCGATGCGGCAGAGCGTGACGAGCAGGTTCGCGTCGTGCTCCTGGACGCTGAAGGCGATGCCTTCAGCGCCGGCAACGACGTCTCCGAGTTCGCCGCCGTCGCCGCAGGCCAAAGCAGTCGCAGCGAAATGACGGCGATCGTCTTTCTCAAGGCGCTCGCCCGCGCTCAGAAGCCTTTGGTCGCGGCGGTACACGGCCTTGCTGTCGGCATAGGCGTCACGATGCTCCTGCATTGTGATCTCGTGTATGTCGCCGAGGACGCCAGGCTTTCGACGCCTTTCGTGAACCTGGCGCTCGTGCCGGAAGCGGCTTCCACGCTTCTCATGCCCGCCCGTATCGGCTATGCACGGGCGTTCGAAATGTTCGCGCTCGGCGAGCCGATCGATGGAAGAACGGCTGCCCGCCTCGGCATTGCGAACGCCGCTGTGCCTGCGAGCGAAGTGGCAGCGAAAGCGCTTTCGGCCGCACGGGCTTTGGCGAGCCGGCCGATCGGCTCTCTGAAAGCGACCAAGGCGCTCATGCGCGACGCCGCGATGATCGCGGCCGTGATGGATCGAGAGAGCAAAGTATTCGGGGAGCGCCTGTTCACCGCGGAAGCGGCGGAGGCCTTCCGGGCGTTCGCCGAGCGACGCGCTCCTGATTTCAGCCGCGTGCGAGACTGAGGCCGGGATCGATGTCTCGAGCGCGCGTGCTCAGGCGCGGCGCTTTTTCTTGTTCTTGCCTCGACCGCCTTTACGCACAGGCTGCTGCAGCACGCGCGGCAGCCGGATCGGCAGCATCGGCGGCTCCGGCTCGTCCTCCACCGACCATTGTTCCTTGAAGGCCTGAATGGCCTCGCTTTGCACGGCGGCATGCCGGGTCGAGAGCATCAACAAGCCCGGTGCGCACACGCGCGCACGGATGATCCCGAGATCCGCTGCTGCATCGAACAGGCTCGGGTACCAGCTCTGCCATGTCGGCAAAAGCCGCTCGACCTGCTCTCGCAGGCTGAGTCGCTCGCCGGATTCGCGCGTCGTGCTCATTACGGCGCCCTTGTATCACGAACGAGCCGATCGCTACAGCAGCGAGCGCGGAAAAAAATCTTCAGGTGCGACACGAGCCCGCCATTTTGGTGCGCGCGCCTGCAGAGGACACGAATCGCCACAACGATCCTTTGCGTCCGTGGTATGGTTCAGAGTCTTTGCGACCCTCCCTGTCTTGAACTCCCCTCGCCTTCGACTGTCTTCTGCAACCAGGATCGATCCGGCGCCTGGCTTTCCTCCCCAGGGCAGGTCGGCCCTGCTGCACCGGGCTTCGTGATAATTTTGCTCGATCCCCTCCCGCGCTTTCGGGAAGGGCTGTTTCAGTCGCCTCCCCTGCTTGCGCACGGAGGGACAGCGTGGGGGCCGTGGAGATCGAAGGCTGCGGGAGAGAGAACCAATGCTGATCCGACGTGGCGAACCAGGCCAGAGCGCGCAGGTGCAGCCCTCCGAAATCACTGACGAAAGCGTCTATTTGAATCGTCGGAAATTGCTCCAGGCCGCGCTCGCGGCCGGTGTGACCGGCCTGGGTGTGGCGTGGCCTGCGGCTTCGCAGGCGACGATCGGCGTACCGGGAACGAAGCTCGATTACGAGCGCAACACGCGCTACAGCACGGACGAATCAGTCAACAGCTACGAAGACATCACGACCTACAACAACTTCTACGAGTTCGGCACGGGCAAGGGCGATCCTGAAGCGTATTCGGATCGCTTCAAGCCGCTCCCGTGGAGCGTGAAGATCGCCGGAGAAGCCGAGGTCACCGGCACCTTCACGCTCGAGGACTTGCTGAAACCGCACGCGTTACAGGAGCGCATCTACCGCATGCGCTGCGTGGAAGCCTGGTCGATGGTCATTCCCTGGGTGGGCATTCCTCTGCGCGATGTGCTCACACGCTTCAAGCCGACCTCGCGTGCGAAATACGTCGCGTTCAAAACTGTCCTGCGTCCTTCGGAAATGCCCGGCCAGCGCACGCGTGTGCTCGAGTGGCCGTACGTCGAGGGGCTCAGGATCGACGAGGCGATGCATCCGCTGACGCTCCTCGCCGTCGGCCTTTACGGAAAGGCTCTGCCGAATCAGAACGGCGCGCCCTTGAGGCTCGTCGTGCCCTGGAAATATGGCTTCAAGGGCATCAAGTCCATCGTCGAGATCCGCTTTACCGAGAAGCAGCCTCCGACGACCTGGAACATCTCGGCGCCGCACGAATACGGGTTCTACGCCAACGTCAATCCGAACGTCGATCATCCGCGCTGGAGCCAGGCGCGCGAGCGGCGCATCGGGCGAGGGCTCTTCGACTCGCGCATCCCGACCAGAATGTTCAACGGCTACGAGCCGGAAGTCGCCTCGCTGTACCGGGGCATGGACTTGAGGAAGTTCTTCTGAGGCGACGTCCGCCCGCAGACCCGGGCGGATTCGAGACCGATCGATGACCTCGCGCCCTTCTTCCGTTTCCCTGACTGCGACCGGGCGCGTACGCCGTGTGCTCAAGCCGTTGCTGTTCGTGTTGTGCTCGTTACCGCTCGCGTCCATCGTCTGGCGCGCCTTCGAGCTGACTGGCACGAGCCTCGGCGCCAACCCGATCGAAAAAATTCAGGATACTTTCGGTCAATGGGGCTTGCGGCTGCTGCTCGTCACGCTCGCGATCACGCCGCTCAGGGACTGGTTCTCGGCGCCGTGGCTGGTGAGTCTGCGCCGGATGCTCGGACTGTATGCGTTCTTCTATGTGCTCCTGCACTTTCTCACCTGGCTGCTCCTCGACCAGGGGCTCTACTGGCCGGGCATCGTCGAAGACATTGGCTTGAGGCCTTTCATCACGATCGGCTTTCTCGCGCTCCTGCTCCTCATCCCCCTCGCCGTCACGTCCACGAACGGGATGATGCGGCGGCTCGGCAAGCGCTGGAAGACGCTGCATCGCCTCGTCTACGTCATCGTGTTGCTAGGGGTGTGGCACTACTACTGGCAGGTGAAAGCGGACGTACGCGAGCCGCTCGTGTACCTCGCGATTGCAGTCGTGCTGCTCGGCTGGCGCGCATGGAAAGCGCGGCGGCGCCGCGCCCTTCAGGTGCCGGCTACATCGACGTCCGGATCGTCCACAGCTCCGGAAAGAACCTGAGCTCGAGCGCCTTGTTGAGATAGGCGACGCCACTCGTGCCGCCGGTGCCGCGCTTGTAGCCGATGATGCGCTCCACTGTCTTCATGTGGCTGAAGCGCCAGAGCTGGAACTTCTGGTCGAGATCCACCAGCTTCTCGGCGAGCTCGTAAAGATCCCAGTGATCGTCGACGTTGTGATACACGGCGAGCCACGCAGCGGCGACCTGCTTGCTCGGCACGTAGGGCTGCGACCAGTCACGATCCAGGTATTCCGCAGGAATTTCGAATCCACGGCGGCTGAGCAGGCGCAACGACTCGTCGTAGATGCTGGGTGAATTGAGCATCCGCGTGAGCGCCTCGTAGCTCGCCGGATCGCGCCGGTGAACCTCGATCATCCTGGCGTTCTTGTTGCCGATGATGAACTCGAGCATGCGGTACTGGTACGACTGGAAGCCCGAAGCGTGCCCGAGGTGATTGCGGAACCGCGAGTAGTCCGCCGGCGTCATGGTCGCGAGCACGTCCCAGGACTGCACGAGCTGCGCCTGGATGCGCGAGACGCGCGCCAGCATCTTGAACGAGGGGCCCAGATCGTCGCGCCGGATATGCTCGAGCGCCGCCGTCAGCTCGTGCAGGCACAGCTTCATCCACAGCTCCGAGGCCTGGTGGATGATGATGAACAACATCTCGTCGTGCTCGACGGAGACCGGGCGCTGCGCCGAGAGGATCTGGTCGAGCTTGAGATACTGCCCGTAGCTCTGCGACTCGCCGAGATCCCAGTGGACCTGCTCGTCCGAAAGGTCGACCGGCCGGGCCGACGAGGGAATGTCGCTCTCGCTCACGGAAACATCCATCCAGGTACCGACTGCCAGCCCTTCAGCAGCTCACGATCGAGGGCCCGATAATCGGGCTCGTGGCGCTCGACCAGCGACCAGAAGCGGGCTGAGTGATTCATGTGTTTAGTATGACAGAGCTCGTGTACGAGCAGGTAACGCACGACCGCGGGCCTCAGGAACATCAGGCAGACGTTCAGACTGATGGTTCCGCTCGCCGAGCAGCTTCCCCAGCGAGTGTGCTGTCGCCGCACTTGCATGCGTGAGAACTGAAACCCTCCTTCGCGAGCAACTTGCTGAAGCGCGCGGCCGAGCTCCTCCTGCGCGAGCGCCATGAGCCAGCGGCGCAGGGCCGCGCTGACCAGCCGATCGTTGTGCACCGGCCCGCTCACGAGCAGCAGATCGTCTCCGACTGTCTGGCAGCGGAGGGCATGGTTGCCGTACTCGTACTCCACCATGTAGTGCCGGCCGATGGCCGGCAGGCGGATCGAATCGGGCCGGCTTCGATCGAGCGCGGGCGTGGCGCTCGAGAGGTCCGACACCCGCTTGTGAATCCATTGCCGGTGCAGACCCACGAACTTCTCGACGGCCGCTGGAGAGGCGCCCGGCGGGACGACGACTTCGACGCGCCCGCCCGGATAGACGCGCACCGAGAGCCGCCGCGCTCGCTTGCTGATGCGAACTGTCCAGCGATCCGAGGGGCTCGCCGAATCGAAGAGCTGGAGCTGGGCGGATGACATCTCGAGATCAGCGTGGCCTCGCTGCCGCAGTTTGCAACAGCTGCTGCGCCTGGCGGTAGTCAGGAGCTAACACGAGTGCCCGCTCGAGGGCATCGCGAGCCGCAACCGGCTCTCCCCGCTGTAAATACGCCTCGCCCAGCATCGTGAGCGCTTCGACGTGCCCCCAATCGGGCCGGCCCGGGCGCGACGGTGGCGCGGCCTCGAAGCTCTCGACCACCTCACGCCACCGCTCGACCGCAGCGGGATCCTGCGATGCACTGGAGGAACAGAGCGCTTCGATGAGCTTGACGCGAGGATTCTCGGGCTCGATCGCCAGTGCTGCTCGCAGCGCTCGCGAACGCGCGCATCCGCTCGTGCCGTTACGGGCGGCCGGGGAGAGCCCGGCGCACACCGCTTCGATGGCATGGGCTTCAGCCATGCGCTCGTCCTGCTCGACCGCCGCTCTTGCGTGCTGCACGCAAGCCTGCGCCGCCTTGGACGCCAGCGAGCGGGCCTCACCCCGTGGTCGCTCTCCCGACACAGGTTGCAGATACAGTTGCGACAGCTTCCAGTGCCCGTAAGCGAGCTGATACGACTTCATCGCCGCGAGCGGGCCCTCGAGCTCGTAGGTGCTCACTTCCTGAACGAGCCCTTCCAGCGCCTGCGCATCGCCCGTGTAGAACGCGTATTGCATACGGGCGGCAGCATCATCGAGCTCCGCCAGAGTCTCGCCCCAGGCAACAGTGTGCACGCACGCAAGCGGCAAGAGAGCGTGCACGACCATGCGGGGGAGCGTTGCACTACAATTCATCGCTCAACGATAGCACAGGCTGCCGCGAGCAGATTGGACCCTTGTCACCGTTCCGTTCCGTGCCCTCCTCTTCCGGTTTCGAGCTCGTCGATATCGGCATCAACCTCGCGCACGACAGCTTCGACCACGATCGTGAGCAAGTCATCGCCGAAGCGGTGCGAGCCGGCGTCACGCGAATGGTGATCACAGGCAGCTCGCTCGAGAGCACGCGGACGGCGCTTGAAATCGTCGTCGGAGAGCCGGAGCGCTTCCGATGCACCGCCGGGGTTCACCCCCATCACGCATCGGAGCTCGACGAGGCGGCGCTCGAGGAGCTCGGGAAACTGGCCCTGAGGCCCGAGGTCGTCGCGGTGGGCGAGTGTGGTCTCGATTACTTCCGCAACTTCTCGCCCGCCGACGCCCAGAGACGAGCGTTTCGAGCTCAGCTCGAGCTTGCCACGCGCGCGGGCAAGCCTGTATTCCTCCATCAACGCGACGCCCACCAGGAATTCCTGGCCTTGGTGCGCGAGTACCGCGACCGGCTGGCTGGCGGCGTCGCCCACTGCTTCACGGGTAGTCTCGAGGAGGCGCGCGACTATCTCGCCCTCGACCTTTACATCGGCATCACCGGCTGGATCTGCGACGAGCGGCGCGGCCTGCACCTGCGGGAAGTGGTGAAGGAGATTCCGGCCGAACGGCTCCTCATCGAGACGGATGCGCCGTATCTCCTGCCGCGCGATCTCGATCCCAAGCCCAAAGATCGGCGCAACGAGCCGAAGTACTTGCGGCACATTCTCGAAGTCATTGCACAGGCGCGTGGCGACTCGCCCCATGAGCTCGCCACGATCACCACGCGCAACGCCCTCGTCTTCTTCAATTGGCAGCCTCTCACCGGAGCGAACGGATGAACCACGAACGCCTGACCCGCTACATCAACTCGGCCTGGGACGAGTCCGTCGTCCCGACGCTGTGCGACTACATCCGCATTCCGAACAAGTCGGCCCACTTCGATCCCAACTGGGAGCAGCACGGCCACATGGATCGCGCCGCCGCGCTGCTGCGCGCCTGGTGCGAAGCGAACGCCCTGCCAGGGATGACGATCGAGACCGTGAAGCTTCCGGGACGCACGCCGCTTCTCTTCATCGACGTTCCAGCGAGCGGCGGCGCCGCTTCCGGAGACTGCGTGCTCATGTACGGCCACATGGACAAGCAGCCCGAGTTCACCGGCTGGGCGGAAGGGCTCGGGCCGTGGACCCCGGTGCTGCGCGACGGTCGGCTGTATGGACGCGGCGGGGCTGACGACGGCTACGCGGTGTTCGGCTCCCTCCTCGCCCTGCGTGCACTTCAGGATCAGGGCATTCCACATGCGCGCTGCATCATCCTCATCGAAGGCAGCGAGGAAAGCGGCAGCCCCGACCTGCCGCCGTACATCGATGCGCTGGCAGGCCGGATCGGCGAGCCTTCGCTCGTCGTGTGCCTGGACGCTGAATGCGGAAACTACGATCAGTTCTGGTGCACCACCTCGCTCCGGGGGAATCTCGTGGGCACGTTGCGCGTCGAGGTTCTGCGCGAGGGCGTGCATTCCGGGATGGCGAGCGGCATCGTCTCCTCCAGCTTCCGCATCGCCCGCCAACTGATCGAGCGAGTCGAGAACGCCGAAACGGGCAAGCTCATCGATGCGCTCTGGGTGCCGATTCCGGAAGATCGGCTGGCGCAGGCGCGCGCCGCCGCCCAGGCCTTGGGTGCAAGCGTCCATGCCAAGCTTCCTCTGGTCGAAGGCATGAAGCCGATGAGCGACGATATCTCAGAGCTGCTGCTCAACAGCACTTGGCGTCCGACGCTTTCGGTGACCGGCGTGGACGGCATTCCGTCGATCGAGAACGCGGGCAACGTGCTGCGCCCGTACACGACCCTGAAGCTTTCGTTCCGGCTCCCGCCGACTCTCGATGCTTCCGCCGCCGCGCAGGCCGTGAAAGAGACGCTCGAGAGCGATCCTCCGTACGGCGCGAAGGTTCAGTTCAACGTGGAATCGAGCATGGCCGGCTGGAATGCGCCCTCGACAGCGCCCTGGCTGGAGCAAGCCATCCAGAGCGCCTCGCGCACCGTCTTCGGGCGCGACGCGATGTACATGGGCGTCGGCGGAACGATTCCGTTCATGGGCATGCTGAGCGAGAAGTTTCCACGCACGCAGTTCCTGATCACCGGTGTGCTCGGGCCGCAATCGAACGCTCACGGTCCGAACGAGTTTCTGGATATCGCGACTGGGAAGCGAGTCACGGCCTGCGTGTCGTACGTCGTTGCCGAGCACGCGCGACGAAGCGGGAATTGATCCAGGTGAAGATCCCCTCACAACGTGGGGGAGATCAGGGCGGGGGACGCTGACTCTTCACCCCCCATCCTGTCCTTGTATGTTGTATATGCCCCTGACGCGAGCGGGGCAACCGGGGAAGGCGGGAGACTGTTCCTGTCCAAGGGCGTTGATCCTGTGGGGAAGATAAGCCCCGCCTGCTCCTTCTCACATGATCAGTCTGGACGGTATTCCAAGACCGGATGAGCTGGTATCCAGCCCATTGGAGTCTGCATGTACAAGGCAAGCGTTGTGAGATGAGCTCGCGGCTTGGTTGGATGTTGGACGACGATGATTCTTGGCGTAGATGTTTCAAAGGACTACTTGGATGTGGCGTTGGAAACGGCCGCTCGTAAGCGCTATGAGCGTAAGGTGAATAACGATGCCGGCGGCTTTCAACGATTGCTGAGTTGGGCGTGCGAGCGCACGGGTGCCACGCCCCAGCAGCTCACGGTCGTGATGGAAGCCACAGGGGTGTACCACGAAGCGGCGGCGCAGGCGCTGTATGACGCTGGCTGTCGGGTGATTGTGGCCAACCCTAAACGGGTGCGCGATTACGCCTCGGGGGTGGGGCTTTTGAACAAGACCGATCGGGTGGATGCGCGAGCGCTTCTGCGCTATGGCAGAGAGCAGGCGGATGAGTTGGTCCCCTGGGAGCCACCGCCCATGGAAATCCGCACGTTGCGCGCGCTGTATGCGCGTTTAAGTGCGGTGGAGCTGGACTTGCGACGCGAGCTCAATCGCAAGCAACAAGCCGATTTGAATGGCCAACCCGAGCCGGTACGCCAGTCGATGGAGCTATCGATCTCGCACTTGCGAGAAGACTGCGAGCGGCTCAAGCGTGCGATCGAGGATCACTTCGATCAGCACCCGAATCTGAGGCAGCAACGGGAGTTGTTACAGAGCACCCCGGGTATCGGCCCGGTATCGGCCGATCGCATGCTGTGCTTGTTGCTCAGGCACCGCTTCGCAGACGCTCGACAAGCGGCTGCCTTTGCCGGATTGGTGCCGCGCATGCACCAGTCCGGCAGCAGTGTGCGCAAACGCCCACGGCTGACGAAGTCAGGCGATGCATCGCTGAAAGCAGCGCTGTACATGGCCGCGGTAAGCGCCTGTCGATACAACCCGGAGCTGCGCCAACAATATCGGGCGTTGCTCAACGCCGGTAAGTCGAAGATGTGTGCCTTGGGCGCGCTGATGCGCCGCCTGCTGCACATCGCATTTGGAATCTTGAAGTACCGCGTTCCGTACAACCCCTCGTTGGTCGCCTCTGGAGGTTGACGGGAAAGACGGTATCTTCCCCGTTGACGGGAGACGCAAGAGTCACGCTTGCGTTACATGCTCGCGCGCATGAACAGCAGCGGGCCGCTCAAGTTCAGATCGACGAACCCCGGGGTGCCCTCGTCGCGTGAATCGACCTCGATCGTGAACGTCCGATAGCCGAGGCCGAAGAGCAGATAAGGGTTCTTGCGCCAAGTGATGGCGAGCCGCGCATCGATGATGGAGCCGTCGACGTCATCGATGTTCGCGGACATGTATTGCACGCGTCCTTCTGTCGACCAGCGCCTGGTGAAATCGAACCGGCCTTCCAGGCCGACGAGCGGGAGCGGCGCGACTCCGCTTTCCGCTTCCCGGATCACCCGGCTGCGGACCACAGCATTAGCTTCGACAGCCGCGATCTGAACTCCGATCGTGCCCGTGATCTCCGCCCTCTCGTGCACGAGGAAGCGGTTGCCGTAAGTCAATCCGAACAACGTGAGGTTGAGCGTGCTGTCCACGCGCTCGCCGGGCTCGTACACTTGATCGTCGAACTCGATCTGCCGATCGATCGTGCGGTGCGCGGAGCGATGCAACGCGAACCCGCTCAGACGGACCAGATGGCGCTCTCCCGGAAGCAGAGTCAGCTCGAGTTGCGGCAGCAGGCGGAAATCGTCGAGGCCCAGGTCGTCTTCAGCGCTGAGCGGCGTGCCGGGATCGAGCGGCCCCTCATCGACCCTGAGATCCGTTTCCACACTCGTGCCGAGCAGCAGCACTTCGGCGCGCAGCCGATCCTCGACGAGCCTCGGCGGCGGCTTGGGCGCCCAGTCCGGCAGAGGGCGCTCGGCTCCCGAGGCGAGCGCGCTCGAGGCCAGCGCCAGTACAGAGAGGATCCCCCGGCTCTTCCAGGAACACGACGACATTCGACCAGCTCCTTGCGCGCGATGGCGACGATTATGGCTCAAGCCACGGCGGTCCAATGATCGTCCCAACGAATCGGCTCGGCGCTGTCGAAGCTCAGGAATTGTGAACGCAGTCGGATTTCCTCGAGGGCGAACGCAGTGCCGTCGCGCTGCGAGGCGAGCACCGTACCGTCGGCAAGTCGCGACAAGCCATAGACCTCGCGCGCCTCGATCGAGCCGAGGTAATGCTCGTCGCTCAACGTCCAGCACGCGACACGCTCGCCGAACGGGCAGGCCGCTGCGATGACGTCATGTTGTTCGCTGATGGCGACGCTCGAAACGTAGCCGTTGAATGCATGCAGCTCGCTCGCGGGGGCGGTGAGGAGCCCGAGTCCGCGTCCCGGCCGATACAGCGCGACGATTCCCGGAGCGTTCCGTTTTTCCCCTTCGTATTGCAGCCCGACCGCCGCAGTGCCGTCACTGGTGAGCGCCAGATGGCGGATGCTCAGCAAATGGTCCTCGAGGCGCCATTGCTCCCGGCAGTCGCCATTCGTCACGTCGATCAGGCACAGCGAGGGATCCATCGTCGAAATGTTCAGCTTGCGCCGGAACGTCCGCGGGTGCGTCAGGATGCCCCCGTTGGCCACCATCAACTCACGTCCGCCGGGGGTGAGAGCGACTTCGTGCGGATCGATTCCCCGCGTGTCGAACTCCTCGACGATCCGGAACGAGCGAGTGTCGCGCACGCTCACTACGCCGCGCTTGCGCTCGTAATCGTGCTCTGGAACGAACAGGAGATCGCCTTGCGGCGAGAAGACGCCGTGGCCGGACAGATGCCGTCCTTCCGGCGTCTCGAACAACTTGCGAACCTGCATGCTGTCCCGGCGCAGCTCGAACGCAATCGTGCCGGGCCTGCGTGCGAAGAAGATCACGCGTAATGGATCGTTGGGATCGATCGCGCAGCCGTGAGCTCGTACGGGGACTTGCGCGCCGAAGACTTGCGCCGCGCCGAGATCTACTCCTCCGATGAATTGATCGCCTCGAGCATTCTCGAAGGCGGAGAGCAGGATGCCTTCGCGACGCGAGCCGATCCGCAGGAAGAGGGTGCCGAGCGCGCCGCTCGCTCCGAGAGCGAGGGCGCCAGCAAGGACGCTCCGTCGGGTCAACATGTTTCGTGCGCCGCTCATGATATCGGGCACCGTTCAAAGCGAGTTGAGAAACGCGAGCAGCGCTTCACGATCTTCCTTCGACATCGTGCGGAACGCTTCTTTGGCCCGCTCTGCTTCACCTCCATGCCACAGGATCGCTTCGGCCAGGTTGCGGGCCCGTCCGTCGTGCAGCAGGCGAGTGTGGCCATTCACCGTCTGCTGCAATCCGATGCCCCAGAGCGGCGGGGTTCGCCATTCGCGGCCGCTTGCCTCGAAGTCGGGTCGTCCGTCGGCGAGCGCTTCGCCCATGTCATGCAGCAGCAGGTCCGTGAACGGGTGAATCGTTTGCTCGCTCAACCACGGCTCGTTCTCGTTTCGCCCGGTCTTCAAAGTCGGTCGATGACACGAGGCGCAGCCCGCTTCGAGGAAGAGTCGCGCCCCCTCGCGGACCTGCGGGGAATCGAGCTCGCGCCGGGTGGGCACGGCGAGCATGCGCTCATAGGCGACTATGCGCTCGAATATCTCGTCGCTGATCTCCGGTTCGCCGCCATCGGGCGCTTCGAGGCAGGCGGTCTGCACGCTCGTGCAGTTCTGGCCGCTTCGGAGGGACGTCGACATGCCCATTTCGGATGAGAACGCGGCGGCGGTCTGGTGCGCGACGTCGGGCTGATTGGCTTTCCAGCCGAACCGGCCCAGCACTCGGCGCTGTTCTCGACTGTTCCACACGTAGTTCGGGCGGCCGGAGATGCCGTCGCCGTTCGCATCATCAGGGTCGCTCCACTCGAGAATCTGCGACTCGGCCACCGCCTCGAGCAGTCCAGCTCCGAATACAGCCGGAGCAACACGAGGTGAGAATCGCGTCTCAGGCGCGAGCTCGCCATAGGCCAGCTCTTCGAAAGCGTACTGAGGCTCGACAAGCGTATAGGCCTCGCCGTCGGCATAGCGGCCGCTGATCTCGCGATGGGTGATTCGCACCGTCCCCTCGGGCGGGACGCTCCCGACGGCGAACGGATTGAGGTTGGCGCCGTAACGAGGATCGCCCTGAGGCTCGTGGTTCTTGCCTGGAGTGGTCGTCGCGAACTGGACGACCAGTGCAATCGGTCGCTCGGCGGGTTTGGTGGGTGGTTGCCCGCGTCCGTCATTCGCGTGGCATGTGTCGCAACTACGGGCGTTGAAGAGCGGCCCGAGCCCGTCGCGTGCGCTCGCGGTCGCGGGAGCCGCGACCCAGGGACTGTTGAAGAACGCGTTGCCGATGAAGAACTCGGCGCGTCGCGAGACATCCAGGTTCGCGGCGGGCAGCGAGTAGGCGTTGCGACTGGAATCGGACACTGTCGTCGCACCGCCGGAGCTTGGTTGCAGCAGCTCGCTCGTGGGGTCTTTCGAGCATGCGCAGGCGAGCAGGGCGGCGGCAGCGAACGCGGCGGGCAGCTTTGCGGCGCGGACGTTCGCCTCTCGATACGACTTGCGGCAAGGCTTTGCCACTGCGCGTCAGTCTCCGAGGCCTTGCAGATCCGACAGGAAGATTTTCAGGGCGCGAGCGGCGCGCGAGAAGCTGAGCGCCTCGGCTCTGAGCGCGTCGATTGCGGCTTGGACGCGCTCGCGGCCGGCTTCGTTCGACTCCAGGATCTCTCGATCGAACGGCGTGCGCAGCGCGGCGAGAGCCTCTCGTGTGCGTGCGATGCGCGCTTCCATCTCTTCGGCCATTCGTGGATCGGCCTCCCGCACGAGATCCGCAAGGCTCGGGCCAGTAACCACCGTTCCGTCGCGGCGCTCGTAACGAGCGAAGTAGACGTGCTCGATCCCTGCGGCGTTCGCACGCAAGTCGTCCGCTGTCGTGTCGCTGAAGCAGGACTGCTCTTCCTCCTGATCCGAAGAAAGGAGCGGCACGTTCAGACGCTCGCCGGCCATTTCCACTTCGGCGAGCGCGGCCATGCCCGTAAACATGCGCTTGAGGCCCGTGTAGACATCGCCGCTCACGAGTGCGGTCGCATACGTCTGCGTGCCATCGGCAGGGCGGCGCCAAGCTTCGACGAGCGTCTCGAGGTCACGAATCAGGAGCGTGGAGGCGGCCTTCAGATACTGTCCGCGCCGCGCCGGAATCGGATCATCGTCCGAGACGACGAAATCGGTGTAAGGCCGATGCCCGGCCGACTCCGGGGGATCGTTGTGATCCTGGCCCCAGAGCAGAAACTCGATCGCATGCCAGCCGCTCGCGATGTTCTTCTCGCCGCCGGCCTCGTTCTGCGCCGCGACCAGCTCCGGCGTGATCTCGTGAAACCCCGCCACGTCGCCGACGATGTCGAGCCCGGGCGCAGCGTTGTAGCGCTCGAGGTCGACGGCGTCGATGTGGTTCTCATCAAGCGGCCAGCCGTTCAGCCGGGGCTCCGGGCCGCCCTCGCCGTCGATCGGACCGCCGTAGAATCGGAAGGCTTCGGAATAGCTGTACGGCACGCGGGCTTCGCGCCAGCGCTGCCGGGCAGCTGCCAGGGTCTGCTCGCTCGGATTGGCCAGCAGCTCATCGATGGCCGCATCCAATTCCCGCGCGGCGGCGAGCGAGTCCTCATAAGTGGCCAGGACGATGCGGGCGTAGGTGTCGAGGACCGGGCGGCGAGGGTCATCAGCCTGGCGCGAGCAACCGATCAGCGCGAGGCAAAGGAGTGCCTGAATCGCGATCGAAGCGCGTCGGAGAGCGACGGACATGGGATGAGGCCTGGAGCATCGACCCTGGGGGACGGAGGCGTTGCATTCTATTCGCAATCGAGAATGACTCGCAATTACAGGTCCGGGCGGAACCTGTCGCGGGCCGCAATCCAGGGGTGGTCAGGTGTCAGGGCGAGTCAGCCGACCGGGCTCGTGGAAGAGGCGCCTGGCGCGGAAGAGGGTTCCGGGGCGCCGCCGAAGGGCCGCAAGGAGCGTCGATGCCGGAGGATGTGACGCAGCCGCTCGCCATCGACGCCGAGACGATCGGCCGCTTTTCGGATCGAAAGTCCCTCGCAAACGATCAGGCTCACGGCCGACCAATAGAGAACGGCCTCCCTGCGGGCATCCGGCCTCGGTTTCATGGCGCTCGGCAATCGGCTGAGATCAGCGCGCCGTTCGCGCGCTCGAGAGATGTTGCGAGCAGCGGCATGTGAGATAAACCGGCAGTTGTACGTACGGATCGCTCGCACTTCATTGCCATTCGGCATGCCGCGCCGCGGGCAAGCCTGCGATACTCTGCGAGTGCGGAACTTCGCTCCGGACGGGGCGTTGCCGCTCCAATTCCCCCTGTTTCACGCTTGATTTCAAGGAGGCAGCCGATGCCCTTCCAGTTGAAGCCATTGCCGTTCGCGAAAGACGCCCTCGAGCCCACGATGTCCTCGCGCACTCTCGAGCACCATCACGGCAAGCACCACGCCAACTACGTGAACAAGCTCAACGAGCTCATCGCCGGCACGCAGCACGAGAAGGCCGATCTCAAGGCGATCATTCGGAGCACGGCGGGCGCTGAAGGCAAGGATCGGAAGATCTTCAACAACGCCGCCCAGGTCTTCAATCACGATTTCTTCTGGGAGTCGCTCGCGCCGAATGGCGGCGGCACTCCGCCCGAGCCGGTGCTCAAGCGCCTCAACGACACCTTCGGCTCGCTCGAGAATTTCCGCGACCGCTTCGTGCAGGCGGCGGTCGACCAGTTTGGCAGCGGCTGGGCCTGGCTCGTGTGGAAGCAGGGCAAGCTCGACATCGTCACCACGCACGACGCCGACAATCCGCTCACGAGCGGCAGCGAGCCGCTGTGGACGTGCGATGTTTGGGAGCACGCGTATTACCTGGATTACCAGCAGGACCGCGCGCGGTTCGTCAAATCCGTGATCGAAAACCTCGCCAACTGGCAGTTCGTCGGGCAGCGCCTCGTCGAAGTGGAGCGCTGAGAAGCCCCGCAAAAATGAGCCTCCCACGAATCGTGTGACAGCCGGCCGCTCGAGGGTCGGCGTCGCGTTTCGTGGGCGCTCCCCGCAAGAAGAGTCAGGGTCCTCGGGCCGATCGGGCTCGAGGCCCGCTCGCCCCATCGAGCTCGAGACTGTGACGTCGCTCACGCGTCCTCGCGTAAAGAAGCGTCAGAAGCACGCTCGCACGCCATTTTTCTGGCATCGCGGCGTGTACACGCATCGCCTACGCCTCTATATTCGGGTGTCGCCGCAGCCGGACCGGGTGACGACGCTGCGGCAAGCTTGATTCAAGAAGCCTCTGATCGGCGTTCAGCGTGGCCCCGCCCGACCGGCCCTGCGTGCCGGTCGTTGAATGCCGCCCGGGTCACGGTGCCGACGAATCAGAGCTTCTCTGGGGGCAAACGGGCGCGCGACCCGCGCGCCACGGGAGGAGTCGACGTGAACAAAACGGCGCAGATTGCAGCATTCGTGCTGCTGTCGGGCCCCGCAGTGGTGGGTCTGCACGCAGCAGAAGAAACCGAGGAGGAGCCGAAGCCCGCGCCGTCGTATGTGTCGCTCAAGTTCGAAGGCGCGTGCGACGATCGGAACAATCGTCTGTGGCTGACCAACAGTCACACGTTCAAGACCATCGCTACCACGGTGCGCTGGCGTGCGGCGGGAGGCAAGGATCTCATGGAGGAGTTTTTCCCGGGACCGAACTCCGTTCGTGAGATCGGCTGCGCAGCGGAAGCGGAAATCATCGCGGCGCGGTTCGCCGACTTTTGAGCGAGGAGGTCCTCGGCTTCTCACGGACGAGCCGTTGAGACCCCGCGCGAAATCACGGCTCCAAAAAAACCGATTCCGTGGCGCTCCATTGCAGAGCACACCACGGAATCGGGATTGTTAGTTGTTGTGATCGTGCCTGATCGGGCGCGTCAGAACGTCACGCGAAGATTCAGCCCGATCGAGGTCACGTCATCGCCGATCTGCAGCCCCAAGCCGCCCGCGAACTGATCGACGAAGAAGTACCGGCCCTCGAGCACGACGAACGTGTCCTCGCCGGTGTCGATGTCCATGTAGTCCACGCCACCTTCGAGCTCGAACTTCGGCGAGACAGCGCCACGCAGGCGCGCTCCCAGGAGGAACCCGTCTTCGTCCTCTTCGAACGGGCCCGCTTCGATCTCGGCCTGCACGATGCCGAGGCGCCCGACGATGTCGAGTCTGTCGTTCAACGGCCAGTGCGCGCCGCCTCCGACGTTCAGGGTCGTCAGGTCTACGCCCTCATCCAGGCCGATGTCTTCATAGCCTGCGAAGACGAAGAAGGTCTGGTTGACGGCAACCGAGCCGCGCAGCGCGAAGCCGTCACCATCCACGTCGAATCCCCGGCCCTCGAACTCGGTGTCGACATAGCCGATCTCGGCGTAGGAGTAGTCCATGGTTTCGGCGTAGCTTGCGAGCGGCAGCGCGGCTGCGAGCGCGGTCAAGCCGCCCAGGATGCGTCGTTGCATTCGGATCTCCTTGTTGAGAAAGCGCCTCATTGACGCCGCCAGCGTTGCTGGCGGCCCACATCTTACCCGGGAAAATCCCTGCTTGGCGAGCCACCTGTCTCTTTATAGCAACAGTTGCGTGTTGGCACGTTCCGGGACGCTCGATTGACACCGCGCGGGCGGCTTTGAAATAACTCCTGCCGCCGGTTTTTCCTGGCCCGCTCGATGTACCAGCACACCTTAGAAGTCCGCGGCTCGCCGCTAGTGCTCACGATGTTCGAGCCTGAAGGCGCCGCACGCGCCGCGGTCATCATGCCTTCCGCGATGGGCGTCGTTCAGAATTTCTACGCGCGCTTCGCCGAATGGCTCGCCAGGCAAGGGTTCGCTGTTTGCACGTTCGACTATCGGGGCATCGGCTTGTCGAAACCGCCGACGCTGCGCGGCTTCGATGTCACGATTCTCGATTGGGCCCGTGAAGATTGCGCGGCAGTGATCGATTTCGTGAAAGCGCGGTTCGCCGAGTTGCCGCTGTATTGGATCGGGCACAGCCTGGGTGGGCAGCTTCTCGGGCTCATTCCGAACCGCTCTCAGATCGATCGCGTCGTCACGGTCGCGACCGGAAGCGGCTACTGGCGCGAGAACGCGTGGCAAACGAAGCGCTTCGTGTGGTGGCTCTGGTTCGTCATCGTGCCGCTCGCGCTGCGAGTCGCCGGCTATTTTCCCGGCAGGCGTTTGCGCAAGGTTGGCGATCTGCCGCGCGGCGTGATGGAGCAGTGGCGACGCTGGTGCCTGAGCCCCGAGTACGTGGTGGGCGCGGAGGGCGAGTCAACTCGCGTGGCCTATGCCGCGGTCGGCACACCCATTCTGTCGCTGTCGTTCACCGATGACGAGATGATGTCCGAGCGCAGCATCGTTTCACTTCACCGGCTCTACGCGACTGCACCTGTCGAGTATCGCCGGATTGCGCCGCGCGAGATCGGCGTCGAGCGTATCGGACACTTCGGCTTCTTCCGCTCGCAGTACGAGCAGACCCTCTGGCCGCTGGTGCCTGAGTGGCTGCTCGCGGCTTCCCGCCAAGCGGCCGATCGACGCAGCATCGCGTAAGCGCCGCACATCGATTCCTATTGCGAGCCCGACCGGGCTTCCTGCGGGGCCGCCTGCTCGGCCGGGGCGACATGCGCGGTTTCAGCAGCCATCGCATACTTGCGCGCGAATCGAACCGTCACCAGGGCCGCGATCAACAGGAGCGTGGCCGACAGAAAGAACGGCGCTCCCGGCACTTGCCATTCGCGGTGGGCAATGAAGAGCGCGAAGATCTGCGTGAACACGATCGGGCCGATCAGGTTCGCGATGCCCATGATCGAGCTGTTCGCGCCCTGGAGCTGGCCTTGCTCGCCGGCTCCGACGAGTCGCGTCATCAGGCCTTGCATGGCCGGCGTCGCCAATCCCCACAACGACATCACGATGACTCCGAACGTGTATGCCGCCCCGGTGGTGGCGAGTGCCTGAAGGGAGAATCCGATCGCGCCGGCGATCAGCCCGACCAGCATCGTTCGCCGCTCGCCGAGGTACTTCACGACGCGGCCGACGAGCAGGCCCTGCACGATGATCGAGCACACTCCGACGATGCCGAGCAGGACGCCGACCGAACGAACGTTCCAGCCGTAGCGATAGCCCATGTACAACACCGAGAGGCTCGGCAATGCCACGTGAGCGAGGTTGCTGAGGAAGGCCACCCACGCGAGTCCCCAGAGCTCGTGATGCGATCTCAACAGCTTGAACGAGCCGACCGGGTTGGCCTTGCGCCACGAGAAGGGCGTTCGCCGATCACGAGGGAGAGATTCCGGCAGCACGGTCAGGCCGTACAGCGCGTTGGTCAGGCTGAACCCCGCCGCTACCCAGAAGGGCAAACGAGGATCGATCTCACCGAGCACGCCGCCGAGCGCCGGGCCGGCAACGAAGCCGACGCCGAATGCCGCGCCGAGCATCCCGAACCTGCCCGCTCGCAGGTGCGGCTCGGTGACATCGGCGATGTAGGCGCCTGCAGTGCTGATGCTTGCAGCGGTGATGCCCGAAATGATGCGGCCGACGAACAGCCATCCGAGATTGGGCGCAAGCGCCATGAGGACGTAATCGAGCCCGAGCCCGAAGTTCGACAGCAGAATGATCGGGCGGCGGCCGAAACGATCGGACAGCGAGCCGAGCACGGGCGAGAACAGGAACTGCATCAGCGCCCACGCGGTGCCGAAGATGCCGTACACGACCGCCGCGGAGGCCGTGTTGCCGCCCATGAAGTCCTCCACGAGCCTCGGCAGCACCGGGATGATGATGCCGATCGCGAACACGTCCAGAAGGACGGTGATGAAGACGAAAATGAACGCCGCGCGGCGCGGCGCGAGAGAGAAGCTCGGGCTCATCTGTGAACGGGCCCGGCCGGGTCGGGGGACTTCATGGTTCAGGGCCTTAACTTCCCCTCCTCCGCGAAGCGGGGGAGGGCAGGGTGGGGGCGATGCGCCCTTCGAGCGCTTCGATCGTCTTCGGCCAATCGTCTTTGAGCAGTCGCGACAGCGACCGGTCGGCGAGGAGCTTGCCGCCTGTCTGGCAGCGCGGGCAATAGTTCGTTTCGCTCTCGGCGTAGCGAATCCGCTGAATCGCCGTACCGCAGACCGGGCACGGCTTCCCATAGCGGCCGTGAACCGCCATGCCATCGCGAAAGGCTGTGACCTTCTCGGGAAAGGCGCCCGCGGCTTCGGCTCGCAATCGCTCGATCCATTCGGTCAGCACGGACTCAGCGGCTTCGTGCAATCGCTCCCATTGCTCATCGCTCAACTGTCGCGTCTGCATTGTCGGAGAGAGGCGGGCGCGATGCAGGATTTCATCCGAATAGGCGTTCCCCACGCCGCTCAGAATGGTCGGATCGGTGAGTGCCCGTTTGAGCGTGTGATTGCGCTCGCTCAAGCGTGCGCGAAACTCCTCCAGAGTCGACCCGAGCACTTCGAGGCCGCCTCTGTCGTGCTCGGCTAACGCCGCATCGTCGGCAAGAACGTGCAGCGAAGCTCTGCGCTTCGTCCCTGCTTCAGTGAGCGTCAGCGTGCCGCTGGAAAATTCGAGCTTGAGGAGCGGCGCACGCATGCGCGCCGAAGAACCGCGCTCGTACCAGTGCAGACGCCCTGCAATCATCAAGTGCATGACCAACCAGTGTCCGTTCTCGAAACGAAAGGCGATGCGCTTGCCGACGCGCTCGATGGCGGTGACTCGCTGACCCTCGCAAGAGGACAGAGGAGGCTCGGCGGTGCGCAGCAGAAACGGATTGAGCACCTGCGCTCGCTCGAGACGCTCGCCGAGCACGCGCGCTTCCAGCGCCTCGATGTAGACCGTCACGTCGGGGAGCTCAGGCAAGGCTCTTCACTCCGATCTCCATCCCGAGCTCCTCCGTCCCTCGCAACGCGAGGGAGGCAGGGCGGGGCAGCGCGGGGGCAACCTAAAGCTCACGCAGCCCCGCAGTAATCGGCAGCCGCGCGGCGCGCAAGCTCGGCAGCAAGCCCCCAATGAAGCCCAGAATCAGCGCATACGTCAGCCCTCGCACCAAAAGCTCCGGCGTCACCGTGAACGCGAAGGTGATCTGACTGAAGGTCGCGAAGTTCATCGTCGAGGCGCGCACGCCGTTGAACGTGAAATAAGCGATCAGCATTCCGATCACGCCGCCCGCCAGGCCGAGCAGCAGTCCCTCGGTCAGCACCGAGACCACGACCGGCGCCGGCCCGAAGCCGAGCGCACGCAATGTCGCAATCTCGCGCGTGCGCGCCGATACGGCCGAGTACATCGTGTTCAGCGCCGCAAAGATCGCGCCCAGGCCCATCAGCGCTGCGATCGCGACACCGATGGTGCTCACGAGCGTGACCAGGATGCGCGACTGCTGCTCGAAGAACTCCTTTTCGGTGTAGACGCGCACGTTGAGTCTCGGGTCCTGGCTCAGCGCGTCCTTGAACGACCGCAAGGCATCCACGCTCGCCAGCTTCACCCGCATCGACTGATACGAGCTGCCGCGGTTGTAGGCGCCTTGCAGAACAGTGGCGTCGGTCCAGATCTCCGATTCGGCGACGCTCCCTCCGTCCTCGAAGAGTCCCGTCACCGTCCAGTTGGTCGTGCCCCAGCGCAAGCGGCTGCCGACCGTGAGCCCGGCGAATTGCTGGCTCGCGCCGCGGCCGACGATCACCTCGAACGTCCCCGGGTTGAACATGCGGCCTTCGACGATCTTGAAGTTCTGCCGCAGTTTCGGCGCCTTCAGGCCGACGCCGCGCAAGGGCACGTTGGCCGCAGTTCCGGTGCGCACGAGCGGCACGTCGACGACGACGTAGAGCTCGGGGGAGACGATCGGCCCTTCGGCGTCGCGCGCCACGCCGGGAGCATCCGCGATGATGCGGGTCTGCTCCTGGGTGAGAGCGCTGCCCATTTCGTCCGTTGCACCGCTTCTCAGGACGATTGCCACGTCTTCGGCGCCGGACATATCGAGCACTGCCCGGAAGCCTTCGGCGATCGACAGCACGCCGATGAGGACGGTGACCACACCGACGATGCCGACCAGCGCGACGATCGAAGAGGCCACGCGTTCGGACATGTTGCGCAGGTTCATCGCCGTGATCGCGGCGATCTGCGTCAATGTGTTGCTCGCCATGTCACACCTTCCTCAATGCGTCGACGATTCTCAGGCGCGCCGCCTGGGCGCAAGGCAGCGCTGCCGCAAGCGCTCCGAGGCCCACGATGAGAACGGCGCCGATTGCATAAGTGCTCGCTGGCATGCCGATCACCGGAAAGAATTGCTGCAGGGCGCGCCCGACGCCGAGCGCTACGGCCGCCGCAAGTGCCAGGCCGATCGCGCCGCCGACGGCGGTCACGAGAATCGACTCGGCCAGCACCATTGTCGTGACGCCGATTCCCGAGAAGCCCAGCGTCTTGATCACTGCGATCTCGTTCAGTCGCTCGCGGATCGACTGGCCCATGGTGTTGGCGGTGACCAGCAGCATCGTGAAGAACACCGCAGCCGCAACCGCAGTGACGAGCGCGCCGATGTTGCCCATCTGGTTGGCGAAGCCCTGGATGAAGGCCTTTTCGGTCGTCGTCTTGGTCTCGGTCGAGGAGTTGGCGAACATTGCATCGATCCTGCGCGCGATTTCGGTGGCCCGGTCCGGATCCTCGAGCCGCACCGCGACCCAACCTACTGTGTCCTTGCCGTACAGGCGCGATTCGTCCAGGTATTCGTGGTGCAAGTAGAGGCTCTGGTTGTCGCCGTTCTCGGCGGTGTAGATCCCGACGATCTTCACCGGCCACACGTTCGAGCCGTCCTGCTGCTGCCAGATGTTCGAGCGCAGCGGAATCGTGTCGCCCTTCTTCCAGCCGTAGCGCTCGGCCAGCACGCTCCCGACGATCGCGCCCGTGCGGTCCTGCTCCCACGCGCGCTTTTCCTCCTCGCTCAGCGAGTACTCGGTGTAGGTCTCGAAGAACGTCTCCGGGTCCGCGGCCATCGCGGCGACCTGGTTGCGCTCGTTCTGATAGATGCCTCCGAACCAGTCGTGCGGGGTCGCGACTTTCACGCCCTCGACGCTGCGGACGCGGTTCAGATAGCTCTCGGGCAAGGACTGGATGATCGAGACCTTGTGGATCGTGATCAGCCGGTCGACCCCCGCGAGCTCCGGGCTCCCGGTGAGCGCCATGCGCAGCGTTTGCAGCAAGCCGAACAGGAGGAACGCGACGATGATGGAGGCGAGCGTGAGCAAGGTGCGCAGGCGCTTGCGCATCACGTTCGCCCACAGCAGCGGCAGATACTTGAGCATGCTCAATCCCTCAATTCTTTCGTCCGATCCTGACCGCCTTCCTCGGTGCGTCCGCGAGCCGCCTTCTAGGCGGCGGCTTTCTCGATCAGCTCGCCTTTCTCGAGATGCAGGATGTGCTTGGCGCGCGCGGCGGCGTGCGGATCGTGCGTCACCATGATGATGGTCTTGCCCTGCTGGCGGTTGAGCGCCTGGAGCAGATCCAGAATCTCATCGCCCGACTTGCGATCGAGATCACCCGTGGGCTCATCGCACAGGAGCAAAGTGGGATCGGAAACGATGGCGCGCGCGATGCCCACGCGCTGCTCCTGACCTCCGGACAGCTCCTTCGGCTTGTGCTTGGCGCGCTCGGTCAGCCCGACGAGGCTCAATGCGGCCGCGACGCGCTTGCGCCGCTCGGCGGCGGAGAGCGAAGTGAGCAGGAGCGGCAGCTCCACGTTGCGCTCCGCCGTCAGCACGGGCAGCAAGTTGTACATCTGGAACACGAAGCCGACGTGACGGGCGCGCCAGCGCCCGAGCTGCGCCTCGCTGAGCGAGTCGATGCGTTGACCCGCCACCTCGATCGTGCCGGCAGTCGGCCGGTCGAGGCCGCCGATCAAATTGAGGAGCGTCGACTTGCCCGAGCCCGAGGGGCCCATGAGGGCGAGAAAGTCACCCTTGGGCACTTCGAGATCCAGGGCATGCAGGACGTGAACCGTTTCCGAGCCGCGCTTGTAGTCCTTGGCGACCGAGCGCAGCCGTACCAGTATTTCATCGCTCACCAGACACCTCTTCGCTCATCAGCCTGATTTGCTTTTGACCCGCGTGCCGTCGGTCAAGCCCTCCACGGGGCTCGAGACGATGACATCGCCCGCATCGATTCCCGACAACAGCTCGATCTGCCCATCGCGCGAGCCGCCCGTTTTCACGGCAACGCGCTCGACTTCGCCATCGCGCACGCGCCAGACATAGCTGGTCTCGCCCTCTGTGAACACCGCTCCTGCTGGCACGCGCACGGCCGGACGAGAGGAGACGCGCTCTTCGCCGCCGCGCTCCAGAAACGACACTTTGACACCCATGTCCGGAAGAATCCGCGCGTCCAGCTCATCGAAGCCGATGCGTACTCGAACCGTAGCCTTCTGCCTGTCGGCCGTCGGCACGATGTTGATCACGTGGCTCGGGATCACCCAGTCCGGGTAGGCATCGAGCACGGCTTCGGTCTTCTGGCCCGGCTGCACGCGGTTGATGAACGCTTCGTTCACGTCGACCTCGACCTCTCGCGAATCCATGTCGACCAGGGTCGCGATGCCAGTGCGCGTGAAGCCGCCGCCCGCCGAGATCGGCGAGACCATCTCTCCGGGCTGCGCATCCTTCGAGACGACCACTCCATCGAAGGGCGCCCGCACCAGCAGATCCTCGAGCTCCTGAGCCCGCACGCGCACGTTGGCCTCGGCGACCTTCGCTTCGCTTTTGAGCGCCTCGAGCCTGGCGTTCAGGGCCGCCACTTCGGACTGGGCCTGATCGAGCTGCAACTCGCTCACCAGGTTGTTCTTGCGCAGTTGCTGCATGCGGCGGAGGTTCCGCTCCGCTTCCGCGAGGCGCACCTCTACTTCTTCGAGATTCTTGCGCGCCGCCTCGAGCTGGCGCCTGGCCAGCTCGTAGACCGGGCGAATGGTGCTGTCATCCAGGCGGGCGAGGAGCTGCCCCTCTCGCACCTCCATGCCTTCTTCGATCAAGACTTCGGCGACTTTTCCGGTGACTTTCGCCGACACGGTTGCCTGCCGCCGAGCGACGACGTAGCCCGATGCATTGAGGACCGCGGCGCTGCCGCTTGCGTTGGGAGCGGCAACCGCCGTCGTCGTTTCGACCTCGATCGCCTCTTCCCGCAACAGCGCGAACGCGGCCGCTGCCGCGATGATGATCAAGGCCGCCGCCAGGATCCATCGAAGCCGCTTGCCCGTCTCTCGCCTGGGCGGCTCGGGGGCGCGTTCGATGCGAAGACTGTCGAGCGCTTGCTGGTCGAATGCCATGAATCGAATCGCCTCGGGATGAGGGAGGAACCGGGCCGCGGGAGCGGCGGGCATTCTAATCCGGTCCTCTTCGGGCCGCGAACCGCCCATCGGTCAATGGCGTGCTTGCGCCGGTGAATTGGCCGTCGGCGCCCGCCCTCTATAATGTCGCCACCGAAGAACGGAGAACGGCATGAAACGCCGCACCGTGCTCATCGTTGGCGGCGTGATTGTCGCGCTCGCCGCCGTCGCGCTCCTGACGGCTGGTCCCGACCCGATCGAGGTCGAGACGGCAGTGGTCGAGCGCGGCGTGGTTTCCGAAACGGTCACCAACACGCGGGCCGGCACGATCAAGGCGTGCCAGCGCGCCGGCCTCGCGCCTCCCACCGGCGGGCAGATCTCCAGGCTCGCGGTCAAAAAAGGCGATCACGTCGAGAAAGGCCAGCTCCTGCTCGAGCTGTGGAACGAAGATGTGAGCGCGCAGCTCGAGCTGGCCAAACGGGATGCCGTCGCGGCGAGGGCACGGGCCGACGAGGCATGTGTGGCGGCCAAGGTTGCCCGGCGTGAGGCCGATCGGCTCTCGAAAGTCCTCGAGGAAGGCTTGATCGCGTTCGACGTGGTGGACAAAGCGCTCGGCGAGGCGCAAAGCCGCGAAGCTGCCTGCCGGGCGGCGACGCAAAACATCAAAGTGGCCGAAGCCCGGATCGCTCATGCGGAGGCGACGCTCGAGCGCATGCGCCTCAGGGCGCCCTTCGACGGAGTCGTTGCCGAGATCAACGGCGAGCTCGGCGAGTTCGTCACTCCCTCCCCGATCGGCATTCCGACTCCTCCGGCGGTCGACATCGTCGATACGAGCTGCATCTACGTGACTGCTCCGATCGACGAAGTCGATGCGCCTCGCATTCGCGTGGGAATGCCGGCCCGGGTGACGCTCGATGCTTTTCGGGATCGCGCTTTTCCGGCGCACGTGCGCCGTGTAGCGCCTTATGTGCTCGATCTCGAAAAGCAGGCTCGCACGGTCGAGATCGAGGCCGAGCTGGAGCGGCAAGCCGGCGTGGAGCTTCTGCCCGGATACAGCGCGGACGTGGAAGTGGTGCTCGCGGAGAAGTCCGATGCGCTCAGGATTCCCACTCGGGCGTTGATGGAAGGCGAGCGGGTGTACGTGCTCGACGAGCAAGCCGGGCGCGTGCGCGAGCGCAAGGTCGAGACCGGGCTCAGGAGCTGGGAGTACACCGAGATCGTGAGCGGCCTCAAAGCCGGTGAGCGCGTCGTCACGACCGTAGATCGCGAGGGCCTGGCCGATGGCGCCCCGGCGGTGGCGGCCGAATGATCGAGTTGAGAGGCGTCAGTCGCCACTTCCAGATGGGCGAGCAGCAGGTGCGCGCGCTCGACGACGTGACGCTCACGATCGAGCAGGGCGAGTACGTCTCGATCATGGGCCCGTCCGGGTCGGGCAAGTCCACGCTTCTCAACGTGCTGGGGCTGCTCGATCGGCCGACCTCGGGGCAGTATCTGCTCGACGGCCGCGAGACCACGTCCATGAGCGATGCGGAGCTCGCGCACACACGTGCCCGCAAGGTGGGATTCATTTTCCAGTCGTTTCATCTAGTGCCGCGGCTCACCGCGTTCGAGAACGTGGAGCTGCCGCTCGTGCTTGCCGGCGTCTCGCCGGCGCAGCGTCGCCAGCGCGTGCAGCAATTGCTCGAGAGCCTGAGTCTGACGGATCGCGCGCATCATCGTCCGAACGAGTTGTCCGGAGGCCAACGTCAGCGCGTGGCGATCGCGCGTGCCATGGTAATGGAGCCCAACGTGCTTCTGGCCGATGAACCTACCGGAAACCTGGATCATGCCTCCGGTGCGGAAGTGCTGGCCGCGCTCGAGGAGTTGAACGCGCGGGGCATCACGCTGCTCGTCGTGACTCACGATATCGAAGTGGGCGATCGTGCCCACCGACACATCCGCATGCGCGATGGGCGCATAGTCGAGGACAGGCGCTGATTTTTCTAGCGACGCATAGTCGAGGACAGGCGCTGATTTTTCTGGATCAGGACAGGCGCCGATTTCTTGTTGGACTCTGCCGGCCGTTGGATCGGTGAGTGTCCTGGACTTCCCTCTTCTAGATCAGGACAGGCGCTGATTTCGCGATTTTCAGGCAAACAGGGAGTTTCTTCGCGCCCGATGTCCCCCGAGAATCAGGTATATATGCAGCTCGGGAGGCGAAGAGCCGAACAGGGAGTGTTTATGACGTGCGCACGCAAGTCACTGGTGTCGCTGGATGACACGCCGTATTACCACGTCATCGCCCGCTGCGTGCGTCGGGCCTCGCTCTGGGGATTCGACGAGTACGCGGGACGTGACTACTCGCACCGCAAGTCCTGGGTCCTGGAGCGGCTTGCCGATCTCACGGCGATTTTTGCGGTCGACGTGTGCGCGTATGCGGTGATGAGCAACCACTATCACTTGGTCGTGCATGTTGATCGACGGCGCGCGGGTGAATGGTCGCACGAGGAGGTCGTGCGTCGTTGGACACAGCTGTACCGCGCACCGCCAGTCATCGAGAGTTGGCAGAGCTGTCAGGCCTCAGATGCAGAACGCGAAGTGGCGGAAGCGATCATTGAAGTTTGGCGCCGACGCCTTTTCGACCTCAGCTGGTTCATGAAGTGCTTGAATGAGCACTTGGCTCGACGGGCAAACCTCGAGGACAGTTGCACGGGTAAGTTCTGGGAGGGCCGCTTCAAGTCGCAGGCGCTGCTCGATGAGGCGGGCTTGCTCACGGCTATGGTGTACGTAGATCTGAATCCGATTCGTGCGGGGATCGCTCAGACGCCGGAGGAGTCGGAGTTCACTTCTATTTACGAGCGCATCAAGGAGCTCAATCGATCTCACCGGGGATCTGCTCCGACTCCGGCAGAGGTAGCGATGGTGCGCAGGCCAGCGCTTCGCCCGTTTCAAACGGCCTCCCAATCTGGGCAGACAATCCCGTTCACTTTTCACGACTATCTCGAGCTAGTGGACTGGACGGGCAAGATCCGGCGCGAGGACAAGCGCGGGGCCATTGACGCAAAGCTTCCATCTATCATGCATCGATTGAACGTCGACCCCGAGGCATGGCGACTTGCGATGCGTCCACGGGGCAACGTCTTTGGCCGCGCGCTGGGCCGGCTCGACCGCCTCAGATTGCATGCCCGGACTCTGGGGCAGACGTGGGTGCGCGGGCTGCAATTAGCCGCGCGGCTGTACGCCTGAGCGCGCCTCAACTTTTCCTTCGATCGCTGTCCCGCGGCTGCGCGCAGGCCAAATTCGTGCGCGTCGACTGATCGCGCGCGGATGCATCAGTTTGGTTCGATACCGGTAGACGGGCTTCTAGGGCGCCAGGTCGCGCCGATTTCTCGAGTCCAAACCAGGACAGGCGCCGATTTCCTCGATTTGCAGCGGGCGTTGAATCGGTGCGTGTCCTGGACTCCTTCCTGGTAGGCGCGTTGAATCGGTGCGTGTCCTGGACTCCGTTTTTCCTGTTGGCTCACGAGCGCCGAGCGCGCGGTTGTAGAATCCGTGCGTGCGCACTGCGAGCATAACAGACTGAGACGCTGCCGCCTGTCGCCATGCGCGTGCCCGACCTGCTGAGAATGGCTCGAGATTCCGCGTGGCGGGCGCGGCTGCGAAGCTTCATGCTGCTTCTCGCCGTGACGATCGGCGTAGCGGCGGTCATCGCTCTCACGTCCCTGGGCGAAGCGGCACGACTCTATGTTGCTGGTGAGTTCCAGCAGCTCGGCACGCGCCTGCTCATCGTGCTTCCCGGGCGTTCCGAAACAGGCGGCGTAGAGCCTGGCGTGCTCGGCGGAGAGACGCCACGCGATCTTACGTTGGGCGATGCGGAGGCCGTGCAGCGGATTCCGGAAGTGGAGCGAGTCTCGCCGCTCGTGATCGGCTCGGCCCCGGTCTCTACTGGTGCCCTCGAGCGCGAAGCGCCCATCCTGGGGTCCAACGCCGATTTCCTGACTGTCTACGGCCTAGCGCTCGCTCGTGGTCAGTTCCTGCCGCCAGGCGACCTGTCACGCGATCTCGCAGTGGCCGTGATAGGCGCGAACATCGCGCGTGAGCTCTTTCCCGGGCGAGAGCCGCTCGGCTCCACTCTGCGAGTGGGGGATCGTCGCTTCCGCGTGATCGGCATCATCGGGAACGAGGGTCGCACGATCGGGCTCGATTCGCAGGAGTTGGTGCTGATTCCGGTGGGCGCCGCGCAGGCGTTGTTCAACACCGAGTCCTTGTTCCGCCTTCTCATCCAAGTGCGGCATCGCGACGACATGCCGCGCGTGCGCGACGCTGTGATCGAGACGATCAGGCTCAGGCACCAGGGAGAGGAGGATGTCACGGTCATCACGCAGGACGCGCTGCTTGCGACTTTCGATCGCATCTTCACCGCGCTGACCCTTACGCTCGCCGGGATCGCCTCGATCAGCCTGATCGTCGCCGGCGTTCTGATCATGAACGTGATGCTGGTCGCGGTGAGCCAGCGGACCGCCGAAGTGGGGCTCCTCAAGGCGATCGGAGCGACGCAGCGTCAGATCACTCTGCTGTTTCTCACCGAGGCGATTTTGCTTTCGGCCACCGGCGGAATCATCGGAGTCGCCGTAGGGCTCGCCGCCGACTGGGCAGGCAACAAGCTCTTTCCGGTGCTCACGTTGCGTCCGCCTTCGTGGGTCCTGGTGCTTGCGCTCGTCACCGCCCTCGGCAGCGGAATCATGTTCGGTCTCCTGCCGGCACGCCGCGCGGCCAAGCTCGATCCGGTGGCGGCGCTCGCTGGGAGGAAGTGATGCGTTTCGCCGATGTGGCGCGGTTGACGGTTGGCTCGGTCCGCTCGCAGCGGCTCAGAGCCTTGCTCACCGCGCTTGGCATCGGCATAGGCGTCACCGCCGTCGTCCTGCTCACCTCGATCGGGGAAGGTGTGCATCGTTTCGTCGTATCCGAGTTCACGCAGTTCGGCACGAACATCATCAGTATCACGCCTGGCAAGACGGAGACGCTTGGAGGCTCGCTCGGCGCGCTCGGGAATGTACGGCCCCTGACGGTCGAAGACGCGGAGGCGCTCAAGCGTGCGCCCTACATCATCTCGACGAATGCGATGATGCAGGGAAACGCCGAGGTCGAAGCGCTCGGGCGCAAGCGCCGCACGACGATCTATGGCGTTGGCCCTTCGTTCGCCGAAGCGTTCCGGTTCGAAGTGGGTCAGGGCGGGTTCCTGCCGGAGGATGATCCGCGCGCGCCACGCAGTCTCGCCGTGCTCGGCAGCAAAATGAGCGAGGAGCTCTTCCGGGGAGAGAGCCCTCTCGGAGAGATCATCCGCGTCGGCGGCGAGCGTTATCGCGTGATCGGTGTCATGCGTCCTAAAGGCACGATGCTCGGGTTCGATCTCGATGACACCGTGTACATCCCGACGGCGAGGGCGTTAGAGCTGTTCGATCGCGACAGCGTCTTCGAGATTCATTTGCTGCACGAGCCTGGAGTGAGAGTCGATGAGATTATCGAGGGCGTTCGGCGCATCCTCACCGCGCGTCATGGAGAAGAGGATTTCACGATCACGACGCAGCAGCAGATGCTCGACACGCTCGGCTCGGTGCTCAGCGTCCTCACGTTCGCTGTGGGGGCGCTCGGCAGCATCTCGTTGCTGGTAGGCGGAGTCGGCATCTTTACGATCATGACGATCGGTGTTCGCGAGCGCACGGCAGAGATCGGCCTCTTGCGCGCGCTGGGCGCGGAGAAGGATCAAGTGCTCGGCTTGTTCTTGTCGGAGGCAGTAGTGTTGTCGGCGATCGGTGGCATGGCGGGCTTGCTCGTAGGTGTCGGCATCGCAGGCATCCTCGATGCGGCCGTGCCTGCGCTGCCCGTCAGTTACTCACCGCTTTTCATCGCGCTTTCCGAAGCGCTGGCAGTGATCGTCGGGCTGATCGCGGGAATCCTGCCTGCCTTGCGGGCCGCCTCACTCGAGCCGTTGGAGGCGTTGCGCACGGAGTAGGGCCTCAACGGCGTCGCTCGAGGGCGGCCGCTCCAGCGGCAATCTCCTGCGACTCGCGGCAAGCGCCCGTGAGGGACTGCGCTGTCAGCGGCACCGTTGGCAGCGTGAAATAGAACACCGCCCCGGCGCCCGGCTTGCCTTCCGCCCAGATGCGCCCGCCATGACGATCGACGATCCGCGCCACGGTCGCGAGCCCAATGCCCGAGCCTTCAAACGTCGAGCCGTGCAAGCGCTGGAACGGCTGGAACAGTTTGTGCTCGTACGCCATGTCGAAGCCCACGCCGTTGTCCCGCACGTACAGCGTCGCGATCGACCCTCCTCGCGCCTGTCCCAGCTCGATGCGAGCGCGCTCGGTCTTTGACGTGAACTTCCAGGCGTTGGCGAGCAGATTCTCGAACATGTCGCCGAGCAGGCGACGATCACCATGCACCGTGAGGCCCGGTTGGATTCTTGCGTCCACCGCCCGGTCCGGCTCCCGCTGATGCAGGTCCTGCACGATCGCTTCCGCCAGGGCCGAGACATCGACGGTCTCCCGATGCAGCGTGTACCGCGAGATCCTCGAAAGCGCGAGCAAAGCATCGATCAGCTCCGACATCTGCTTCACGCTCGCCTGGATGCGGGCGAGCCGGCGCTTCTGCTCTTCGCTCGCGTCGCTCAGCGACAGCTCGAGCAAACCCGCCTGTCCTGCAATCGTCGTGAGCGGCGAGCGCAAATCGTGCGAGACCGAGGCCGTAAACGCCTCGAGCTCGCGATTGGCCCGCGCGAGCGACTCGTTGGCGTCCTTCAGCTCGCGCTGGCTCGGTAGCAGCGTAATGTCGGGGAGCGAGCGCCACAGGAGCCAGGCGGTGGGAATGGCCGCGGCCGCAGCGAGTCCTTCGGCGAAGGCGCCAAGCCAGTACTGGCCGTTCCACACGTTCCAGATCCCGAGCACGTGTGTGAGCCCCGAAGCCAGGATGAAGACGCCGAAGCACACGACCAGCCAGTCGAACGGCAGGTCTTTGCGCCGTCGCACTATGTAGCCGAGCGCGAAGAGGAGAGTGAAATACGCCGTCGCGATCAGCGCGTCCGCGATCACGTGCATCCACAGCACTCCCGGCGTCCAGGCGAAGCAGTGCCCCTGGGGGAGAAACTGCGCGCTGGACAGCCAGGGCGCGTCGATGTCGCTCATGTGGGTTCCTGAATCAGGCATTGGCCCGCGCGGCATTCTAAGCGCGGAGCTCCGGCGCGCGTGCCTCGTTCATCGTTCAACGGCGCGATCCGTGTCGCGCGATTCGGTTGAGCGCCCGCGGGGAACGAGATGTCTCCTCCGCCGTTCGACCGGTAGACCCTGGCTGGCTCGCGCAGTCGATTTCGTTGGATGTCGACCGGCCGGGACTTCGGAGAGCCAACTCTCGAGGCCCCCGCCGGGCACCGGACAGGACCTGCTCCCGCTTTTTGTGCTGACGCGGCGCACAAAAGGCCGGGGTCGGGGGCCGGCGACGAAAGTTCGCAACCTCGAGGACGCTCGGTTTCCAGTAAACCCCTCATAATTCGCGCCCGCAGCGCGGAAAGGGGATGACACTGAACCGACCGGACGGTTACTATACCGTCCAGCCGGTACAGTCCTTCGTTCTGAAGGACTCGAGTTCCAGAGGATTTCCCGATGGTTGAACCCTCCGCGGTCATCAGTTCCGCGCGTGATCGCATTCTCGAAGCTGCCGAGCGTGTCGTCGGTGAGACGGGCGCGGCGAAGCTGACGCTCGATGCCGTTGCCCAGGCCGCCGGGGTCAGCAAAGGCGGTTTGCTCTATCACTACCCGACCAAGGAGGCGCTCCTCGGCGCGTTGGCGGAACGCTACGTCCGCAGCATGGAGCAATGCGTCGAGGCCGCCAAAGGCGGGCTCAGCGAGGGCGACCACGGCCGGGATCTGAAAGCGTGCATCGTCGGGGCGCTGGCAAGTGGCTCGAGATCGAAAGCGATGGGCGCGGCGCTCCTGGCTGCCGCTGCCAACGATCCGACGCTCCTCGATGTGATCCGCGAGCGCGCTGTGCTCTTCACTGAGCATCTCGCCGCGTCGAGCTCCGATTTCGCGCGTGCGGCGATCGTCATGCTCGCAGTCGATGGCTTGATGATGCGTGAGTCGCTGCGCATCTCGCCGTTCACGGACGAGCAGCGTGAGCAGATCGTCCACGAGCTTTTGAATATTGCAGACGAATCTTACAGGTGAGTGTATGTCGATCGTGCCCGTGCGAAATCTCGCAAAGCTCGGCGGCATCGTAGCTGCTGTGAGCATGATGCTCGCGGCCTGCGGTCGCCAGGAAGGCGGACATGCTCCTCCTCCGCCCGAAGTCGCGGTGCAGACGATTGCCGATGAGCCTGTTCCGTTAGAGCTGACGTACACGGCTCGAACGGTCGGCTCGCGCGAAGTGGAGGTCCGCGCGCGGGTCGGCGGCATCCTCTTGAAGCGCCGTTACGAGGAAGGCAGCCGTGTGAAGCAGGGCCAACCAATGTTTCTCATCGATCCCGAGCCCGTTCGTGCGCGCGTCGCTTCAGCGCGTGCCGCAGTCGCCATGGCGAAAGCGCGGCTGGACGAAGCGCGTCGGGAGCGTGATCGCGTGTTGCCGTTGTTCGAGAAGAACGCCGTGAGCCAGAGCCGGCGCGACGAAGTCGTGTCCGCGTACGAAGTCGCCGAAGCCAACCTCGTGGCTGCGGAATCGAATCTGCGCACGGCGCTGCTCGATCTCGAGTACACGGACGTGCGCGCGCCGATCTCGGGGCTCACGAGCCGTGAAGTGCTGTCGGAAGGCAGCCTGGTCGGCACGGATCAGGACAGCAGCTTGCTCACGAAGATCGTCCAGATCGATCCGCTCTATGTCGAGTTCTCGGTGCCGCAATCGGAAGCTTCGCTCCTGCGTCACAGCCTGAATGGCTCTGGGACGGTGCCGGTGGTGAAGGTCATCCTGGAGAACGGCACCGAGTATCCCGAGCCCGCGAAGCTGACGTTCGTGGACAACGCGGTCGACATCAACTCCGGCACAGTGCGCGTGCGCGCAGTGTTGGCCAATGGCGAGGGTGTCCTGATCCCGGGCCAGTTCGTGCGCGCGAAGGTCGAGGGCGTGCTGTTGAGCAACGTCGTTTCGATTCCGCGCAAGGCCGTAGTGTCGAGCGCCCAAGGGACCTTCGTCTGGCTGGTCGACTCCGAGGAGAAGGCGCAAATGCGCCCGGTGCAGATCGGCCGCACGATCGGCAACAACGTAGTGATCACCGACGGACTGAAGCCGGGTGAGCGCGTCATCGTCGAAGGCGTGATGAAGGTGCAGCAGCCCGGTATCCAGGTGAGCGCGGTCACCGTCGATGCCGCGACCCGACAGGCCGAGAGCGAGCCCGCCGCGGGACAGGAGCCTGCATGATTTCCAAGTTCTTCATCACGCGCCCGATCTTCGCGTGCGTGATCTCGGCTTTCATCGTGCTCGCCGGGCTCGGGGGCATCCGCTCGCTCCCGATCTCGGCGTATCCGGACATCATTCCGCCGCAAGTGACGGTGTCGGCCCAGTACCCGGGCGCCACCGCCGAGACGATCGCCGAGACCGTCGCCGCTCCGCTCGAGGAGGAGATCAACGGCGTCGAGAACATGCTCTACATGAGCTCGGTCAGCTCCGGCGACGGCACGCTGACCATCAACGTGACGTTCGCCGTCGGCTCCGACCCGGATCTCGCCGCGATCAACGTCAACAACCGCATCCAGGCGGCCGTGCCCAGGCTCCCGGAGGAAGTGCGGCGTCAGGGCGTGGTAGTGCGCAAGGCTTCGGCGAACATGCTGCAGATCGTCAGCATCACTTCGCCCGATCGCTCGCACGACCCGATCGAGCTCAGCAACTACGCGCTGCTCAACATTCTCGATGAGCTGCGCCGCGTGCCCGGAGTGGGCGATGCGCAGATGTTCGGCCAGGACTACTCGATCCGCATCTGGATGCAGCCGGACAAGCTCGCACAGCTCGGGCTCACGCCTTCGGACATCGTCACAGCCGTGCGCCAGCAGAACACGCAGTTCGCTGCCGGCCGCATCGGCGTCGAGCCGATGTCCGAGTCGGTCGACTTCACGTATTCGGTAACGGCGCAGGGCCGGCTCGAGACGCCGGAGCAGTTCGAGCAGATCGTCGTGCACACGACTCCGTCCGGCTCGATCGTGCGCCTCAAGGATGTGGCTAGAGTCGAGCTCGGCGCGCAGGTCTACAACTTCAGGTCCACCGCGAACGGCGAGCGTGCGGTGTTCATCGCGATCTTCCTGCAGCCTGGCGCGAACGCGCTCGAGACGGGCAGCGCCATCGCGGCGCGGCTCAAGGAGCTGTCGGCGGACTTCCCGCCCGGCATCAGCTACGACATCCCCTACGACACGATCCGCTTCGTCAAGGTCTCGATCAAGGAAGTGGTCAAGACGCTGTTCGAGGCGATGATCCTCGTGTTCTTCGTCGTGCTGCTGTTCCTGCAGAACTGGCGCGCGACGCTGATTCCGATGCTGGCGGTGCCGGTGTCGCTGGTCGGTACCTTCGGCGCGATGTTCCTGCTCGGCTTCTCGATCAACATGCTGACACTGTTCGGCATGGTGCTCGCCATCGGTATCGTCGTCGACGATGCGATCGTCGTGCTCGAGAACGTCGAGCGCATCATGACGACGGAGAAGCTGTCGGCGCCCGAAGCGACCATGAAGGCGATGCAAGAGGTGACGCGCCCCGTGATCGCGATCGTGCTGGTGCTCACAGCCGTGTTCCTGCCGGTTGCCTTCCTGGGCGGGCTCGTCGGCGAGATGTACCGCCAGTTCGCGATGACCATTTCGGTCTCGGTGGCGATCTCGGGCTTCGTAGCCCTGACGCTTACGCCGGCGCTTTGCGCCCTGCTTCTGCGTCCCGAGCACACGGTCAGACACGGGATCCTCGAGCGCTTCAACAATTGGTTCGCTCGCATGACGCAGCGCTACGAAAGCGGTGTGCGCTTCGTCATGAAGCGAGGAGCGCTCGCCGCCGGCGTGTTCGCAGTGATGCTCGTCGCCACGCTTGGCCTGTTCCGCGCAGTGCCGAGCTCGCTGGCGCCACAGGAGGATCAGGGTTACGTCTTCGTCATCGGCATGTTGCAGGACGCCGCCTCGCTCGATCGCACCGCCAAGGCGGTGCAGGCGGTCGAGAAGCAGATGATGGATCATCCGGCCGTGGCCGATACGGCCGGCGTGGCGGGCCTCGATCCGATGACGTTCGCCTTCAAGACGAACTCCGGCATCATCTGGCTGCCGCTCAAGCCCTGGGAGGAGCGCAAGAGCGAGGAGCTCTCGCCCGCCTCGGTCGTCAACGCAGTGTTCGCCGCGGGTGCGAAGGTGAAGGACGGATTCTTCTTCGCGGTCGAGCCGCCACCCATCGAAGGCCTCGGCCAGACCGGAGGCTTCGAGGCTTACATCCAGTCACGCGGCAGCGGCTCCTGGAAGGATCTTGAAGCGGTCGCGCAGAAATTCGCGCAAGCTGCTGCGCAGCGCCCCGAGCTCACGGGTGTCACGCCGCTCTTCAGCGCCAGCGTGCCCCAGATGCGCATCGATCTCGATCGCGAGAAGGCGATGACGCTGGGCGTCCCGGTGACGGACGTGTTCGAGACGTTACAGAGCACGTTCGGGGCGCTGTACGTGAACGACTTCAACCGCTCGGGCCGGGTGTTCCAGGTGCAGTTGCAGTCCGAGCCGCGCTTCCGCGCCTTCCCGGAGGACATTCGCAACGTCTACGTCCGCTCGAAATCCGGAGAGCTCCTGCCGCTGACGGCGGTCGCGAGCATTCGGGAAGTCACGGGCCCCGAGCTGGTCGAGCGCTTCAACGTCTTCCCCGCCGCCAAGCTCATCGGCAACGCGGCGCCTGGCTACAGCTCGGGAGATGCGCTGCGCGTGATGGAAGAGCTCGCGAGGGAGGTTCTGCCTGCGGGCTATCAGCTCGCCTGGACCGGCACGGCATTCCAGGAGAAGCAGACCGGTGGCACCTCCGAAGGCATTTTCCTGCTCGGCGTGCTCATGGTGTTCCTGATCCTCGCCGCGCAGTTCGAGCGCTGGGCGCTGCCCGTCGCCGTCATTCTGGCGGTGCCGTTCGCGGCATTCGGCGCCATCACGGCCGTGCTCCTGCGCGGGCTCGAGAACGACATCTACTTCCAGATCGGCATGCTGACGCTGGTCGGGCTCGCGGCGAAGAACGCGATTCTGATCGTCGAGTTCGCCATGATGAAGCATCACGAGGGCATGCCGCTGACCGAAGCGGCGATTCAGGGTGCGCGGCTGCGCTTCCGGCCGATCATCATGACCTCGCTCGCGTTCATCTTCGGCGTGCTGCCGCTTGCGGTCAGCTCCGGCGCGGGTGCGGCCAGCCGTCACTCGCTCGGCACGAGCGTGATCGGCGGCATGCTGGCCGCGACCTTCATCGCCACTTTGTTCGTGCCCTTGTTCTTCCGTTGGATCGCCGGCTGGCGCGCGCGTCGGGCGGGCGAGGCTGCAGAGGTGAGTGCCACGCATCATGCGTAATCGGTTGATCATCATGGTGAGCGTCGCGAGCGTGACGCTCGGCGGCTGTATCATCACGCGGGTTGATCCGCAGAAGCCTGAGTTGCCGCTGCCCGAGGCTCTGCCCGAGCAGCGCGAGGCTGTCGCGCAGCTTCCCGATCCCTGGTGGAAGATCTTCGGCGACTCTCAGCTCGACGAGCTGATGGAGGAGGCGCTCGAGAACAACCCGGACGTGCATGCCGCGGCGGCTCGTGTCGCCCAGGCACGCGCTGCGCTCAGAATCACGAACGCCGATCGACTGCCTGCGCTCGACTTGGAAGGCGACGCCACGCGCTCCAAGGACAGCGAGCTCATCAACCAGGTGACGGGCCTCGACGTGCCGGGCTTCGATCTCGAACGGTATCGCACGACGTACACGGTGCAGGGCGCGGTCGCATACGAGCTCGACTTCTGGGGCAAGTACCTGCGCGCGTCCGAGTCGGCGCGTGCGCAGCTTCTGAACACCGAATTCGGTCGCGAGGCGACGAAGCTGAGCCTTACGGGCGAAGTGGCGCGCGGCTATTTCGGGTTGGTCGCCGCCGCCGAGCAGCTCGCCCGCGCGCGCGACACTCTGGCTACGAGACAGGAGTCGCTCGAGCTCGAGAAGCTGCGTTTCGATGCCGGCGAGAGCGACGAGTTCACGTACAAGCGCGCCGAAGCGGAGGCGGCCGCGTCGCGAGTGGCAGTGCGCCAGTTCGAACGGGAGGTGCTCGAGCGCTCGAACGCGTTGGGCATTCTGCTCGGTCGCTCGCCCAGGGATCTCCTCGAACGGGTAGTGTCCACGGCCGGCACGAGCTTGCCGGATCCGGTCACGTTGCCGCCCGAGCTGCCTTCGACGATTCTCGCGCGCCGCCCGGACATCGGCGCCGCCGAGGCGGCATTGCAAGCTTCCGCCGCCGACATTGGCGTCGCGCGAGCGCAGCTTTTTCCAAGCATCAGCCTGACGGGCGTGTTCGGCTCGGTAAGCCCGGAGCTGAGCGAGCTGTTCACCGATCCGGCGGAATCCTGGGCAGCCTCCGGCGGCATCTTGCAGCCGCTCTTTCAGGGCGGGCGCTTGCGCGCCAATGTCGCGCGCGCCGAAGCAGTCCGCGAGCAACGCAAAGCCGAGTACGCCAGGGCGGTGATGGAGGCTTTCAGGGAAGTGCTCGATGCGCTGCAAGGGCAATCGCTGATCGCCGGCGTGCGCGACGCGAGCGCGGAGCAAGTCGCAGCCCTGACGCGCGCGACGGAGCTGGCGGAGCTGCGATATGAGCAGGGCGATATCGCCTACCTGGAGCTGCTCGACGTTCGTCGAAGCCTGTACCAGGCGCAGATCGATCTGATCGCGGCTCAGCGGGACGCGTTGCTCAACACGGTCGATCTCGCGCTCGCCGTGGGCGGCGGGCTGGGCGAGCACGCCGAGCCGCTCACAGCCCGCCGCTGACCGGCGCCCGGCCGGGCTGGCTCAGGCGGCGCCTCGCTCGGGCAGCGTGACGGAGAGCTCGAGCACCTCTTGCCCGTCCTCACGCTCGACGTTGATCTGGATCGCCTCAGGGTCGACCTTGACGTACTTGCGGATCACTTCCAGAAGCTCGCCCCTGAGGAGCGGCAAGTAATCCGGCCCGCCGCGCGCGCTTCGCTCCTGCGCGACGATGATGCGCAGGCGCTCCTTGGCGACGTTGGCCGTCGAGGGCTGGCGACGGAAGAATGCGAGCAAACCCATCTTCAGCCTCCGAACATCCGGGCAAAAAAGCCTTTCTTCGGCTCCTCGATGAAGCGCAGCGGCACGTCATCGCCGAGTAGCCTCGTAACCGCGTCCTCGTAGGCGCGGGCAACATCGCTCTGCTCCATGAGGATGACGGGCGTGCCGGCGTTCGAGGCCGAGAGCACGTCGGCGGATTCGGGGATCACGCCGATGACCTCGATGCCGAGAATCTCCTTGACGTCCGCCACGCTCATCATCTCGCCGGTCGCGACCCGGCGCGGGCTGTAGCGAGTGAGCAGCAGATGCTCTTTCACCGGCGGCTCGCCTTTCTCGGCGCGCTGCGTCTTGCTGGCGAGGAGCCCGAGGATCCGGTCGGAGTCCCGCACCGAGGACACCTCGGGATTGACGACGACGATGGCGCGATCGGCGAAGTACATCGCCAGGTGCGCGCCCTTCTCGATGCCGGCGGGCGAGTCGCAGATGATGTAGTCGAAGCCGTCCGCAGCGAGCTCATCGAGCACGCGCTTGACGCCCTCGGGGGACAGGGCTTCCTTGTCACGCGTCTGCGAAGCCGCCAGCACGTAGAGCGTCTCGATCCTCTTGTCCTTGATCAGCGCCTGCTTGAGCGTGCAGTCGCCATGGATCACGTTGACGAAGTCGTAGACCACGCGCCGCTCGCAACCCATCACGAGGTCGAGGTTGCGCAGGCCGATGTCGAAATCTATGACCGCCACGCGCTTGCCGCGCCGTGCGAGACCGCATGCGAGACTGGCGGACGTCGTCGTCTTGCCGACGCCGCCTTTGCCCGATGTGACAACGATGATTTCGCTCAACGGGGGCTCCTCACGAAAAAGAGTTCATTCATTTCAAGCG
>DASVCI010000095.1:0-31753 GCA_036381695.1 Steroidobacteraceae bacterium
AGACTGATCATGTGAGAAGGAGCAGGCGGGGCTTATCTTCCCCACAGGATCAACGCCCTTGGACAGGAACAGTCTCCCGCCTTCCCCGGTTGCCCCGCTCGCGTCAGGGGCATATACAACATACAAGGACAGGATGGGGGCTAACTAACGCTGATTACTGCTCAGGCGGCGTGGAGGCCTCGGGCCGTGCCGCGTCCGGCTTTTCCTCAGCGGGCGCAGCATCGGGAGTCACGCCGTAGGGCTGCAGGATCACGACGCCCGGCGTCGAGGATACCGGCGCTTCGCTCGGAGCTTGCTCGGCCGGCGGCTGGGAGAGGTACATCTCGTTGATCCGGTAGAACGCCCGCAGAAAACCGTCGACGGCGCCGAAGATCAGCACCACCGGGATCAACGCGACGACGAATACGATCAACCTCTTGAGCGGACGAGGCTTGCGGACTTCCCGATCGCGCTCGAGATCGAGGTCGATCGCCTCCTGGGCGCGCTGCTGGATGGCGCGCTGCAGATCCGATTGCGGGCGCTCGAACGGCAGGATGCGCGCCGACTCGGATCGGGCAAGGCTCGTCGCGTCGTCGGGCAGTCGCTCTTCTGAATGCTGAGTCATTGAATGAGCTTCGCTGGCGAGAGGGGTTCGGCCCGCTGAGTGTACCCCGTGAGGCGGCCGGCATCCTTACGAGACCCCCGATGGCGATGACGGTTCCCGCCTAAACGGCGCAGTACGTGCTAAGTCGCTGAATCTAGAAGCGATCGAGGACTGTCGTCCGAGTGCCTACAGGGCTCGACGATGAGCGCATCGTGAAGCCGAAGCGCCCGTTGCGCCGCCCTCGCTAGAGTTGCGATTCGATGGGAATCAGGGCGAGGAGCCAGGTCATCAGGCGCCGCCACCAGGAGGCCTGCGGGTCTCGCGTGTGCCATCGCGTCTTCCCGCGATGATGCTCCCGCCAGCGCGTCGACCCTCGGGCATCGAGCGTCACTTCGAAGCTGTTCTGCGGGCGGGCCGCAGCCTTGAATGCGGCCAGCATCTGCTCGGCCAGGCGGGAGCTGCGCACCCACACGCCCATCTCGCAATTGAGCGCTGCCGAGCGCGGGTCGAGATTGAACGACCCGACGAACACCCGCTCGCGATCGACCAGCGCCGCCTTGGTATGCAGGCTCGCGCGCGAGGAGCCCACGTGCAGGCGCCTCAGATGCCCGAACGGCTTGATCGAGGGCTTGAGCTCGTAGAGGCGCACGCCCCCGGCGAGCAACTTTTCGCGATATCGCACGTATCCGCTGTGCACGGCCGCTACATCAGTAGCCGCCAGCGAATTGGTGAGAACCGAAACTGCCACTCCGCGTCGCACGAGCGCACGCAAGATTGCCGTGCCGCCCGCGCCGGGGACGAAGTAAGGCGAGATCAACAGCAACTCCCGGCGCGCCGAGGAGAACGCATCGAGCATGCTGTCGTCGACACCGGGCGGCAATTGCACTTCCTCGCCGCTGGCTTTGCGGGGATCGTCGGCGACGATGCGCACGTCGTCGGACCAATCGAAGCTCGATCCATCACCGATCAGCTTGCCGAGCGGCGGAATTTCGTGCACGTGGCTCGCATATTCACGCCGCATGCGCAAAGGCAAGATCGCTTCCTTGAGCCTGCGCCGCAAATTGCGCATCGTGTAGCGGCGCGGCCCCTTGCGCCGCAGCCGGCCGATCGGCACCGCAGCTTCGCTGTTCCAATACTGCTCGAAGTTGCGCACCGCCTCCTCGACGACCGGTCCGATCAGCAGGATGTCCAGGTCGACGAAGTTCATCTCGGCGCTCGCGGCGAAATATTCATCTCCGACGTTGCGTCCGCCGACGATGGCGAGCTGGCCGTCCACGATCCAGGCCTTGTTGTGCATGCGCCGGTTCAGACGCGAGCCGCGGGCGAAAACCTCGAGAATCGTGCGCCACACTCCCGAGCGCGTCGCGAATGGATTGAACAGCCGGATCTCGAGGCGCGGATGGCGATTGGCCGTCAACAGGAGGGAGTCGCGGGATCGCGCGTCCATGTCATCCAGCAGGACGCGCACGTGCACTCCCCGATCGGCGGCTTCGAGCAAATCGTGCGCCAGCAAGCCGCCAGTCGCGTCGCTTCGCCAGATGTAGCACTGGATGTCGAGCGTTCGCTCGGCGCTGCGGGCGCTCGCGGTTCTGAGCGCAAAGGCATCGAGGCCATCCTGAACGAGCCGCACGCCGCTCGCGCCCGGGTGGCGCGCCTTCAGGCCGTCGAGCAAACGTTCGATCTCGCCGGCCGGCGATGGAGCGTGCGCTTGCTGGACCGTGCGCTTCAAACTCTCTCGATCACCATCGCGATGCCCTGGCCGACGCCGATGCACATCGTGCACAGGCCATAGCGGCCTTTGATCCGCTCGAGCTGATTGAGCGCCGTGGTCACCAGGCGCGCGCCGCTCGCCCCGAGCGGATGACCGATCGCGATGGCGCCTCCGTTCGGGTTGACGTGCTCGGCATCGTCCGGCAAGCCCAACTGGCGCGTGACCGCGAGCGACTGCGCCGCGAACGCTTCGTTCAGCTCGATCACATCCATCTGATCGAGCGACAGGCCGGTGAGCGCGAGAACTTTGCGGGTCGCGGGCACCGGGCCGATGCCCATGATTCTCGGAGGGACTCCGGCGGTCGCCGTGCCAAGCACGCGCGCACGAAGCTTCAAGCCGAACTTGGCCGCCGTTTCCTCACTCGCGAGCAGCAAAGCGCAACTGCCGTCGTTCACGCCGGAAGCATTGCCCGCAGTGACCGTGCCGTCCGGCCTCACGACGCCTTTGAGTTTGGCAAGCGCTTCGAGGGTCGTGTCCGGTCGCGGGTGCTCGTCCATCGTGACGCGCACCGGATCGCCCTTCTTCTGCGGAACCTCGACCGGCGTGATCTCCGAGTCGAAGAACTTTGCCGCACGCGCCCGCGCGTAGCGCTGCTGGCTGCGCAGAGCGAACGCATCCTGGTCCGCCCGCGCGATGTTGAACTCGCTCGCGACGTTCTCGGCGGTTTCCGGCATCGAGTCGATGCCGTACTGTTCCTTCATGATCGGATTGACGAAGCGCCAGCCGATCGTCGTGTCCTCGATCCTGGCGCTGCGCGAGAAGGCACTCTCGGCCTTGCCGATGACGAACGGCGCGCGCGTCATGCTCTCGACGCCGCCAGCGATGACGAGTTGCGCCTCGCCGGTTCTGATCGCGCGCGCGCCCAGGTTGACGGCATCCATCCCGGAGCCGCACAAGCGGTTGATGGTCGCGCCGGGCACCACCTCCGGCAGGCCCGCCAGAAGCGCGCACATGCGCGCGACGTTCCGATTGTCCTCACCGGCCTGGTTGGCGCAGCCGTAATAGACCTCGTCCACGGCCGCCCAGTCGACCCCGGGGTTTCGCTGCATCAGCGCCTTGATCGGCACTGCACCGAGGTCGTCGGCCCGAACGCTCGCGAGCGCGCCGCCGTATCGGCCAATCGGTGTGCGGATCGCATCGCAGATGAAAACCTGTCGCATGAAAAACACCCCGCAAAAGCGTCAAAGGGCGCATCGCGACAGTCCGCCTGGTCCGAAGCTCCTGCGAAGCCGCGCCTGCCCCCGCAATCAAGAATAGCTCAAGCGGGAACGCCTGAAGAACTTTCTGCCAGGCCGCAGCGTTACCTCGCGCTCATGTTGTGCAGGAGCGTTCGAGCCCGATGGCGAGCTCGTCATAGGCGCGGCGTACCAGCCGAAACGTGCGTGCGTTCGTATATCTCCTGGCACCGGATGCAGCGCGCGGCCGTGGGCTCGGCGTTCAGGCGCTCTTCCGGGATCTCCTGGCCGCAATCGATGCAGATGCCATAGGTGCCCGCCGAAATCCGTTGCATGGCCGCGTCGATGGCGCGCAGCTCGGCCACGTCGCGATCGACCTCCGCCAGGTTCGTGTCCACCACCAAGTTCGAGAACGCGTCGTCCTCGGCATCACGCGCGAGCTCGGCGATGCGCACATGCGTTTCATCCGAGGAGCGCTCCAAGGTGGCTTGGATCTCCCGGCGAAGCTGCATCGCGCGCTCCCTCAAGCGCGACCTCCACTGGGCGGCTTTCTGTGGGTCCATGGCTAGGCAACCCCTCCTCGAGCGTGACCAGCATTGAAACCCCGCCCCTCGCGGACCAGTTCCCTCGGCTCGCCGGTTCATCGAACGCGCCCGAAGTTGTGCCCGCCTCGGTCGCCTCTTAGCATGCGGCATGCACTCGAAGAATCTGCGCGGCGTTCTTTTCATGCTCGCCGCCGTAGCCATGTTCTCCGTCATGGACACCACCATGAAGCGCCTGGTGGAGGTCTACTCGGCGATGCAGGTTACTTTCCTGCGCGGCGCGGCCTCGCTGCCGTTTCTGCTTGCAGCCGCCGCCTGGTTCAACCATTGGCAGGATCTCGTGCCCCGGCGCTGGTCGCTGCACTTGCTTCGTGGCGCGCTCAGCGTCGCCACGCTTTGGTTATTCGTCTACGCAGTCGGGCAGCTCTCCCTGGCCGACACGTACACGGTCTTCATGTCGGCTCCGTTGCTCATCACGATGCTTTCCGTGCCCATGCTGGGCGAACGGGTCGGCTGGCGGCGCTGGCTCGCGGTCGTTGCCGGATTGCTCGGGGTGATCCTCGTGCTCAAGCCGAGCGGAGCCGGGCTCGCCACGGTGGGCGGATTGTTCGCGCTCGCTGCTGCGGCCGGCTATGCGTTGAGCGTGATCACCATTCGGATTCTGTCCCGCACCGACACGAGCGCCGCGACGGTGATGTGGTCGATCCTGCTGATGACCGTGTTCAGCGGCCTCCTTGCGGCGTTCGATTGGACGCCGCTCGATCGCGGCCACTGGCCCTTGCTCCTCACGTTGGGCGCGACAGGGGCGCTCGGCCAATACTTCATCACCGAAGCGTTCCGTCGCGGCTCGGCACCGGTGCTCGCGCCTCTCGAGTACACCGCACTCGCGTGGGGAATGTTATTCGACTGGCTGCTGTGGGCGACGCTTCCGAGCGCGCGCATGCTCTTCGGCGCGCTCGTCATCGTCGGCAGCGGGCTCTACGTCATTCACCGGGAGCGAGTCACGATGCGCGTGACAGCTTGACGTTGCCGACCCTCAAGCGGCATCCCTTGCGGCGGCTGCGCGAGCGCGCCACTCACGCAGCCACCTCAAAGGCTTCGCATCCTGGAACAGAACCAGCGCGACCCCGAACAGAACCAGAGCAGCGGCCAGTATCGTGAGACTCGTCAAACGCTCGTCCAAAAGCGACGCTCCGAGAATCAGCGCGACAACCGGATTGACGAGCGCATAGGTCGTCACCTTCGGCGCCGGAACGCGTGTCAGCAGCCACAGGTACGTAGTGAGGCCGATGATGCTGCCGAAGGCGATCAGGTAGAGCACCGCCAGCGCCGAGCTGAACGAGACGGCCAAGGGATCGAACCGCGCCCATTCCCATGTGACGGTCGCGAGCGCGAGCTGGAACAAGCCGCCGAACAACATTTGCGCGCAGGTGAAGCTCAGCACTTGATCCGACTTGGCGGCGCGCTTTTGTAAAAGCGTTCCGAAACTCCAGCCGACCGTCGCGAGCAGCAGCCCGATGATGTAGAGCGGCTTCGCATCGCCCGACAGCGTGCGAGTATGCATGACGATCGTCGCGACGCCCGCCACCGCTATCGCGGTGCCGAGCAATGCCTGCCGGGTCGGGGCGCGCTTGCTGAAGAGCGCCCAATCGAGCACCAGCACGATCACCGGCACGGCGGTGACGATCAAAGCTGCGATGCCCGAAGGAATGCCCTGCTGCGACCAGATGACCAGGCCGTTGCCGATACCCGAGAGCAGCACACCGCAAATCGCCGACATCTTGAGATCGATCCCTGCAAGCGGACGCGGACCCCTCAGGCGCAGCCACGCGTACACCAGGGTGCCCGCAAGCAGAAAACGCATCGCTCCGCTCAGGAACGGCGGGATCGTCCGGATCGCGACCGCAATCGCGAGATACGTCGTGCCCCAGACGATGTAAAGGGTGGCGAACGCAGCTGCAATCGCCAGCGAGCCTCGCGAGAAAGCGAGGGAAGGGACTCGGGTAGCCATGGTTCACCATGCCGTGAGCGCTGTCAGCCAGTACAGATTCAGGTAGACTCGCCCGGCACCAATACAGTTGGGCTTCACATGTCCACCCAGGAACCCTTGCTGTACGAGCGCATCGCGCGTCTCGTGGAATCGCAGATCGCAAGCGGCGCGCTGCGCGCTCATGAGCGCATCCCGTCTGTGCGCGCGATGAGCCGCACGGCAAAGGTAAGCGTGTCGACGGTAGTTCAAGCGTATTTGCACCTCGAGAGTCTCGGCCTCATCGAGGCGCGCCCTCAGTCGGGCTTTTACGTGCGCAATGTGCAAGCGACGCCCTTGCCCGAGCCGCGACCGAAGGTGACGCGCTCGCGCCGCCCGGTGTCGATCGCGACCGAAGTTCTGGACACCTGCCGCGAGGCCCTGTCCCGAACGGACATGGTGCCGCTCAACGTCGCTTTCACTTCGCCGACGCTGTATCCGACCCAGCGCCTGAACAATCTCGTTCGCGAAGTGCTGCGCGAGCGGCCGGCGAACGCCGGCGAGTGCATCCTGCCCCCCGGCCACGAGGAGCTGAGGCGCCAGGTCGCCAAGCGGATGGCGCTTGCGGGTGCGCCGACTGATCCCGAACACGTCGTGATCACGAGCGGCACGATGGATGCGATCACGCTCGCGCTGCAGGTCTTGTGCAAATCCGGCGACACCGTGCTGGTCGAGTCGCCCACGTATTTCGCCTTGCTGCAAGTTATCGAGCACCTGGGGCTCAAAGTCGTCGAAGTGCCGAATCATCCGGTCAACGGCATCGACGTGGATGCAGTACGCGCGATCGCGCGCAACACCAAGCTCGCGGCGGCGGTGCTCATGCCGAACTTCAACAACCCGACCGGAGCTTCGACGCCCGATGCGGCCAAGCGCGAGATAGTCGAGACGCTGACTTCGCTCGAGATCCCGATCATCGAGGACGACATCTACGGTGACTTGCACTATGGGAGCGCGCGCCCCGCTTCCATGCGCGCCTTCGATGAGTCTGGGCTGGTGATCTCCTGCGGCTCGGTCACCAAGACGATCGCGCCCGGCTACCGCATCGGTTGGGCCGTCACTCCGCAGTTTCATGCAGAGATCGCGCGCGCAAAGTTCTTTGCCTCCGTTGGCTGCTCGACGCTGGAACAACTCGTGCTCGCGCGCTACTACGCAAGCGGAGGGTACGACAGGTATTTGCGACGAATCCGCTCGACGCTGCTCACGAACGCGCAGCATGTGATCGAGGCGGTCGCGCGTTATTTCCCTCCAGGCACTCGTGTGGCGCGTCCTGCCGGAGGCGTCGTGCTCTGGATCGAGCTGCCCCCGAGCGTCGACGGCACGGAGCTCTTCCGCAAGGCCTACGCGAGCCACATCGGCATCGCGCCCGGCATCGTGTTCTCGGCTAAAGCGGACTATCGCAATTACATCCGGCTGAGCTGCGGGCTGCCCTGGACGGCACCGCTCGAGCGGGCGATTCAGAAGCTCGGCCGGCTCGTGGCCGAGATGGCCAGAGCCGGCTGAGCCCCGCGGCGGAAAGATCACTGCCGAACGGCCGAAGTCGGCACGTACGCCTGGGCGAGAAGAGTCTCGGCCTGCGGCAGTTGCACGATCGTGACTTCCCCTTCAGGGGCCGCTTGCGAGTCCCGAAGGCTCCATTCCAGGAACGTCAGGGCACCCGCGTTGACGACCAGCGAGGCCGCGACAGCGAGCGATGTTTTGCCAAGTAGCAGGCTCATGATTACGTCCTCCACGCTGGGTGGCGCGGAATCCAGCGCTGGCGCGCCGGCCCGGGCTCACGGATTGATTCCTCGCGCAGAGGCTCTTCGCCCAACTGCGCTTGCCGTTGCAGCTCGCGCTCGAGCCTCGCCCGTTCGGCTTTCAGGCGGGCCCACTGGATGAACAGATACTCGTCCATGGCTGGCTCCTTCAGGTGTAAATGTTGGTAATGGAGCGCTAGCCTAGGGCTCGCGTTTTCTCACGAAAAGCGATAGTTTGTGCCTCCCGAGTATGATCTCACGTCATAGCTGGACAGACGCGCGAGCCGGCCGTGAGCGGCCCATGAGCCAGGCGTCCAGAGTGCGCCGCAGCGAGTCACGGCTCTCAGGAAAATCGAGTCCCATGCGCACCATGAAACGCATTCCCGTCGCGCCGCTGAGGGCGTTCGACATCGCCGCGCGGCACCTCAATCTGAGCGCCGCGGCCGAAGAGATGAACGTGACTCACGCGGCTGTGAGCCGACAGGTCAAACAGCTCGAAGAGCGACTCGGAGTGAAGCTCTTCGAGCGCTTGCCTCGCGGGCTCAAACTCACCGCGCATGGAGCGCTGCTCGCGGAGGGAACCCGGGAAGCGTTCGATCGGCTCGCGAGCGCGCTCGAGGATGTCTCGGTCCCGGCGGTGAGACGCAAGCTCACGATCTCGACGTTCTCATCGCTGAGCACGCGATGGCTGATGCCGCGAGTGCGTGCCTTCGCCGCGTTGTTCCCGGATATCGATCTGCAAGTGTCGACGACCGCGAGGCTCGTCGACTTCTCGCGAGAGGACGTGGACATCGGCATACGCTTCGGCACCGGCAGCTATCCGGGCCTGCACGTCGTGCCGCTGTTCAAGCCGCGCGAGATCGTGATCGCCTCGCCCGCTCTGCTGAAGCGAGGCCCGCCGATCAAGACCTTCACCGATCTCAAGCACCACACGCTCTTGCACGATGATTCGCATCGCGGCTGGGTGCGCTGGCTCGATGCAGTCGGCGCCAAAGGCGTCAATGCACGGCGCGGAATCATCTGCGGCGATCGCAATTCGACGCTGCAAGCGGCGCTCGAAGGACAGGGTGTCGCGATCGCCTCGGAGGTCTTCGTCCATTCCGACCTCGCCTCGGGCCGCCTCGTGAAAGTCTTCGATACTGAGGTGGCAGGGGAATTCGCGATCTACGCCGTGTGCCTGCCGAGGCGGCTGAACGATCCGGTGGTCGCGGGGACGATGGATTGGCTGGCGCGCGAGGCCCAGGCCTCGCCCGACGCGCACCCACCCGCGCCCGCTCCCTGAGCGAGGCTCATTTCCTGAAGAGCTTTTCCAGCTCTTCGCGAGCCCGGTCGGCCGCGGACGGTTGCTGAGTGGACTCGCGTTCGGACTTGGAGCCGCCGAACAGCGCCTCGAGCTCAGCCTTCGCTTTGGCCGCCGCCGTCTGGTTGGGCGCGACGTAAGCTCCGGGCCTCGGCTTGAAGTAGTCGCAGAAGTTGGCCCGCTCCTTGTCCTTGACCTCTTCAGCCACCGGCTCGCGGCACTGCTTGGCGACCGACGTGCTGTACCACTCGCACATCTTGCAGACGTGCAACTCGGCCCCGCACTGCTTGCACTCCTCGAGCCGCCTGAGCGGCAGGCTCAGGTGCGCGAGCGAAGCGCCGCACTTCCAACAAACGAGCTCCGACATGGGACGGCCAGCATAACCGACTCCCGCGCGGCCGGAAGCCCCGCCGATGGTCAGGAGGCGTGCCGTCCGGAGCCGCTCCGCTGCGGCACCTCGGTCGCGATCTCGTCGTAGCCGCGCCCGATGAACTCGATGAGGCAGACGCCGTGGCCGAAGGGGTCGGCGAGCATGGCGATCTTGCCCCAGTTGTTGCTCTTGATCGGGCCCTCGAGGCGCGCCCCGGCGTTGCGGGCACGATCGACCGCGCCTTCGATCTCCTTCACCACGATGTCCAGGTGCACAGGCGTCCAGTGGCGCGCGTAGGAGCGCAAGTGCCGGCTGTGCGGCGAAGCCACCGTGCCGTTGGGCTTGACGAGCAGGTAGATAGGCGAGGTCGCGCCCAGGAGCTCGACGGCGTCCGAGCCGAACCGCCGCCCCACGTTGAGCCCGAACGCCTTGCAGTAGAAATCGGTCGCTTTGGCGAGGTCGTCTACATCGATGTTGATGAGGAGCTGCACGCTCATGCGCAAACCTCTGTGTCGTCGAACGCGCCCGACTGGGCCTCGAGCCCGTCAGAGTACCGCGTAAGCCACGCGCTGACAGCCGTCGCAGAAGAGCTACGGAATGACTGTAATGACCCCACATCGGCTAATCCAACGTGACGTTCGTGGCACGCTATCGATCCCATGAGCACACCAACCGAATCCCGGCCGGCGATCGCACTGCGTCGCGTCGCACGCGTCGTCCAGGCGCTGGCCACTCTCGAAGGCGGCGGATTTCCGGTCCGTCGGCCCTTTCCCACAGCCTCGTTCAGTCACTTCGATCCGTTTCTGCTGGTCGATCACCTCGGGCCGGTCGAGTGGCCGCCGGGCGGAGCGATCGGTGCGCCCGACCATCCGCATCGCGGCTTCGAGACCGTCACCTATGTGCTCGCCGGCGAGAACGAGCATCGCGATTCCTTCGGGAATACCGACGTGCTCGGCCCGGGCGATGTGCAGTGGATGACCGCTGGCGGCGGCGTCATCCACTCGGAGATGCCGACGGAGCGGTTCAAGCGCGAGGGAGGGCTGCAGGAAGGCTTCCAGATCTGGGTGAACCTGCCCGCGGCCGACAAGATGATGACGCCCCGCTATCAAACGCTGCGCTCGCGCGACATCCCGACCGCATCGACGTCGGATGGCCGCGTGAAGGTGCGCGTCATCGCCGGGGAATCCCTTGGTCAGTCCGCTCGCATCGACACTCGCGTGCCGATCCAGATGCTGCACTTCACGATCCAGCCCGGCGGCGAGGTGATCCAATCGGTACCGGCCGATCAGAACGCGCTGCTGTATGTGTTCCGAGGCTCAGCCAGCATCGGCAGCGATCGGCGCGAGGTGCGTGAGGGCCAGGCGGCGCTTCTGGAATCGGGAGATTCGGTACCGATCGCGGTCGCAGCAGGTTCGCCTGCGAGCGCGGAGATTCTGCTGCTTTCCGGCAGGCCCTTGCGAGAACCCGTCGCCCGTTACGGCCCGTTCGTGATGAATACGCGAGAACAGATCGAACAGGCTTTTCGTGATTATCAGAGCGGGCGCTTCGGAATGATTCCGACCCGGTAACGTCCGTTACCCGATCCGCGCGGGGGCTGGATTTCGCCGCGCGGCCCGGACTGTGACTGCCGCCATCAAGAGCGCGAGGCGCTCGGGTGCGCAGCTTGATCGGTCTCCTGCGATTGCTCCTTCTTGCCTTCGACGAAGTAGTAGATCAGGTACGCGAGGCCGACCCCGAGCGGGATCAGGCCGCCCAGCAGCGGCAGGTCGTCCATCTGCACGGTGCTGACCAGCACGGCCACGCCGATGAAGAACCAGATGAGCCCCGGCAGGAGCGCCGTCCGTCTCCTGGGGCCTGAGCCGCTGATGAGCTCTATCGGCAGCGGTGGCACGTCCATGCCGCGCTCGATGGCTGCCATGCGCTCGGCGTGATGCAGCTCCATGAGCATGCGGCGCTTGCGGTAGTTCAGCACGATCCACACGATCGGGATCGACAGGGGCATGGCGATCCCAAGAATCGGGATCAACAGGGCCAGATCGCTTTCCATCTCGCTGCCTCGTAAGCCTGCTCGCAGGCGGTTGCGTCTTGGGACGCGGCACCCCCCTTGCAGGGTTGCGCCGGTAAGGAGACCGGGTTTTACCGGCTCGAGGGTCTCCGGCCGGTCAATGGCCTCGAGCCACCGGCCGATGGCCGCCGCCGCCGGACTACGCCGCACCCGCCCTTGTTACAGTGGCTCCCGCCCGGACGAGGTGCAACCTTTGGACCTTGAACCCCGTCTCAACCCCGAGCCAATGACGCCCCCGCCCGCTGCCCAGGCCGACGCCGACATCCAGGCGCGTCTCGAAGCCAGGCAGTATCGCGAGGCGTTCGGGCTCATTTTGCCGCGTTACCGGGACAAGGTTTACCGACTGGTTTTCAGCATGTTGCGCGATACCGCCCAGGCCGAGGACACCACCCAGGACATCTTCCTGAGGGTCTGGCGCGCCCTGCCCGGATTCGCCGGCCAGTCGGCGCTCTCCACCTGGATCTACGCCATCTCGAAGAACGCCTGCCTGTCGGAACTGCGCAAACGCCGGCCCCAGGTCTCGCTCGACGGCGATGAGGACGAGTACCGGCCCGAGATCGCCGGCCTCTCGACGACCGACGCAGACGACTCGGCGACGGCGAGCGTCACGCAGCTTCTGGATCAGTTGCCCGAAAGATACCGCCAGGCCGTGGTGCTGTTCTACATGGAGGACAAGTCGTACGAGCAGACCGCGCAGAGCCTCGGCCTGCCGCTCGGGACGGTCAAAGCCTTGCTTCACCGCGCCCGCAAGCGCTTAATGGAGCTGACGCGCGAAAGCGCCTGAGCCTCACGAGCCTGATCAAGTCATGCAGCGAACCCCCGAACAGCAGCACGACCTCGACTGGAGCGAGCCGCTCCAGGACTGGCTCGACGGCGACCTCGACGCCGAGGCACTCGCCCGGTTCGAGGCTCATCTCGAAGGCTGCGCCGTGTGTCAGGAGCGAGTCGCGCAGTTCAAGGAGCTCGATGCAGCGCTGGAAGCGGCCGTTCCTCGCCTGGCTCTCGATGCTTCTTTCGATGAGCGGCTGTTCGCGAAGCTCGATGAGGCGGATGAGGCGAAGCGCGCCGAGGCGCGGCGGCGCGCTCAGCAGGAGTTCGAGCGCGGCATGAGCGCGCTCGCGCGCAAGTGGCGTCTCGCGCTGGGCCTGGTGATCCCTGGAGCGATTGCCGGAATTGCGCTGGCCTTCGCCGTGACCGCGTGGCTCGGCGACTCCGGTTTGACATATACGCTCGCGGCCGAGGGCTCGGAGCGACTCGGCATGAGCTATTTCGAGCTGCTCCGCATCGGGCTCACCGCCATAGTCGGAGCCGTGCTTGGCGGAGTCGTTGCACGCTGGCTGACGACAGTGGCCGACTGAACGCGCATCTTCGCCCGCATTCGAAGGGCGGAACGCAAATCCATCTATAATTTCCGTTTTTGGTGAGCCGAGCGCGGGCGCGCCGGCCCGACCACACCTTTATGAGATCAAGCCCGCTCGTTGGCCGAAACCCCAGCTCAGCCGCGCAGGGCCTCCTCATCCCCGCGCTCGGCGTGGTGTTCGGGGATATCGGCACCAGCCCGCTGTACGCGTTTCGCGAATGTTTCCATCCCTCGCACGGGATCGCGCTCGAGCGCGCGAATGTCCTCGGGCTCCTGTCTCTCGTGCTCTGGTCGCTCCTCTCGATCATCTCGGTCAAGTATGTCGGGATCATGCTGCGTGCGGACAATCGAGGGGAAGGCGGCGTGCTGGCGCTCAGCTCGCTCGTCTCGAGCGAGAGCCGCAACTGGCGCTTGTGGGGGCCCGTGAGCGCAGTGGGTGTGTTCGGCGCGGCGCTCTTCTTCGGCGATGGGTTCATCACTCCGGCGATCTCGGTCCTGAGCGCAGTGGAAGGCCTCGCCGTGGCCACGCCCAGGCTCGAGCGCTTCGTCCTGCCCGGCGCGATTCTCGTGCTGAGCCTGTTGTTCTTCATGCAGCGCCGCGGAACAGGCGCAATGGGCCGGCTGTTCGGCCCGATCACGCTGGTCTGGTTCATCACGCTCGCAGCGCTCGGACTGCGCGGAATCATCGCTGCACCCGAGGTGCTGCTAGCGATCAATCCGGCCTATGCGGTGCATTTTTTCGTTGAGAACGGCGGCGCTGCTTTCGTAACCACGGGCTCCGTGTTCCTCGCAGTCACCGGAGGAGAGGCTCTGTACGCGGACATGGGCCACTTCGGCCGCTCGCCGATCCGCCACGGATGGTTTCTGATCGTGCTGCCCGCCCTCACGCTGAATTATTTCGGGCAGGGGGCGCTGCTGATCGCGCACCCCGAGGCCATCGTCAATCCGTTCTATCGCCTCGCTCCGACTGCGCTGCTGCCGGTATTGATCCTGTTCGCGACCGCCGCCACGGTGATCGCCTCACAAGCGGTGATTTCCGGCGTGTTCTCCATCGCGCGGCAAGCCATCAATCTGGGCTATCTGCCGCGCCTGAAAGTGCTGCACTCCTCCGAGGAGGAAATCGGCCAGGTCTACGTGCCGGCGCTCAATTGGCTGCTCTTCGCCGGCACGCTGATTCTCATCCTGGGGTTCGGCTCCTCGACGGCGCTCGCCGGCGCCTACGGGATCGCGATCGCGAGCACCATGCTGATCGACAGCGCACTGGTGATGATTCTTCTGAAAGTGCGCAGCACGCCGCACCACAACGCGCTCCTCGCAACGCTCGCTGCGATCATGGCGATCGAGCTCGCATTCTTTCTTTCGAACCTGTTGAAGTTCGCGCACGGCGGCTGGCTGCCGATCGCGGTCGCGGTCGCGGCGTACATCCTCATGGCCACCTGGCAGGAAGGTCGCCGGACGCTGAGCTGGCTGGTCGCCAAGGAACAGATGCCGCTGCGTGATTTTCTCGCACTCATCAAAGAGGACCCGCCCCGGCGCGTCGAGGGCACGGCCGTGTACCTGGCGAACGAAGCAGGCGGCATCCCGCGAGCGCTGCTCGACAACGTGCGATTCAACCACGTCCTGCACGAACGCAACGTCCTGCTCACGTTCATGCGACCCGAAATGCCGTTCGTGCCCGCCGAGCAGCGCGTGGAGTTGGAAACGCTGGGCCCCGGGCTGTATCGGATCGTCGCGCGATTCGGATTCATGGAAACGCCCAATGTCGTCGCGGCGCTCCGGGCAGCGCATGCAAAGGGGCTCGCGTACGAGCCGGAGCGGAGTGTCTACATCGTCGGGCGCGACAATCCGGTGCTTACGGCGGGCGGCATGGCGATGTGGCGCAAGCGCTTGTTCGCGCTCATGGACAGAAACAGCCAGCTTGCCGCGGTTCACTTCGGGGTGCCCGCCCACCGCCTGCTCGAGATCGGCAGCCAGGTGAAGATGTGAGCGTAGCTGACGCGAGCTATCGCCGAGCTACGGCGCCGGAAGCTATTGCGCTTCCAGACGGGGTCCCGGATCCGAGAACGCGCGGGCCAGCCCGACGAAAGCCGGCAGCTCCGTCTTGATCACGTAGGTCGGCACTCGGGAGAGATAATCGGCGTAGCGGCCCTTGTCCTCGAACCGGTTGCGAAACGGAGAGCTCGCGAACAGCTTTCCAAGCTCGGGCACGATGCCTCCTCCGATGTAAGCGCCGCCCACTGCACCCAGCGTCAGAACGAGGTTGCTCGCCATCGTGCCGAGCAAGCCGCAGAACATGTTCACGACTTCGAGGCAAATGCGGCAGGAGCCGTCGATGGCCCGGCGCGTGATATCCGGCGGAGTCAGCACTTCGGGCACGATCCCTTCGACGGCGCACAACGCTTCATACAGATTCACCAGTCCCGGCCCGGACAGCACACGCTCGGCCGAGACGTGCGAGAAGCGCTGTCGCAACTGTTGAAGAACGGCCACTTCACGCTCATTCATCACCGACAGCGTGGCATGACCGCCTTCGCCCTGCAGCGGGATCCAGTGCTCGCCCGCGGGGATGAGGCCTGAGACGCCCAGCCCCGTTCCGGGGCCGAGCACGGCGAGCGGCATGTCGGGCACCGGCTGGCCTCCCCCGATCTGCTCGAGCTCGTGCCGGGGCAGATGACGGACTGCCATCGCGAGCGCAGTGAAATCGTTCAGCACGATGAGGCGTCGCCAGCCCAGCCTTTGGCGGGTCTGCGAAGCCGAGAACTGCCAGACGTGGTTCGTCATGCGCACGATGTCACCGGTGATCGGGCCGGCGATGGCGAGCGCGGCCTCCTGCGGCCGGCGCGATCCACTGATCGCGCCCACCGAGCTCAGATAGTGCTCGGTGGCAGCCACAAGATCAGGAAAATCGGCGCACGTCAGCACCACCTCATCCTCGGGATCGCTGCTTCCTGCGAGCAGCGCGAAGCGCGCGTTGGTGCCACCGATGTCGGCGATGAGTCGCACTGGCGAAGAAGCTAGCTGAGCCATCTGTCTTGATCGAGCCGTTGTCTGATCGTGGAGCCCGGGGCGAGCGGAAAAGAACCCTTCAGCCCTTCGGGCGGGTAGAAGTCGAACGATGACTGATGGGCGATCTCATGGCGCCCAGTAGACATCCACGGGCACTTCCCTTTGCTGCAAGATGGCGCGCACCGGCAGCTCCGCCGGCGGACCGGGCTGACGTGCTTGCTGATACACCTGCCATTTCGTGTCCCCTTCGATGTGCAGCACGATGCGGCGTGAGTCGAGCAGCGCCGCGAGATTCAGGCTCACGCGCGCATGCGGGGGCTTGAGCGCGTTGACCGCGATGCAAGCGGGTGCAGCGCTCGGATCGAGCGCACGCGCGAGCGCCATGGAACCGGGAAAGAGCGAAGCAGTGTGCCCATCTTCGCCCATTCCGAGCACGACCACATCGAACGGCCGGGGCACGCGAGTCAACGCCCGCGTCGCCCAGTCGGCTCCCGCCTCGGGAGTGGGCGCCGGATTCTTCAGGCCCACGAAGTGGGCGGTGGCCGCGCGCCCGGTGAGGAGCTTCTCGCGAACCAGGCGCTCGTTGCTCTCGCTCGAATTCGTCTCGACCCAGCGCTCGTCGGCCAGCGTCACGCGCACTTTCGCCCAATCGAGCGGCTCGGCGCTCAACTGCTCGAACAGCTTGACCGGGGTTCGCCCGCCGGAGACGACCAGGCTCGCTTGGCCCCGGGCCTCGATGGCTTCCTCCAGATCGACCTTCAGCTCACCGCACAGCGCGTGCGCCAGCGCGAGAGAATCGGGGAATCGGTGCTCATGAACCCAGCGTGGCATGAGGGAAGCGGCCGCGTCCGTCAGCGATCCTGCGATCGAAGCCCGCAGCTTACGCCATCACGGGGCCGATGCCGTATATCGGCTTCCCCGGCTGCGGCGCGGCGCGCCGCCGGACGGTGCGGTTGATCGAGCATCGCACCTCATCGCCCCCGGCCGGGGCGGCTACAGCTCGTTTCTCCAGGCGAAGCCGTCGCGCCCGATCAGGGAGCTCGCGGCCGCCGGGCCCCAGGTGCCGGCCGTGTAGAGCTTCGGCCGCACCTCGTACTGCTGCCAAGCCTCGCGGATCGGATCGATCCAGGCCCAGGCCGCATCGAGCTCGTCGCGGCGCATGAAGAGCGTCAGGGTACCTTTCACCACGTCCGTCAGCAGCCGCTCGTACGCATCGAGCTGGCGCCCCTTGAACGTCTCGGCGAAATCCAGGCTCAGGTCCGCGGGCTTCAAGCGCATGCCCTCTCCCGGGCTCTTCGCCAGCACCGTCATGGTGATGCTCTCGTCGGGCTGCAACTGGATGACCAACCGGTTGAGCGCGTGCGCCTCGTCGGGCCGCTCATAGATCGAGTGCGGCACGTCTTCGAACGTGACGACGATCTCCGACTGCTTCTCCTGCAAGCGCTTGCCCGTGCGCAGATAGAACGGCACGCCGGCCCAGCGCCAGGAGTCGATCTCGACCTTGAGCGCGACGAACGTTTCAGTCGTGCTGTCGCGTGGCACGCCCTTCTCCTCGAGATACCCGACCACGGGCTTGCCATTCACGGCGCCCGCCTTGTATTGGCCGCGCACCGTCTTCTGCAAGACGTCATGCCCGGTCAACGGCTTGAGCGCGCGCAGCACCTTGAGCTTCTCGTCACGCATCGCATCCGGATCGCTGGTCGCCGGCGGCTCCATCGCGATGATGCACAGGAGCTGCAGCAGATGGTTCTGCACCATGTCCCTGAGCGCGCCTGTCTGGTCGTAGAACTCGGCACGACGCTCGACACCCAGGTCCTCGGCCACCGTGATTTGCACGTGCTGCACGCGGCCGCGTCTCCAGAGCGGCTCGAACAGCGTGTTGCCGAAGCGCAGCGCCAACAGGTTCTGCACGGTCTCCTTGCCCAGGTAATGGTCGATGCGAAAGATCTGCCGCTCCTGGAAGATGCTCCCGACGCGCTCGTTGATCTCGGCCGACGAGGCCCGGTCATAGCCGAGCGGTTTTTCGAGCACGATGCGCGAGCAGGGCGTCACCAGCGAGTGCCGCGCCAGATGCTCTGCGATCGGCGCGAAGAGCTCCGGGCCCGTCGAGAGAAAGAACACGCGGATGTGCTCGTCGCAACCGCGCAGCACCTTCTGGAGCTGGTTGAAATCGTCGTCCTCGTTCGCGTCGAGCTTGAGGTAAGTGAGATGCTCGGCGAACTGCCGCCATTTCCCGGGCTCGAACTCATCGCCCAGGTGCTTGCGGCAGCTCGCCTCGACCTGCGACAGGTATTGCTCGCGGGACAGGTCGCTCCTCGCGGCGCCGATGACGCGGGATTCAGGGCCGATCTGGCCCGCGTGCCGGCGACGATACAGCGCCGGCAGGAGCTTGCGCATCGCAAGATCGCCGGTGCCGCCGAAGAGAACGAGGTCGAACGTAGGCAGTGCTGACATGCTGAACGAACGCTGGTGGCTCAAGCTCGTGGAGCTCTTCATCGGGCGAAGCGCCCGTGCGACGCGTAAAGCCTACAGATTGCCTCCGCGCGCAACAACGAAATTCCTTCTCACGCAATGCGCTCGGGGTCCGGTTCGTTGCAGCGAGCGGCGCCATTTCCCACCGGCTCGGGAGCGTCAGCTTCGGAATGCGAGACTTTCAAGCGCCTGCTCAGCCGTGGGCCATGCTGAAAGCCTCGAGCAGGCGGCGACAGGGTGTGGGCATGCCAGCCGCCCAGCGGGGCGACGAAAAACCAGCGCTCGCGGGTTATCCGGAAGCCGCTTTGCGCGGCTCGGGCGACTCCCCGTCCGGGATCAGCTCGAGTTGAACCGCTGCGACGGGCTCGCCCGGCGAGGAAGGCTCGATCAGCGCGAGCTGCTCGGGCGGCGAGAGCTCAGAGGGCACTGGCTCGCTTTCCTTCTGTAGCGCGAGGGTCGGGGCTTCAGCCTTTGCCGACTGATTCTTCTGCGTTTGAGCGGAGCCGGCTCGAGTCGGCTCACGGGTCAACGCCTCGACGGGCGTGGCCAGCACTTCGAGCGGGAGCAATTCCTCGACCTCCTCGGCGACGCCGCGAGCGCGCTCGGACATCGGCGCCAAAGGTTGCGCGGTCGGCTTGGCGAGCTCCTTCTCGAACATGACCAGCACGTCGGCCGAGTCGTCGGCCGCGGTGATCTGTTTCGACAGCTCGCGCTCTTCGCGCTGGCACTTCTCTTCCTGCTCGAGCCGCCACTTCGGAAGCGGCTCGGAATGCTCCGCCACCTTCGTTTCCAGCGAATCCGGATCGGTCAGCTCCGCGAGCTTCTGAGGCTCCTTCTTCTTTGCGGGCACGTCCTGCGCGACGGCAAACGGCGGCGGAGCATCGGGATCGACCTGAGGCGCAGGCACGTCTTCCACGGCGAGCGTCTGGCGTCCGATCAAATCGTAGTAGAGCTGCAAGTAGCTCTGGAGCGAGCGCACGTAGACGTAGTTCTTGAGCGCATGTTTGCGCGCGCCTTGCGCCATCAAAGCCCGCTTCTCGGTCGGAAGCTGCATGACGCGCGTGATGCCTTTGACGAATGCGCTCGGGCTTCCAGGCTCGATCGCGACGCCGTATTGCCCGATGACTTCCCCTTGCGCGCCCATGCCGGTCGCCACGCAAGGCACTCCGCAGAGCATGGCCATCGCGAGCGTCATGCGCGCGCCATCGTTGAGTGCGCTCGAGCAAACTACGTCGCACGCATTGAAGAGCGCCGAGAGGTCCGACCATTCTCCGAGCAAGTGCGTGCGCGTCCCGAGCGTGCCCGAGCCGAGCAGGGCCATGAGAGGCGCGTTGCCCTTCTGAACGCCATGGCCGGCCAGGATGACCGCGAGGTTCGGCTGCGCCTTCACCAGCTCGCTCACCGCCTTGAGGAAGGTCGCGTGGTCGTACTCGGGCTGGAAAGGCGCCACCATGCCGAGCACGAACGCGCCGGGCTCGAGCCCGAGCTTCTCGCGCACTTTCGCTCTCTGCGTCGGATCGGGCTTGAAGCGGACCGCATCCACCCCCGGGGGAATGACGGTGTAGCCTTCTTCGGGGAAGCCGGCGCGCCGATGATAGGAAGCCGCAGCGTGCGAGGCGTAGACGATCCGATCGGTCAAGGGCGCGTAGCGCGCAGCCCACTTCAGTTTGTGCTTGTCGATGAAGCCGGCGTCCTTCGGAAGCGGCGCGGTGCTCGCCACACTCCACACGAGCTTCGGTTTCGAATCGCAGCGCTTGCGCACCCCGACAGAAAGGATCTGCGCCGTGTGCCCCCAGGCCTGAATGAGATCGGGACGGAAACTCTTCACTGCCCGCGTGAGCTCGGAGAAGCCGCCCAGCGAAAAACGCTTTTTTGACAGCGGCACCTCGTGCACCGGAATCCCGTTCTGCCTGAGCACCGCCGCAGGCACCACGTTCGGCGCCAGGCAGACGATCTGGCTCTTCACACGTTCCTTGGGTGTGCGCGTGAGCAGCGGCATGAACAGCGACTGCTGCAAACCGGGGGCGAGGGCGCCCGAGCTCACCAGGTGCAGGACGCGTACTTGTCGAAGATTCGCCTCGGACACGATCGACCAGCGCGAGTTGTGGGCTGGTCGCCGATGCTATCAGTGTTCCGAGTACAAACGAGGCTGAGGTGTGGCGAACTGCGCGGAAGTGTTAAGCACGCCACAGTTCGCGGGGTGACAAGAATTGACACGTCGAGAGACGGGTCACATCGAAGCACGAATCACCCGCCACGCTCGCCCTCATCCCAGTGGCTCGAAACTCCGCCGATGAGCACCATGCGCATGCCCTCCTCGACGGTCAGATCCGTTTCCATCAGCTCCTCGGCAGGCAGGTACAGCGTGTAGCCGCCGATCTGGTAGCTCATCGGAAAGTACACGGCGACGAGGCCCGAGGCCTCGCCTCCGAAGATCCGCGGGGAGACTTGCTCTTCAGTGACGAAACCAATGAGCTGCGCGCTGCCGAAGCGCCAGCGCACGACCCGCTTCAAGTCGCGTGCTTTGCCGCCGGCCGGCAAGAACCGCGTGACGTCCTTGAGAGCGCCGAAGATCGTCTTGACGATAGGAATGCGCGCGAGGAACGACTCGCCCAGGCGAAGGAGCGAGCGCACGACGTAGGCGTTGACGGCGAAGCCGATCAACACCACGAGCGTGAAGCCGACCAGGAGCCCCAGCCCCGGCCAGTATCTGTCCTCCGGCAACAGCGCTTTGAGCGGCCCGCTCAAAATCGACTCGGTGGTGCGCCCGAGCCAGAAGACGAGATACACGGTCGCGCCGACTGGCAGCACGGCCACCAACCCCTTCAAAAACGTGTTCCACAGACGCCGCATCGGTTCTCCGCTCGTGCCCAACCGAGACAAGTTTACATAGCTGTAGCGCACGCAACGACGTTGTGTCGGCCGTAGCCCGCCATGAGCACGCCTGGAAAACGACGCCCACCCTGCTCGAGCCCGCCTGCCTGCGCCGAGCGGCCTCGATCTCGTGAGAGGGAATCGCTGTCATGTGCGTCGCGCGCAACAACGCACTCGGAACCGGCCATTTCGAGGCAGCGTTTGTCTGGCGACACGCACTTTCGCGTTTCAAAGGAGAGGATGATGCATCGAGCAATGATTGCGGCGCTCATCGCGTCGCTCGCGAGCACGGGCGCATGGGCGCAGACGGAGAACGACGAAGGGTTCTATCTGGGCGGCGGCGTGGGCCAGTTCAATGTCGACATCGACGACATCGAGGACACGGACGAGGCGGTCGAACGGCTCGACGACGATGACACGGCCTGGAAAGCGTTCATCGGCTGGCGGCTCAACCCGTATTTCGCGCTGGAGGCCGCTTACATAGATTTCGGTGCGCCCAGCGATAGCTTCGAGGCGACGGGCTCGAGCGGCGACTTCGAGCTCGACGTGAGCGGCTTCGCCCCGTACCTCATCGGCACCTGGCCGATCGGGCCGGTCGAGCTCTTCGCCAAGGTGGGCTACTACTTCTACGACGTGGACGCCACCATCGACATCGATGATCCCACCGCGCCCGACTTCGACTCGAGCGCGAGCGATGAGGACTTGCTGTACGGCTTCGGCGCGGGCCTCACGTTCTTCGAGCGCCTGCACGCCAGGCTCGAGTACGAAAAGATCGACTCCGACGTGCTCGATGACGCCGATGCGATCTGGCTGTCGGGAGCGTGGAGATTCTGACGCGAGAGCTCCGGAAGGTCAGCTCAGTTGACGGGAACAGCCCGGCAGTGCGAGTTGCCCTTCAGGCTTCGAGGCGCACGGGCATGCGCCGCCTTCCCCAATTGCCCGGCGTTCCCTCGAAGACGCCGGGCAATTGCGTTCCACAGTTCGTGCAGCGGCCCTGATCATCGAGGAGCCACCGCCCGAGCTGGTACCAATCACGCTCGATCACGCGGGTGTTGCAGCCGGGACAATACGTGCTCGAACCGGCCTTGTCGTGTACGTTGCCGGTGTAAACGTATTTCAACCCATTGCGTAGCGCGATCTCGCGCGCGCGTGTGAGCGTGCCCGGCGGCGTCGGCGGCTTGTCCAGCATCTTCCAATCCGGGTGAAAGGCGGTGAAGTGCAGCGGCACCTCGGACCCGAGCCGCTCGGCGATCCACTGCGTCATCGCGTCGATCTCCGCGTCAGAGTCGTTCTCTCCCGGAATGAGGAGCGTGGTCAGCTCGAACCACACCCTCGTCTCGTGCTTCAGATACTCGAGCGTTTCGAGCACCGCGCCGAGCTCGCCGCCGCAGATCTTGCGATAGAAGCGCTCGGTAAAAGCCTTCAAGTCGACGTTCGCGGCATCCATGTAGCGATAGAACTCCGCGCGAGGCTCGCTGCACATGTAGCCGGCGGTGACCGCGACGCTCCTGACGCCCTGCTCCCGACAGGCCTCCGCCACATCCATCGCGTATTCCATGAAGATCACCGGATCGTTGTACGTATACGCGACACTGGCGCAGCCGAGCGCCTTGGCAGTGGAAGCCAGCATCGCCGCAGAGGCGCTCTGGCTCAGCGTGTCCATCTCGCGCGACTTGCTCATGTCCCAGTTCTGACAGAACTTGCACGCGAGATTGCAGCCAGCGGTGCCGAACGACAGGACCGAGGTGCCGGGAAGGAAATGGTTCAGAGGCTTCTTCTCGATCGGGTCCACGCAGAAGCCGCTCGAACGCCCGTAAGTGAAGAGCCGCACCTCGCCGCCTTCGACCCCTCGTACGAAGCAGAGGCCACGCTGCCCCTCGTGCATCTTGCAGGCGCGGGGGCACACGTCGCACTGCACGCGGCCGTCCTCCAGCCTGTGCCAATATCGGGTCGGGTGAGACATCACTTCCATCGCCGCCCACGCGGGCGTATACATTCCGGTCCATGATGCGCCCGGCCTCGGCAAACACAAGCGTTCGCCCGCCCGCCGTCGCGGACTCGTTCTATCCCGGCGATCCCGACGTCTTGCGCAGCGCAGTGTGGTCGTATTTGCGACAGGGCGCGCGCGAGCCGCCGGCCCCACCCAAGGCTCTCATCGTTCCCCACGCGGGGTACATCTACTCCGGGCCGATCGCCGGCGCGGCCTATTCGCTCGTCAGTCACATGCGTGGCCGGATCGAGCGCGTGGTGTTGCTCGGGCCGAGTCATCGCGTGTACTTGCGCGGCATGGCCGTGCCCGCGGCGCGCTTCTTTGCCACTCCGCTCGGGCACGTTCCCATCGACGAAGAGCTCAAGGCCGAGGTGCTCAAATCCGCTCAGGTCGTGGAGTCGGATGAGCCGCATGCTTTCGAGCACTGCCTGGAAGTGCAGTTGCCGTTCCTGCAGGTCCTGTTCGAGCGCTTCACGCTCCTGCCCCTCGTGCTCGGCTCAATCGCTGCCGAGCAAGTCGCCTCCGTGCTCGAGCGGCTCTGGGGCGGCGAGGAGACGCTAGTGCTCGCGAGCTCCGACTTGAGCCATTATCACGATTACGAGAGCGCACGCAGGATCGATGCCGACACGAGCGCAGCGATCGTGCGCATGGAGGCGCGCCTTTCGAGCGAGCAGGCCTGCGGCGCGGGGGCGATCAATGGAGTGCTCGAGGTCGCGCGCGCTCTCGCGTTGTCCGTGATCGAGATCGCTCGTTGCAATTCCGGCGACACGGCCGGCGAGCGCTCACGCGTGGTCGGATACGGAGCGTTTGCGGTTCATGAGCCTCGGCCCTCTCGAGCGACGTGAGCTGATCGCGCTGGCGCGCGCCTCGATCGAGTCCGCCCTGCCGGAAGGGCGATTCTCGACCTGCGAGCGCCTTCCATCGACGCCCGCCCTGATGCAACGGCGCTCATCGTTCGTCACCTTGCGTACACGCGGCCAGTTGCGGGGCTGTTGCGGAAGCCTCGATGCCGCCCGACCGCTCGCCGAAGACGTGTGGCGCAATGCATGGGCTTGTGCGTTCAGCGACCCGCGCTTCCCCCGCCTGAGCCGCGACGAATGGCCTCATGTCCATCTGCACATTTCGGTGCTGAGCCCGCTCGCGCCGATGACTTTCCTCAGCGAGGAAGATCTGATCGCGCAACTGCGCCCGTTCGTCGACGGCTTGATCATCGAGGCTGGCGAGGCACGCGCGACGTTCCTGCCGGCGGTATGGAACCAGATCATCGATCCCCGGCAGTTCGTGCGCCAATTGAAGTGCAAGGCGCACCTGCCCGCCGACTACTGGTCGCCGGACTTGCGCGCGTATCGGTACACGACCGAAAGCTTCGAGTAAGCCGGCTCAATCCTCGATCAGCGAGAGCAAGCCCTGGACAGGCACGTCGATCCAGGCCGGACGACGCTCGATCTCGCTCCTCAGCTCGCGCAAGGCGCGCTCGATCTGGAACAGCTCGAGGAGCCGCGCGAAATCCTCTTCGCTCTCCGGCGCGCAGCCGCCGGCGGCGATCGCTCCCCGATACCCTCGCAGGAACGCGTGCCTTGTCACGTTCAGCCAGTCGTCGAAGACCGGCTCGAGCCGGTCGCGCTGCTCTGGGCGGCCCGAGATCGCGCGCTCCAAAGCTACCAGGCGCGCGTAATCGAACGAGCGCAGGAGCGAGGCGACGTCCCTGAGCGGCGAGTCCTTCCTGCGCCGTTCCTGGAGCGGGAGCCAGACGTCGCCCTCGAAACCGGTGATGAGAAAATCGTCCGCCGTCAGCAGCACCTTGCCGAGGTGCAGATTCCCGTGATGTCGAGTTTTGACCGCACTCACGGGCCCACGGGTGAGCTCGCGGAGCTGGCTCAAGAGTTGATCACGACGGGCGAGGAGCTCGCGAGCGCGCTGTGCAGGCGCCTCCTCGAGACTGGACAGGCGCTCTGCCAGCAGTCGGAAGGCCGACTCGGCTTCCGAGCTGATCGTGCTGTACCAGCGTGACAGATCCGCGTCACTCGCGCGCTCCGGAGTGAACTCTTCGTCATCACGCGCGGTGCAAAGGATGGCATGCAGCTCGCCGACGCGACGACCCAGCGTCTGCATCTGAGCCGTGAACAGCGCGTGCGCAGAGCTGTCCTCGGGCGCTCCCTGCGACAGGACCGTGCTGGCAAACCGTTCGAGGTGATCGAGTGTGTACGTCCACGCATCGCCCTGGTTGCGAACCCAGGCGAACACGCTGGCGAGCACGCACTGCTCTTCGCCCACATAGGTGATGCTCCCCGCCAGCGCCGCGATGGAGCCGTAGCCGGCGCGGGTGAGAAACTCGTTCATCTCGAGGTCCGGATGCGGTCCGGGCTCGACGCGACGATACGCCTTCAGGAACAACGACTCGTTCAGCATCACGCTCGTGTTCGTCACGTCCGCGCCAACGTGCTGCACCGACTCGCCTTCCATCTCCTGCACCGCCACCCGGCCAGTGGCGACGAATTTGAGCACGCCGCGCGCCCAGGGAACGGTCGCATTGGTCGCGAGGCAGTGCACCAGTCCCAGACAGAACGCAGGATCGGCGAACGCGTCGACCATCACGCCGGCACGGGCATGCTCACGCACCTTGGCGAGCGTCCACTCGGCGGTTTGCAGCAGACCCGGCTCCTGCGTGTCTTCCCACGTCAGGGCAAGCGGCAGGAAATAGCGGCGATGCTCCCCTGCGTCGGATTCCGTCTCGACGAACGAGAGCAAAAAGGTTTTCTGCTCGTTGCGCCAGAGGGCGCGCGTGCCGAGCCGCGCAGACGTGATCCTGCCGGCGCGACGGCTCACCCAGGCACGTGGACGCAGGAACTCCGGCAACACTTCCTGTTCGAGCTGCTGCATCGCCCGGCGCGCCACTTGAGCCGCCTGCCCGCTCGGTAGATCCGGCAAGAACGTGGCCAGGCCTTGCGACAGCACCAGCACCGAAAGTTCCGTGGCCGGGAGCCTTTCGATGTGCCAGCTAGGCGGCTCGGCGTCGTCGCTCAACAGCAGCCAGAAAAAGCCGTGCGCCGGCAGCGTCAGGAAGTAAGGCAGCTCTCCGATCGGCGGAAAGCTGTTCCTGCCCATCATCTCGACGGGGACGCGGCCTTTGTACTTCGACAGGTCGAGCTCGACCGCCTGCGCGGTCTGCGCCAGGTTCGCGACACACAGGACGATCTCATTGTCGTAAGTGCGAACGTACGCGAGGATCTTGCGATTGGCGGGCTTCAAGAATTCCAGCGCGCCGCGGCCGAAACACCGATGTTGGCCGCGCACCGCGAGAATGCGACGGGTCCAGTTGAGGAGCGAGCCCGGGTCGCGGCTCTGCGCTTCGACGTTCACCGCCTGATAGCCGTACACCGGGTCCATGATGACCGGCAGGTACAGGCGCTGGGGATCGCAGCGGGAAAATCCCGCATTGCGGTCGATGCTCCACTGCATCGGCGTGCGCACGCCGTTGCGGTCGCCGATGTAGATGTTGTCGCCCATGCCGATCTCATCGCCGTAGTAGATGATCGGCGAGCCCGGCATCGACAGCAGCAGGCTGTTCATCAGCTTGATGCGGTCGATGTCGTTGTTGAGGAGCGGGGCGAGGCGCCTGCGGATGCCGACGTTCACGCGCATCCGGGGCTCCTGCGCGTACATCTTGTACATGTAGTCGCGCTCGCGGTCTGTCACCATCTCGAGCGTCAGCTCGTCGTGATTGCGCAGAAAGATCGCCCACTGGCAGTTCTCGGGGATGTCCGGCGTCTGCCGCAGGATCTCCGTGATGGGATAGCGATCCTCGAGGGCGACGGCCATGAAGATGCGCGGCATGAGCGGGAAGTGAAACGCCATGTGGCATTCGTCGCCCTCGCCGAAGTACTCGCGCACGTCCTCGGGCCACTGGTTGGCCTCGGCCAGGAACATGCGGGCCGAGTAGCGCTCGTCCATGGCCTTGCGCATGCGCTTGAGCACCGCATGGGTCTCAGGGAGATTCTCGTTGTTCGTCCCCTCGCGCACGCACAGGTACGGGATGGCATCGAGCCTGAGCCCGTCCACGCCCAGGTCCATCCAGAAGCGCATGACGTCGATGACCGCCTCGACCACGGCCGGGTTGTTGTGGTTCAGGTCCGGCTGATGCGAGAAGAAGCGGTGCCAGTAGTACTGGCCCGCGACCGGGTCCCATGCCCAGTTCGAGGTCTCGCTGTCGGTGAAGATGATGCGGGTGCCGGCGAACTTCTTGTCGTCGTCGCTCCAGATGTAGAACTCACGCGCCGGCGAGCCACGCGGGGCCCGCCGTGCCTCCTGAAACCACGGGTGCTGGTCCGAGGTGTGGTTGATGACCAGCTCGGTGATGACCTTGAGGCCTCGTCGATGCGCTTGCGCCATGAACGTGCGGAAGTCATCGAGCGTGCCGTAATCGGGATGGACGTTGCAGTAGTCGGCGATGTCGTAACCATCGTCGCGCAGCGGCGAGGGGTAGAACGGCAGCAGCCAGATCGTGTTGACGCCCAGTTCCTGGATGTAATCGAGGCGCTGCGCGAGGCCGGCGAAATCCCCCATCCCATCGTTGTTGGCGTCGTAGAACGCCTTCACGTGCAACTGGTAGATGACGGCATCTTTGTACCAGAGCGGATCGTCGCTCATGCATCCTGACCTTTCAGGGGTGAGCCGGGGTGCGGCGATTCACCAGTGTCTCCACGGCCCGTGAAATCGAGACGATTCAACGTTCAGTGCCGAGGCCGAGGTTCCAGCATGCCCGGCGCGGCGCCGACACTCAAGGACGCGAGCTGTCGGGCAAGTCGATCGTCGGCGCGCGAAATCAGGGGCTCCGTCGGCTTCTGCCCGCAGTGCATCGCGCGCGCCAGGAGCCCGGGGGACAGGGCCCGAGGCGAAAGCGACGTCCGAAAGCGGCCGGCGAGCCGCTCGAAAGGGTTCTTCTTGTTAGAGGAAGCGCAACGTCTTAGCCTTGCCCGAGGCCACCCGCGACCGTGCCTGTCCGATGCAGTCTTTGTACCGTGTCGCCGTTCTACACGCCGCGCTAGCAGCTGCGACGCTTCCCGCTTTCCTCGCTCAGGCGGCGGAAGTCTCCCCGCGCCCGCTCCATCAGCAGGAGTACTGGGCCAGGATCGAGCAGCGCGACTTCGCTGCCGCGATCGACGTGGCGCAGAAGCTCGTCGACAAGACTCGTGAGCAATCTCCCTCCGACCCCCTGGCGCTGGCCGAGGCGCTGACCCTGCTCGGAGGCGCGCAGTTACGCAACGAAGACAACCTCGGCGCGGAAGCCACTTTCGTCGAAGCCCTCGGCATCCTCGAGCGGCACGTCAGCTCGACCAGCGACCGGCTCATCGAGCCGCTCGAGGGGCTCGCCTACGCCTACGCCGAAACGGGGCGCCACGAGCAAGCCGTCCCGCTTCTCGACCGCGCCGTGCTCATCACCAGGCGCACGTACGGGCTGTTCGACAAGGGTCAACGGGACATGCTGAACCAGCTCGCCCGGAGCCTGACGGCGCTCGGGCTCGTCAATCAGGCCGAGCGCCACATGGCCTATCTGCTCCAGATCAGCGAGCACCGGTACGGCAAGCGCGATCCCAGGGTCGTGCCGACGATGTGTGAGATCGCAAGTTGGTACGCCGACATCGGGAATTTCGCCCGCGCCCGTGAGATGTACCGCAGCGCAATCGATCTGGCCGAGCGCATGGCGGGGCGCAACGACCCACGAGTTGCCGAGCCGCTTCGCGGCCTCGCGAGCACGTACTTGAAGGAGCTGCAACGGTCGCTCCTGCGACTCAAGCCTTTTGCGCCCGAGCACATCCTGACCAACGCGGACGGCTCACGCGATCCGCCGAAGCCGATGAATCCGCGCATGCTGAGCGACAAAGGAGAAGAAGCGCTGGCGCGCGCAGTGAAAATCTTGACGAGCCAGCCCGAGCCCGATGAAGCGGCGGTCGTGCCCGCGCTCATCGAGCTGGGCGACTGGTTCCAGGTCAAGCACGACCCCGAGAAGGCGCTGCATTTTTACAAGCGGGCGGCTGAGCTCAAGACGCAATCGGTCGTCGCGGAGGAGTCGGCTGACGCTCAACGCCTGCTCACCTTCCCGGTGCGGGTCTATTACCCCTCGCCCGAGCTCGCGACGCGCTATCTCACGCTGTCCCCGGACCAGGTCACCGAAACATTCGTGGAAGTGGAGTTCACCGTCACTGCCGCGGGCGCTGTCACCGACGCACGCGTCCTCGAGCACAACGGCACCGACCGGCAGGTTTCCGAAACGCTCGAGGCGATCCGGGCGGCGCGCTTCCGTCCGAAGTTCGTCGGCATCGAGCCGGTGGACACTCCCGGAATGAAAATGCGCGAAGTGTTCCGCACCCGCAAGGAAAGCGACGCGGCGACAGAGTCCTCCAGCTGATCGTCAGCTCAAGACTGGGGCTGCGGCTCAGGCTCCGTCTGGTCTTCTTGCGCTTCTGAAGCGGATTCTCCGGTCGGCTGAGGCGCTTCCTCAGCCGGCGCCTCGGACGTCGGGCTCTCGACCTCGGGCTTCTTTTCCGGCGCTTCACCGGGAGCTGGCGCGCCGCTTTGCTCCGGGATCGTGTCGGTTCTCACCGGGACGGAGTCGGTCTGCTCCTCCGGCGGCTCAGACTGTCCTGGCGACTGCGGAGCTTGCGACTGAACTTGCGGCGGCTCGCCGGGCGCCGTCTGCGCTCCCGGGCTCTCCTGCTCTGACGACGAATTGCCAGCCGGCGTCGGCGACGCACCATCATCCGCAGTGGGCGCTTCGGGCAACAAGCTGCGAATCACAGCCTGCTCGCGGAACTCGACGGCAAGCTTCGCCCCTGCATCCCGCATCGCGAGCGCTGTCGCCTGCTTCAACGGCTCGATGCTCGACAACCCCTGCGCCGGCGAAGTGCCATAGCCGGTGAATCCCCAGGATTCCGCCAGCTTGCCCTCACGCGTGTACACATTCACGCGGTACTTGATGCTCACCGCGAAGAACGGGGAGCCCGCATCGCGCGGCGTCACGAACGCATATTCTTCGATGCTCGGCTCGAGGATCGCCCGCACTTCCGGGCCTAGCGCCCCACCGGCCGCGACGCTGTCGACGCGCACCACGCGCTCGAACATCGCATTCAGAAGCCGCGTGATTCCGTCCGTCTGCGCCTGGCCCAGCTCGATGTGCCACTGCTTGCCCTGACGCTCCTCGTCGTGCACGTACTGGGAGAACTCCGTCGGCAGGAAGAGCGCCACCGTAATCGGGAGCTTGACGATGAGGGGCGGGGGAATGTTCGTGTTCGCCACCAGACGCACCGGCCCGCAGCCGGCGAGCGTCACCAGCGCCGCGACGCCGAGCAGGGCGAGCAGCACGCCGGTTCTGTCGTAACAGCGCAGGCCCGGCCGGGCGACCCGACCCGCGCACCTCGAGGCTCGAGTGAAAGCGAGGCTGTTCAAGATGACCTCGGCTCGTTGGAATTCACGCTCGGCGCGCTCACCGTGCTACCGATACGAAACGGACTGCGCCTGCGTTCCGGATCGTCCAGCCCGACGAAGGTGCCGCCGTTACGCTGGCAGAGAATCCGCATCAGCGTCGCAAAACGTATGCTCGTGTACTGCGGCGCGTCCGGCCGTACTGGAAAACCGATTGCGTGGATGCGCACCCGCCGATCGCCGCTCTCGTCCTCGCGGTTGATCACGTCCACGCTCTTGACGACCGAGTCGATGGAAGGACCCGTGAACTCGTCGCCGAACACGTACAGGCTGATCTTCTTGTCCTTCGAGTAGTAGGTGCGGATCGCCTCGACGATGCCTTCGATCGGGCTCGAGTTCGAGAAGGCGTTCCAGGTTCTGAGCCGCTCGAGCACGAGGCGCCGCTGGTTGGGCGTGTCGGGAATCCACTTGCCCCGATAGGTCGGAAACATGTACGTGCCTTCGTCGTTCATCACCTGAAAGCCTTTCACCGTCGGGTAGGCGTTCAGGGTCTCCTCGATCTTCTGCAGCAGCAACGGCCAGACGTAATTGAACATGCTGCCCGAGGTATCGATGATGAAGATGATGTACTCGCTGTCGACGGGAATGCCGCCGATCGCGTCATCCTTCTTGCGCCGAAAGCCCTGTCCCAGGAGGCGCTTCATCTCCTCGGTGAGCGTCTGCTGCGCCGAAGCCAGCCGCCCCTCGAGCTGATTGGCGACGTCGGCCTCGCGCTTGGAGGCGGAGTACTTGCCGCGAATGTCGCTCAAATCCCCGCGCAGGCGCGCGATGCGCGCCTTTTCCTCGGACAGCTGTTCCTGCCTGGCGGTGAGCTCGCGGTTGAGAATGGCGCTCTGGCCCTCGATGTCGACCAGCTCCTCCTCAAGCTTGATGAGCTGCTCGTTCAGGTCCTGCTCGGCCATCTCCATGTCGGGCGAGCGGATGTTGCTCAGCACGAGCAGCAGCACGACCGAGCCCAGACCGCAGGTGATGCAGTCGAGGAAGGAGATGCTGAAGATCTCGGT
>DASVCI010000096.1:0-4123 GCA_036381695.1 Steroidobacteraceae bacterium
GCACGTGGAGAAGATCATCGCGCAGCCCGCGGTCACGAAGACCAAGGACCACGAGCTGGTCACGCTGCGCAGGCAGGTGAAGCGACTCGAGGAGCTGGTGCTCACTGAGGAGCGCGTCCGCAAGGAGATCATCGGCCTGACGCAGGCTCAGGTCGGCGTTCCGAACTGGGTGCAGCGCCGGCCGCGAGCCGCGGATCGCAAGCACTTCGCGGGCGTGCCGACGTTCTTTGCCAGCGACTGGCACTGGGGTGAGCGTGTGCGGCCAGCCGAGATCGGCGGCGTCAACGAGTACACCGTGGAGATCGCGCACAAGCGTGCGCAGACGTTCATCGAGGTAGGCATCGAGCTGCTACGTGAGCACATGACACAGGCCCAGTATGAGGGCGCGGTGCTCGCGCTCGGCGGCGACATGCTCTCCGGCGACATCCACGACGAGCTGTCGCAGACGAACGAGATCGAATCGATGCCCGCGCTACTCGATCTGCACGGCGTGCTGATCGCGTGCATCGAGCGGCTGGCCGGCGAGTTTGGGCGAGTCTTCGTGCCGTGCGTCACCGGCAACCACGGGCGCACGTCGCGCAAGCCGCGGGCGAAGCGCCGCAACCACACGAACTTCGACTGGCTGCTGTACAACCTACTGGCGAAGCACTTCGAGCGCGACCGCCGCGTGACGTTCCTGATCCCCGAGGGGCCTGACGCGTATTACCGGATCTACGGCACGCGCTACCTCCTGACGCATGGCGATCAGTTCCGCGGCGGCGACGGGATGATCGGGCCCATCGGGCCGATCTTCCGCGGCGACAAGAAGAAGCGATCGCGCAACGCCGAGATCGATCGCAGCTACGACGTGCTGCTGATGGGACACTTCCATCAGTATATGCACCTCGCGCAGACTGTCGTGAACGGCTCGCTGAAGGGCTACGACGAGTATGCCTACGCTGGCAACTTCCCCTACGAGCCAGCGCAGCAGGCACTATGGGTGACGCACCCGGATCACGGGATCACGTTCAGGATGCCGGTCTTCGTCCAGCGTCGGAAGCGCAGCGAGACAGCTGACTGGGTCAGCGTCCCAGCAGGCGCTTGACGCGCGCTACGAGCCCGTCGACGCACCTGTCGAGCGCCCGATCGTACGCGTCGGGATCTCGGTGGTAGGCATACATCTGCCACACCCACACGCCGAGCACGACGACCACGATGATCAGTCCGAGCCAGAACTGTCCGTCGAGCTGCTGGTCCATTGTGCAATTCCCTGCGATCGTAAACGGTGCTTCAACAGCCTACGCGTGCGTATCGCTTAACTTCGTTGCACACCGTCACACTTCTAAGTAGTCGCCTTCACGGCAGAAAACGGTGGTCGGGGCGACTGGATTTGAACCAGCCGTCGCACCACCGCAGCCCGCCTAGTATAAGGCTCGCAGAGGGGGCCTGTGCAATTCAAATCGCGGTGTGCAATTCAGAACAGCATGCCGACGAGGAGCTTCAGCACGATGACGCCCCATATGAGGGCGAGCATCCCGACGGCCTCGAGCGCGCCCTCGGGCGCTCCGTGGCGGTGCCACTCTACGATTCGCGCGACGCCGACGAGCACCGCGATTCCGAGACAGACGTAGTAAGGGTTCATCGGTCCTGCACCTCAATCTTCTTCATCCCTTCACTCCCTTCGCCGGCAACACCGGCCGCGGTTTCAGCGTGTACACACGCTTCGTGAGTCGCGAGTCGGCATGCGCGAGCAGCGCCTGTGCGCGCTCGAGACTCTCCGCATCCGTCGCTACCTTCGAGCGCAGGTCGCGCTCCGCGAAGCGCGTCTCGAGCTTCGTCTCCCTCAGGCAGCGATTCATGAATCGGTGCCAGATCGAGTCGAAGCGGTTCGTAACGTTGTTCTCGTCGATCAGTGGCCGGCCCTCGCGCGTGCAGAAGAGCCAGGGCGCGATGTCTACAGGTCGCGCCTCGAGCGCCATGTCCACGGCCGCGCGAAGCTCGGGCGTCCACACGTAGAGCTGCGAGACGCCCGTCGTGTGCTGCGTCTTCGACGGCGTGACGCGCAGGCCGTCGTCGCTGTGCTGCGCCGGCAGCCACAGCATGTCGGTCTTGCGCAGCCCGGTCAGGAGCTTCAGGCGAATGTACGCTTGGCACATGAGCACCGAGCCGCGTCTCTTCCGCGGCGGCAGCGACAACACCTCAAGGATTTCCCAGTCCTCGACGTAGCGGCGCTTGGGCTTCGGCCGCATCTCGCGCTGCAGCATCATGCCGCTGCCCTTCCACGGATGCCGGTCGATCACGCCCCAGTTCACGCACATAGTGAACACATGGGAGAGCAGCTCCATGCGCCGCCGCGCTTCGGTCAGCCGATGCGCGTTGCGCGTGACGTACTCGTAGATGTGGTGCGGCTCGATGCCCATCGGGCCGGGGCGCACAGTCGCGTGTCCAAACTCTTTGGCGAGGATCGGCAGCCGGCGGCGATCGTCGAGCTGGGTGCGAGCCGCCTTTGTCGGAACAACCTCGAGCGCGTAGCGCTCGATCGCGTCGGCAACCGTGACGATATCGCCGGTCGGCGACTCGATAAGCGCGAGTCGCTCGGCCCACACCTTGTAGGCTTCGGCGAGCGTGTAGCCAAGCGTGAACTGCTTTCGCCCATCCCAGTGGTGCTCTTGCCCCGCTGGGACGAGATAACGGTACGCCCCGTGGTAGAAGCGCCAGCGGGGCGGGAGACCGTCATTCTCTTTGCGACGCTTGCGGGGCATCGCTTGTGCTACCGCGTGCTGGCAGCCTCGGTTGGAAGCATGGCCTCTCTGCGAACGACGCGCCACGCTTCGACGTACAGATCATGCGGCACGGTGTCTGGGGTGGCGCCCATTGAGATCGTGAAGCCGATCTCGTCGTCGTACCGGGTGTGAACCTCGGCTAGTAGGCGCAAGGCTTCAAATAGTGTCATTCGCTTTCTCCTGTGTTTCCAGTAGACGCGGCTCTTGAGTTCAAAAACGCCGGCCGCGTGTTCCGGCCGGATACCAGATCCTCCCGCGCGCGCATCGTCGCGTAGTCGTACCTGCTCATCGGTCTCTCCTGTCGTTTGCGTTGCGGTGGTCAAGAAGCGCTGCCGTTGCTGACGAGCGCGACACCGTTGACGGGCTCCGGTCGCTTGCAATCGCAACCGTTGCGCCGCACAATCTCAGCGGCGACGGCTTCCGAGCACGCGGCAAGGCCGCTCATGTTTCGCGAGTTGGTGCAGCCGCAGCCGACGTGCCCGAACTCGCACGCATACTCGCCGCTGTTGCGCCGCGCTTGCCGCATGAGCGCGGCGAGCTGTCGGCGCGGCATCGTCGCGTAGTCGTACCTGCTCATCGGTCTCTCCTGTCGAGTTTTCATCGCTTGTCCTCCTCCTCCTGGTAGTGAATCTGGAACCTCTCGCTGCAAAGATTAGCACGCACTAACCCTGAGTGCAACAATTTTTCGCGGAGTACGAGGAGCGAGCCGTCCGGCCGGACTCGGAAGTCGATGCCGAGGGCGCGCAGGACGCGAGCCTGGGCTGCCGGCCGGCGGCGCTCGGTCAGCTCCTCGATCTCAGCGCGTGTCAGGGCGAGCTTCATTTTTCTCCAGTAGACCGCATGTAGCCCATCAACTTTCTCCCTTGTGTTCCCGAGACGAGGGCAACTTCGCGAACCAGTTGCGGTCGAAGTCCCGCATCGCGTCGGCCGGAGAGTCGCCGAAACCTGCGACGCCGTCCTGCAAGTCCTCGCCGTAAAGCGCGCACCATTGGTTGCCGTCGATCGATAGGGCGGGTCGCATCAGCACGTGCGGTGCCGCCATGTCCGTCGCGATAGCCTGAAACGCCTGCTCTGCGTAGTGGCCGATGTTCGCCTCACGGATCACGTTCTCGATTGCGTCAGAGACGTTGCCGCCGTGGATGCGGCTGCGCACCGCGTCGTAAATCGCTTGGTAGTCGTTCATTTTGTCCCCTCGTCTTACTCGTTACCAGCGATACGCGGCCGCTGCGCGCTCACCGCGAAGCGACCGTCCGCGGCTCGTGGTGCGCTCGGCCGCGGGCTTCGACGCGCGGCCTCGCGGCTTGCACGGGCTCAGGCAGTGCGTCTGGTCCGCAGACTCTGGTGTGAACCGGATGCCGCAC
>DASVCI010000097.1:0-11045 GCA_036381695.1 Steroidobacteraceae bacterium
CCTTGGCACCGATCGAGATGCCGTGGAACACGGTGCCATCTTCCAGGGCCAGCACTGCAGGTGTCGTCACAGCAACCTCGGTCAGTGGTCGTTTCATACACGCATGCGGACGGCGGGATGGGCTGTCAGGCCGATCCCGCATGAAGAATTTCGCCGCGTGCTGAGGGAAGGGAGTCTACGCGAGCAGGCAGGGCTAGGGAAGTGAGAATCCCAATACATCCTGCATGGTGTACAGCCCCGGACGCTGCTTCACGACCCAGCCCGCGGCCTTCACTGCGCCGCGTGCGAAGGCGAGGCGGTCGCTCGCCCGGTGCGTCAGCTCGATCCGCTCGCCTAGGCCGGCAAATGTGACAGTGTGATCCCCTACTACGTCGCCGCCGCGAAAAACAGAAAACCCGATCGCGCCTCGCCGGCGTGCTTCAGGCGTTCCATGCCGCGCGTACTCGGCCACATCCTCGAGTTTCACGCCCCGGCCCCGAGCCGCCGCCGCGCCGAGCGCGAGAGCGGTTCCGGACGGCGCATCCTTCTTGTTGCGATGATGAGCTTCGAAGATCTCGATGTCGTACCCGGCATCGAGCGTGCGTCCTGCCAGCTCAACGAGCTTCAGGAGCAAGTTCACGCCGAGGCTCATGTTCGGCGCATGCACGATTGGAATGTGCCGCGCCGCCTGCTCGATCTGCGCAAGCGTCTCGCGCGCGAGCCCGGTCGTCCCGATCACCAATGGGCGCTGCGCAGAAACGCATGCAGAAACATTCGCCGCGGTTGCCTCGGGCAACGTGAAATCGATGGCCACGTCCGCCTCTCGAATGGCAAGCGCCGGATCGGCGGTGATCGTCACGTCCCGGGCGGGTCCCCCCAACGCAGCTGCGGCATCTTGCCCCAGCCAGCGGCTGTTGGCTGAAGCGCTCGCTCCTTTCAGCACCGCGCTCTGCGATTCATCGAGCGCCGCGATCAGGGCCCGGCCCATGCGGCCCGTCACCCCCAGGATCGCCACGCGCAGTGGGCTGCGCCCCGTCCTGTCGTCGAGTTGCTCAGCCACGCATCGCCTCGAAAAAGCGCTTGACGCCGTCCAGCCATGTCCGCTCTCGCGGACTGTGATTGCGCGAGCTCTTTCGCACGGACTCGTCGAACTTTCTCAGCAGCTCCTTCTGCTCCTCGGTCAGATTGACTGGCGTCTCGACCACGACCCGGCAAAACAAATCGCCAGTCGGCCCGCCGCGTACCGGCTTCACGCCTTTCTCCCGCAAGCGGAACACTCGTCCGGACTGGGTTTCGCTCGGGACCTTCAGCTCGACCGAGCCGTCGAGCGTCGGCACTTCGACCGTGCCGCCCAGGGCCGCGACTGCGAAACTGATCGGCACTTCGCAAGACAGATGGCTGCCATCGCGCTCGAAGATGGGATGCTCGCGGACGCGGATCTCGACGTAGAGATCGCCCGGAGGCCCTCCGTTGCGGCCGGCTTCGCCTTCGCCCGCGAGCCGGATGCGATCGCCGGTGTCCACGCCCGGCGGCACCTTGACCTTGAGGGTTTTCTTCTTGCGCAGCCGCCCCTGCCCGAGGCAGGTCTCGCAAGGCGAGCTGATGACCTGGCCGCGCCCTTTGCAGCGCGGGCAAGTCTGCTGGACGGAGAAGAATCCCTGCTGGATCCGCACGTGACCCGCACCATGGCACGTGTCGCACGTCACGGGCTTGGTGCCCGGGGCCGCGCCTGTGCCGCTGCAGGTGTCGCATTCGCCCAGGGTGGTGAAATCGATTTCGACCGTGTGCCCGAACACGGCCTGCTCGAGATCGAGCTCGAGGTCATAGCGCAGGTCGGCGCCCCGGTAGACCTGTCGACCGCTCCGGCGCCCGGTGCCGAAGATGTCACCGAAGACATCGCCGAAGATGTCGCTGAATGCATCCGCCGCGCTGAACCCGCCGCCACCGGCAGCGCGGGCGGACAAGCCCTCGTGTCCGTGCTGGTCGTAGATGGCTCGCTTCTGAGGATCGGTCAGGACTTCGTACGCTTCCTTGGCTTCCTTGAACTTCTCCTCGGCTTCCTGATCGTTGGGGTTGCGGTCGGGATGGAATTTCATCGCGAGCCGCCGGTAGGCCTTCTTGATCTCGGCCTCGGTCGCGGTTCGGGCGACGCCTAGGACCTTGTAGTAGTCGCGCTTGGACATCGTTATCGTCAGTCGAACGTAAGTTGGCCGCCGCCGACCCCTTGAAGTCGCGCGGCGGCCGCACGAGAGACCGCTCTCGTCACAACCCCATCATGCCGTCCCGAGCACGCCGAGACTACAGTCGCGTGTCTCAGTTCGCCTCGCCGGTTCATCGAAGCGCAGCCCGCCCCCGGGGGTTGGCCGGCTCGGGCGGGAGCTCCCCGTCGCCGTCCCGGCAGAATCGCCCGATCGACTTCGGGCGATTCCGTCGCAGGCCTTACGCGTTGCCGCGCTTCTTGTCCTTGTCTACCTCTTCGAACTCCGCATCCACTACGTCGTCCTGACGTGCACCGCTTCCGCCGGCACCCGCACCGCCACCGGCGCCTGCGCCGGCTTCGGCGCCCGCCTGCGCCTGAGCGTAGCTGGACAGCCTGGCCGAAGCTTGCGCCAGAGCGTTCGCTTTAGTGTCGATGACCTGCTTGTCATCGCCGCTCAGCACGCTCTTCAGATCCGAGATCGCCGACTCGATGCTGGCGCGATCGGCGGCGGGCACTTTGTCGCCGAGCTCCTTGAGCGCCTTCTCGGTCGCGTGGATCAGCGCATCGGCCTTGTTGCGCGACTCGACCAGCTCGCGGAACTTGCGGTCTTCCTCCGCATGCGACTCGGCATCCTTGACCATGCGCTGGATCTCTTCCTCGGTGAGACCGCTCGAGGCCTTGATGACGATCTTCTGTTCCTTGCCCGTGGCCTTGTCGCGCGCCGACACGTTGAGGATGCCGTTCGCGTCGATGTCGAACGTCACTTCGATCTGTGGCATGCCGCGCGGGGCGGGCGGAATGCCTTCGAGGTTGAACTGGCCGAGCGACTTGTTGTCCGCCGCCCGCTGCCGCTCGCCCTGCAGCACGTGAATCGTCACGGCGCTCTGGTTGTCCTCGGCCGTCGAGAAGGTCTGCGTCGCCTTGGTCGGGATCGTCGTGTTCTTCTCGATCAGCTTCGTCATCACCCCGCCCAGCGTCTCGATGCCGAGCGAGAGCGGCGTCACGTCGAGCAGCAGCACGTCCTTGACCTCGCCGGAGAGCACGCCAGCCTGAATGGCGGCCCCCATCGCGACAGCTTCATCAGGGTTCACGTCCTTGCGCGGCTCCTTGCCGAAAAAGTCCTTCACCGCCTTCTGCACGAGCGGCATGCGCGTCTGGCCGCCGACCAGGATGACCTCGGAGATGTCGTTGATCGACAGGCCCGCATCCTTGAGCGCGATGCGGCACGGCTCGATGGTCTTCTGCACCAGGTCTTCGACCAGTGCTTCGAGCTTGGCGCGCGTGAGCTTGATGTTCAGGTGCTTCGGCCCCGAGGCGTCCGCCGTGATGTACGGCAGGTTGATCTCGGTCTGCTGGCTCGAGGACAGCTCGATCTTGGCCTTTTCCGACGCCTCTTTCAGGCGCTGCATGGCGAGCGGGTCCCGTCGCACGTCGACGCCGCTCTCCTTCTTGAACTCCTCGGCCAGATAGTCGATCACGCGCTTGTCGAAGTCCTCGCCGCCGAGGAACGTGTCGCCGTTGGTCGCGAGCACTTCGAACTGGCGCTCGCCGTCCACGTCGGCAACTTCGATGATGGAGATGTCGAACGTTCCACCGCCCAGGTCATACACCGCGATCTTGCGATCGCCGCCCTGCTTGTCGAGACCGTAGGCGAGCGCCGCGGCGGTCGGCTCGTTGATGATGCGCTTGACGTTGAGGCCCGCGATGCGCCCGGCATCCTTGGTGGCCTGACGCTGCGAGTCGTTGAAATAAGCGGGCACCGTGATGACCGCTTCGGTGACCTGGTGGCCGAGATAGTCCTCGGCGGTCTTCTTCATCTTCATCAGCACGCGCGCCGAGATCTCGGGCGGCGCCATCTTCTTGCCGTTGACCTCGACCCAGGCATCGCCGTTGTCGGCCTGCACGATCTTGTACGGCACCATGCCGACATCCTTCTGCACCACATCGTCCTGGAAACGCCGGCCGATGAGGCGCTTGACGGCGAACAGCGTGTTGTGCGGATTGGTCACCGCCTGGCGCTTGGCGGACTGCCCCACGAGCACTTCGTCATCCTTGGTGAAGGCGACGATCGAAGGGGTGGTACGGTCGCCCTCGCTGTTTTCGATCACGCGCGGCTTGCCGCCCTCCATGATCGCGACGCACGAGTTGGTCGTGCCGAGGTCGATGCCGATGACTTTGCTCATGGCCTGGGGCTCCTGAAATTTATGAGGACTCAATGATGTTCGAAAACTCTCGTGGCCGACGGCGCCCTGTCCGCGGCTGCTTGCGATCGGGCCACTCGCTGGCCGGGGCGGACCCGACATTTACCGGCTAGATGCGGATGTCGCATCACCTTTCAAGGCGCGCCCTGAAAGCCGCGATGCCTCGAGGTGCGCCCTGTACACGATCCAGCTCGGGCTCCACAAGCGATTGTCAGTCTTACGATTCCTTCGAGACGATCACGCGCGCCGGCCGCACCACGCGCCCGTTCAACTGGTAGCCCTTCTGTATGATCTGCACGACAGTGTTCGGCGCATGCTCGGTCGAGGGCTGCACCGCCATGGCCTCGTGCAGCTGCGGGTTGAACGGCTCGCCTCGGGGGTCGATCTCGGTGAGGCCGGCGTTCTCGAATGCCTTCGACAGAAGCTTGAGCGTCGCCTCGGTCCCCTCGCGGAGCGATTCGATGCTTCCGGAGCTGACCAGCCCCATCTCGAGGCTGTCCTTGACGGCGATCAGATCGGTGGCGAAGCGCTCCACGGCGAATTTGTGAGCCTGCTCGAGATCGCGCGCGGCGCGCTTGCGTATGTTCTCGACCTCGGCGAGCGCGCGCAGATAAAGATCTTTGTGCTCGGCGGCGCGAGCCTCGGCCTCGGCCAGAGCTTTCTGCAAGGCTTCGAGCTCGCTCGTGCGCCGCTCCTCCTCCTGCTGGCCTTCCTGTCCATTCCGGCCATTCTGGCCTTTCTGGCCCTCCCCGCCTTCTGCCTCGGGCGTCTCCGAAGCGGCGGCGCGGGGATCGAGGGCGCGCTCGCGCTCGTCGTTGGGAACGGTCATGATCGATGTGTCTCCAAAATTATCCAAACTTTGACGATGAGCGGTCCGCGTTCGGCCGAGCGGCCGCGACCAGGCGCCGGCTGGGGCTTCTGTAGAGGGCTCGGGGACCAGTTGCGGCTCAGGGCCGCGAATTCAAGGCGGACCCGAGGAGCTTGGCGGTGACATCGACGATCGGAATCACCCGCTCGTACGCCATGCGCGTCGGACCGATGACCCCGAGCACCCCGACGACCTCCTGGTCGGACGAGTATGGTGCGGTGACCACGCTGCAATCGTCCAGAATCGTGTAGCCCGACTCCTGGCCGATGAAAATCTGCACGCCGTCGGCCCTCAGGCTCTGATCGAGCAAGTGCAGAATGTCGCGCTGCTCGGTGAACGCCTCGAACAAGCGCCGGAGCTTTTCCACGTTCGACAGCTCGGCGAAGTTCATCAAGTTGGTCTCGCCGGCCATGACATATTCCATGCGCGTGCTGCCTGCGGGCACGCTCACGACCTGCTGAGCCAGCCGGATCGCATCGAGCATCATCTCGTTCAGGTGCTCCCGCGTCTGCTTGAGCTGGTTGAGCAGATGCTCGCGCACCGCGCTCAGCTCCTTGCCGCGGAACTCCTGGTTCAGATAGTTCGAGGCGCGCTTGAGCTCGTCCGGGCTGTAATAGCGCTCGAGCTGCACGATGCGGTTCTGCACTTCGCGGCCGTTGACCACCAGGATCGCGAGCACGCGGTTGTCCGAAAGCGGCACGAACTCGATCTGGGTCACCGACGCGTGGCTTTGACGCGGGAAAGTGACCAGACCTGCGAGGCGCGTGATGCTGGATAGCATCTGCGAGGCGACCGCGACCAGCGCCTTGGGATCATCGGCGTGCTCTTCGAGACGCGATTCGATCGCCGCCAGGGTGCTCTGGTCGAGCGGCTCTACCTTGAGGAGCGAGTTGACGAAGAAGCGATAACCCTTGTCGGTGGGCACGCGGCCGGCGGAGGTGTGCGGCGAGGTGACGAAGCCCAGCTCCTCCAGATCTGCCATCACGTTGCGGATGGTCGCCGCGCTCAACGTCATGCCGACGTCCCGGGACAGCGTCCGGGAGCCGACCGGCTGGCCGTCCCGGATGTAATGCTCGACCAGGAGCCTCAGCAGCTCCCGGGCGCGCTCGCTCAAAGCTTCTTCGCCCGTCTGCGTCTGGTGGACCGTCTGTGCCGTCATACGCGCTGGTTTGGGGCTTCCCGCCCGTTCGCTCAAGCCCCTGTGAGACAAAGTATTTTGCCGACAGGCGCGCTCGCGCAGGAAGCTAGCACGGCACGGAGCGGTGTCAAGCGAGCTTAACGCGCATTTTTGGCTGCCTGTTCGACGGGCCGCCATGCTAAAAGGAGCCCCCATGCCGGCACAGCAGCCACACTTCGAAACCATCGCCCTGGTCGGCAACGATCGCGACGCGCGCGTGGTCGAGTCGATGCAGATCTTGGCCGGCCACCTGGTCACCCGGGGCAAGCGGGTGCTGGCCGACGAGGCAGGCTCGGTCGACTTCCGCGGGGCCAAAGTCGAGCTCACGCAGGGCGCCTCACTCGGGGCCAAGTCCGACCTCGTGATCGCGATCGGGGGCGACGGCACCATGCTGCACGCCGCGCGGCTCGCCGCGCCGCATGCCATCCCGGTCCTCGGAATCAACCGCGGGCGGCTTGGATTCCTGGCCGATATAGGGCCTCAGGACGTGCGCAAGCGGCTCGACGAGATCCTCGAAGGCCAGTTCGTCCAGGACAGGCGCGCGATGCTCCAGGCCACGCTCCACTCTCCCGGCAAGCCCGACAAGACCTGCCACGCCCTGAACGACGTGGTGCTGCAGAAGTGGCAGACCGGCCGCATGCTCGATTTCGAGACCTGGATCGACGGGCGTTATGTGAACACGCACGGGGGCGACGGCATCGTCGTCGCCACCGCAACGGGGTCGACCGCCTATGCCCTCTCCTGCGGCGGCCCGATCCTGTACCCCGAGCTCGATGCGCTCGTGCTCGCGCCGATCTGCCCGCACACGCTGTCCGACAGGCCGATTGTCGTGCGCAGCACCAGCTCGATCGAGATCCGTCTGCTCGAGCGGCCAGACACGCAGGCGCAAGTGATCTGCGACGGCCTCTCGCTCGGGGCGCTCGAGCCCGGTGACAAGCTCGTGGTCGGCCCGGCGCCCATGAGCGTGACGCTCCTGCATCCTTCCGATCACGACTACTACCGCATCCTCCGCTCCAAGCTCCGGTGGGGTCGGGGCGATCGCATGATTCCCGGTCAACCGTCGGACTGAAGCGCCGTGCTGGTCCATATCCAGATTCGCGATTTCGCCATCATCGATGCCGTCGAGCTGGAGCTCGGCGGAGGGCTCACCGTGCTCACGGGCGAGACAGGCGCGGGTAAATCGATTCTGGTCGATGCCTTGCTGTTGGCAACGGGCGGCCGCGCCGGAGCGGAGGTGGTTCGTCACGGGGCCGAGCGCGCGGAAGTCTCGGCTACGTTCTCCGTAGAGGGCAACGCCGCGGCGCTGGAGTGGTTGCAAGAGCAATCGATCAGCCACGACGGCGAGTGTGTGCTGCGGCGCGTAATCGGCTCAGATGGCCGTTCCCGTGCGTACGTGAATGGTCAAGCGATGCCTGTGCAAGCGCTACGTCAGCTTGGAGAGACCCTCCTCGACGTGCACGGGCAGATGGAATACCAGTCGCTCGTCAAGCGCGCGGCGCAGCGGGAGCTCCTCGACCAGAGCGGCGATCACCAGCCTTTGCAGCAAACGGTCACGGATGCCTTCCGTGCGTGGTCGCAGTTGCGGGAACAGCGCGACCAAGCCGTCGCAGCCGCCCGGGACAGACAAAGCCGGCTCGAGATGCTCCGCTATTACCTCGGTGAAGCGCAGGCTCTCGACCTCAAGCCGGGCGAGATCGAGGAATTGTCTGCAGAAAGGCAGCGGCTTGCGCAGCACGGCCGCCTCGCGTCCGGCGCACGCACCATTCTGGAGCTGCTGCGGGAAGCGGAGGACGTGAATGCAGAGCAGGCGCTGTCGAAAGCGCTCACGCTCGCACGCACACTCGCGGAGTTGGACACACGCTTTGCAAACATCGCAGAGAGCGTGGAAACAAGCTTGATCGCCCTGCGTGAAGGCGTCGAAGCGGTCGAGCACTATCAAGCGGACCTGGAGGCGGATCCGGATCGCCAGGAATGGGTCGAGCAACGCCTCGCCGCCATCGAATCGGTGGCTCGCAAACATCGCGTCGAGCCCGGCGCGCTCCTCGAGCTATTCGCGCAGATGCGTGAGGAAGCGGAACGTCTGGAGACGCTGGAGGCTTCGCTCGATGAGCTCGAGAAGCAGCTCACGAAGGCGGAAGCGCAGTTCCGAGAAGCGTGCAAGAAACTCAGCGCAGCGCGAACGCGCGCCGCGCGCGCCCTTTCACAGCGGATTTCGGAGTTGATGCAAACGCTCGGGATGCCCGGCGGCCGATTCGAGATCGCGGTGCGGCCGCTCGACATCGAGTCGGCCGGCGTGCATGGCGCCGATGAGATCGAGTTCCTCGTGACCGCCAACCCTGGCCAACCCCCGCGTCCGCTCGCAAAGGTGGCTTCCGGTGGCGAGCTTTCGCGAATCAGCCTCGCAATCCAGGTCGCTGCTGCGCAACGCGGAGCGCTCCCTTGCCTCGTCTTCGATGAAGTCGATGCGGGCGTCGGAGGCGGCGTCGCCGAAATAGTCGGCCGTCAACTGCGGGCGCTCGGAGAACGGGCGCAGGTGCTTTGTGTGACTCACCTGCCGCAGGTCGCAAGCCAAGCCCACGCACACGTTCGCGTCGCGAAACTCACCGATGGGCGCGTGACCCGAACGTCACTTCACGTGCTCACCGAGCCCGAGCGCGTGGAGGAAATCGCGCGCATGCTGGGGGGCATCGACATAACGGACAAAGCGCGCGAGCACGCCGCGGAGATGTTGCGCCCTGCCCGCCAGAAGAAGGCCCGCAAGACTCCCGCTCGGGCCTGAGGCCTCAAGCCATCAAGCGACCGCCCGCTTTCGACCGAAGCCCTTTCAGGCTTCTGCGGACACGGGGTGGGTCACCGGTTACGTGAGCTCTGGTCGCGAAACGGGCAATTTACGCGGCGGCAGCGGCCATAAAGGATCATGGAGTGATCCCGGATCTCGAACTGGAGCTTGTCGGCCACGGCTTTCTGGCGCTCCTCGATGCTTGGATCCACGAACTCTTCGACCTTCCCGCAGTCAAGACAAACGATGTGGTCGTGGTGCTCCCCCTCGTTCAATTCGAAAACGGCCGTGGTGCCCTCGAAGTGATGCCGGGTCACCAGCCCCGCCGCCTCGAATTGGGTGAGCACGCGATACACCGTAGCGAGCCCGATGTCCTCGTGCGAATCGAGCAGATGCTTGTAGATGTCTTCCGCGCTCATGTGGCGCGGCGTCGCGGTGCCCAGAATCTCGAGAATCTTGATTCGCGGCAGGGTGACCTTGAGGCCCGCTTTGCGCAGCTCGTTGCTTTCCACTTGGCTATCACTCCCGGTGCCGCCGCCGGGGCGGCCGGCCCCCTTCAACCCGGCCTGCGCGAGCGAGGAATGCGTGCCCTCGACGCACGGCATTGAGTATCATGCCGCGCCATTATCCCGCAGCCCGGCGGCTTGCTCCACCAGAATGACCATGCAGCGCGATTTCATACATTTCAGACGTCTCCTGGTGCTTGCCTGCGCCCTGCTCGGTGCGGCCCTGCTCGGCGGGTGCGTGTACAGGATCGACATCCAGCAGGGGAATTTCCTGAAGCCCGAGGAGATCGAGCGGGTGAAGGTGGGCATGACGCGCGTGCAGGTACGCGCCCTGCTCGGCACGCCCATGATCGCCGACCCCTTCCAGAGCGACCGCTGGGACTACGTCTACTACGTGAAGCGGGGCAAGTTCCAGCGAGTTTTCCAGCGGCACTTCACCGTGTATTTCGATGAGCAGGACAAGGTCGTGCGCATCGAGCGCGAGCAGGACACGATGAAGCGAGTGGCGGACAATGGCGAGCTCATCGACGAGACGCAGAACACCGAATAGCCCGCCGGCTCATTCACGGGGCGTGCGCTTCTGGCGGGCGCGAGCCGCCGCGGCCCTGCGGCTCTCCTTCGGATCGATCTGAAGCGGCCTCAGAATCTCGATCCTGTCGCCCGGCCGCACCGTCTGGGTCAGCGGCACGAGACGGCCATAGATCGCGCAGGCAAGAGGTCGCGTATTGATCTCGGCAAACCGGCGCGGGAGGGACGATTCGCGCACGGCGTCCTCGACTGTCGAGCCAGGCGCCATCTTCACGTTGACCACGATCTGCGTGTCGGGCAGCGCGTACACGACCGAGACCGGGATCGGCTCAACTGGATGACCCATACACTGCGCGCGCCCGGGCGACGAACGCATCGACCAGCTCACCGCAGCTCTTCTCGAAGCTTCGCGAGAGCAGCAGACCAAGCATGGGATTCGCGAACTCGAAGCGGATCGCGAGGCTCACCCGCGTGCCGCGGTCGCCGATCGGATCGAACATCCAGCGCCCCTCGAGCGTCTTGAAGGGACCGTCGACCAGCGTCAGCGTGATCTCGCGCGGAGGCCTGAGCACGTTGCGCGTCGTGAACGTCTCCCGCACGCCCGAGCGATGCATTTCGAGGCGCCCCACGACTTCGTGAGGGCCCTTCTCGAGCACCTGCGCCGAAGACACCCACGGCACGAACTGCGGGTAGCTCGCGATATCCTCGACCAGTGCGAACATCTGCCCGGCCGTGAACGGCACGAGCGCGCTGGTCTTCACTTCCCGCATGCGGGCACGAGGCAGGCTGGCATGCGCACAGTGTACC
>DASVCI010000098.1:0-36990 GCA_036381695.1 Steroidobacteraceae bacterium
AGCGCAACCTGCGTGGCGATTCGAAACAGCTCGGGTCGTACGCCGTGCCGAGCCAGGAACGAAGAGGCCGCATGAGCGAAAGAGTCACTGCAGAATCCCGAGTCGCCTCCATCGCCGTTGAATACGGCGGTCGCGTCTTGCCCGGCCGCGAGCCGCCGCTCGACGACGGCTCTCTGGATGTAGCCCATGACAGGCGTGGGCTCGGGCAGCGGCGGCATGCGAAGGGCCCCGGAAAGATCGATGTCCGAAGGAGTGACCGCAAGCTCGATGTGCTCGTCACACGCGCCTTGCGCGGCCATTCGCGCCCAATGGCGCTCGTCGGATCGCCCCCTTGGGTTGTAATAGGTGTAGCAACAAATCCGTGGACGTGCGGAGTCGCTTTTCAGGGCGGCCAGAACGATCGAGGAGTCGAGCCCTCCGGACAGCCGATGCAGGATGCTGGTGTGATTGCGGGCCAAAGCGCGAGTACAGGCGAAGACCGTGGCGCGCATGAGGCGCGCGGCGCTAACGGCATCGTCGATCTGTTCCGCCTCGTTCATGAAGCGCAACGGGTTCCAGAGGAACTCGGCCCGTGTCGCGGTGACAGTGGCTGGATTGATTTCTACGCGTTCTCCGCGGTGGATTTGTGCAATACCTTGCAAGGGGCTCTGGTCGAGCGCTTCTCCAATGCTCATCAGGCGCGCGCTCAAGTAGTCGCGATTGACGGGCCAGGGGCCGAGCCCCAGGGCGAGGGCGTCTGCAAGGCTGGAGAAGACGACCGTGACTTGCCCGAAGGAAGTGAGAAGGCAGGGGAGTGAGCCACACGGGTCTTTCAGGATCCACTTCCGCGGTCCATCCGGCTCCTGAAAAAGCGCGACGTAGTTTCCCCAAGTGTGCTCGATCAGCCATTCGCCGCGCGTCGCAATGATGCGCTCGGTCTCCATCGGTCCCACGCGCGCTTTCGGGCAGGCTTGCTCGTTGGCGAGATCGTGATGGCGCGCGAGCAAGGTGCCGACAATCACGCCGGCGCCGTTCGGGAGCGCTTGCGCTTCGAGTGACGGCGGCTGCCGGTCGGCACAATGAACTTGCACGCCGCTGTGCTCGAATACCTTGACCCAACGTGTCCTGCTAGCAAGCAGGCGTCCACGAAGTACTGCGGCCGCAGCCGATTGCTGCTCATCTGCCACATTCCATATGAAAGCGACGAACCGAAACATGCGTTCTCATTTGCGCTCGCGCCGGGAGGCGCTTTCCGTATCCGAAGCAGCTCCTCGGACAGCCAGTATCGGCGTGTACTCGCAGACCTGCTCGGGACTTGCGTCCAGCAGGAGCGTTCCTTGCTGGACCCAGCTATGAGCGCTCCAGGGACGTGGCCGCACGCCGATGACCCATGTGGCCTGCACGCCCTGCCGGGCCAGAAAATTGGTGAGCGCCAGCGCATGCAGCAGGCATTTGTCCTTCGCTGCGAACGCATGCGGACGCAAGCGGCGAAATGCGTCGATGAGCTCGATCGCCCGCGCTTCATCGAACTCTGCCGGCGAACGCTCCTTTCGACTGCTGACCTCGCAGGCAATCGAGTAGAGCGAGCGTGAGCGTAGCGCCCGTCGAGCCCAGGCGAGGGAGCGCAGGAAATCGCAAAGCAGGGCGGGTCGCAGTCGAGGGCGGGCTTGAAGCTCGTGGCCGGCGCTCCTCAGCACGCCGCCGAGCTCGACAGGCTCCGTTCGTAGCCGAAACACAGGCGGCTGTCGGCTGAGAAAGCCCGCTGCGACGAGCGCATCCGCCAGTTCGGCTGCGGATGAAGACGAAAGCTTCTCCAGTGGCGCAGCCTGTACCGCCGCGTCGCACCAGTTTTCCGCAAGAGTGAGGAGTGCTCGCGCCTCGTGGGTCCCGATCCCGAAGTAGCGATTGCGCTCGAGATCGAGGAGCACCGTGCTCCAAGCCATTGCGCACGCGCGCACGTGCGCGGGGATCCAGTATGGACCATGAGCCGAGGTCATAGGCGTCGAGCAATGGGGTGCGCTCGCGTGCACCCCATTGCCGTGGGCTCGATGAGCAGTCGTGCCGCTTCGCTCGCGCGAACCAAGCGGACCGGCACGCCTCGATCACTACGGCCGAATGCCGTATACGAACAAGCTGTCGAAATACAGCGGAACGATAGTGATCTGCCGCGTCTCACGCCTGGCATCGCCCAGATCGACGATCTCGAGTTGCGTAGTCATGGTGCATCCCCTGTTGGTTGAGTGAAGGTTCGTCCTCCCCGGCGCGGCAATCTGCTACGACCCCGAATGGAGTCAATAGCGGCCGTCGAGTCTTTCACGCTTTGTCTTGCAGGCGGCTGTCTTAACCAGTCTCCTTCGTGGTGACAGTGTTTGATTGTTGGTTTGTTTGGGATGCGGGCTGCGGGCGCGCGCGGCCGCCGGAGCTCGGCAGAATGCCAATAATCCCTGTCCTGACACCGGCGCCTGATCGGCCGTGCCGTACGGCAAGCGTGCCGCGCTTATTCAAGTCGCAGCAGGCAATTGCGCCCTGAACGGCGGCAGTCGGCATGCCGGCTCGTCGATTCACGAAGCGCCTGGGGCTCGGGCTTGTGGCAGGTTGACCGGCGAGAGACGAGCGTCGTGATCCGGATCGAGCCATGTCGAAAGTCGTTCAGCCCAGGCGCAAGCAACTGGCGCCCGAAGCAGAAGAGGAGGTTTATCGGCTCAGTGCGCTGTTCATGAGAGCGCATGGTGTGGGCAGGGGCATGCACACTGCCCTGTCACGCACGAGGGCCATGCAGTGTCTCGATTCCCGGCGGATCGCAACGAACGTCCCAGGGATGCGCGAGTGAGTCGGAGTCAGACAGCCGCTTCCGGCAGCGCCCACCAGAGCCCGCGCAGCTATCCCGGAACCCTGCGCGAAGCTTTGCAACTGCTCTGGTCCGCCGCGGACGCGTATGCAAAGCGGCGGTTGCTACTGGCGCTTGCTCTTGTCGCGGGCGCAGCGCTGCTCGCGGCGCTGAGTCCGATCGCGCTCAAGCTGACGATCGATGCGCTCTCGGGAACGGGCCGGGGCGGCGTGGCAGCCGCCCCGGTCTTGCTGGTGGTCGCTTACGTTCTCGGTCAGTACCTCACGCGCGCATGCACCGAGCTTCGCGTCCTGGCGCACGGTCAGGCAGAGCAGCGCGTGCGACGGAAAATCGGCCAACGGCTGTTCGAGCATCTGCTGCGCCTGCCAATGCGCTTTCACCTCGAGCGCAAGATCGGCGCCATCGGCGAGACGGCGGAGCAGGGCAACCGAGGCTACCAGCTCCTGCTGCAGCACCTGGTCTTCACGATTCTGCCGGTCACGATCGAGCTGTCGACGGTGGCCGTCGTCCTGCTGCACTTCGGGCACGAGACTTATCTCGCAATCTTCATCGTCGCGGCGTTGGCGTACGTGTGGGCCTTTCGACGCGGCGCGATTCAGGTTCAAGAGCCGGCGCACACTGTTTCGAGCGCGCACATCGAGGCGCACTCGGTGCTGACCGACAGTCTTCTGAATTATGAGACGGTCAAGTACTTCGATGCCGAGCCCGTGGTGAGCGATCGGTACCACCACGCGCTGGGCAGGACCGAATCGGCGTGGCGCAGGTTCTTCCAGCGCAGGGCGGCGAACGGATCGCTGGTGGCCGGCATCTTCGCGCTGTCGCTCGGTTTGTCGTTGACATACGCCGCTCGTGACGTGATGCAGGGCGCGATGACGATCGGCGACTTCGTCCTGATCCATGGCTACGTCATTCGCCTGGTGCAGCCGCTCGAGATGCTCGGCTATGCCGTCCGGGACCTCGCGCAGGGTCTCGCATTCCTGCAGAGGATGCTGGATCTCTTTCGGGAGGAGACAGAAGGTGCATCGACGCGCGGAGGTACAGTGCCCGTGGTTCGGGGAGAGCTGGAGTTCGAGCACGTCAGCTTCTCCTATCGCCGGGATTGCATCGTGCTCGACGATGTGAGCTTTCGCGTGCCGGCCGGGCGAACCGTGGCGGTCGTAGGCGTAAGTGGATCCGGCAAGTCTTCACTGATCCGCCTGCTCTTCCGGCTGTATGAGCCGGATGCCGGCAGGATTCTCCTCGACGGCAAGCCGATCTCGGGCATGTCGCTTTCAGTGGTACGACGGGCGATCGCCGTGGTTCCGCAGGATACGGTTCTCTTTCACGATACGATCGCGCGCAACATCGGGTTCGGCCGCTTCGGCTCGAGCCGTCCTGAGATCGAGGAGGCGGCGCGGGTCGCGCACTTGCACGACTTCATCATGGGCCTGCCGGAAGAGTACGAGACGATGGTCGGCGAGCGCGGGCTCAAGCTCTCTGGCGGCGAGCGTCAGCGCGTGGCCATCGCCAGGGCGGCGTTGAAGCGTCCCCGCATTTTCGTCTTCGACGAAGCAACGTCCTCGCTCGACAGCCGGACCGAGCGCGAGATCCTGCGCAATCTGCTCGAGGTCTCGAAGCACGGCACGACGCTGGTGATTGCTCACCGTCTGTCCACGATCGTCCATGCTGACGAGATCATCGTGCTCGATCGAGGGCGGGTCATCGAGCGTGGTACCCATGCGCAGCTTCTCGATCGCAATGGTTGGTACGCGGCGCTTTGGCGAGCGCAGCACGGAGAGATGGATCAGAGCCGCGAAGGGATTTCGCGACCTTCGACCGGTGAACGCAGCGAGACCGGTGCAAGCGGAGCGAGATCGTGCAGCGCCGTCAGTTTGAACAGCTCAGGGCGGCGCGCCCGGTAACGGTTGATCGCCATCGACAGCGTCGAGGGGTCCCGGCGCATCCTGCGAGCCACTTCGGTGAGCGTGGAGATGCCGCGCTCGGTGGCGTACCAGGCGATGAGCGCCCGAGCCAACGTGAGCTCGCGCCGGCGCGAGCTCGACAGCACGTGCTCGCGCTCGACGCCGAGCGTACACGTGACGGTCGCAATGATTTCCTCGAGCGTCGTGCGAGTCTTGTATGCGCGCGCGTCGCGCGGAAGACTGTCCAAGAACTGCGGGCTGCCGAGCGCGCGTATGTCACTGGACTCCGCCCGCTCGAACAGAGCGATCTCCTCAGGGGTGGGCTCACGTACCATGAAGGCCGCATAGCTTTTTCCACCCGCCCGGGTTTCGATCATCCGCAGGACCGTTCGCAACGTCAGCCAGCGCTGCGGGCGTTCATGGGTGTAAGCGAGCTCACTCGTATGCGGGTAGTCATGAAGATCGCCCGACAGGCCGCGACGCCTCGGCAGGTGATGAAGGTATCGAACGAGAGGCAGGAGATAGGTATCCGGGTCGATCAGCACCGCCCGGTACCGTTGCCCGAAGAAATGACCCGACTTCCCTGCGCGCTCATGCATGCAGCGAGCATAGCGGCCGGTCAGGCGCTGCATCAGGCGACAGACGGGCGCCACCTGGGGTTGGGCAACCATGCGGATCTCATCCGGTGTCCAGCAATAGGCGTGCACGTGTGCGCCCGTGCGTGCGAGTGCCATTGCGAGCAGTCTTTCGAACAGCTCATAGTCGGCGGGAATCGAGAAGATCGGCTGATGCGCATTGCCGCGCTGAACGATGTAATAAAGACCGCCCGGAACGTGCAGGCGCCGACGTCGCGACATCTATGACCTCCGTGTTCGTGCAGCTTCCCGTGATCCCCATCCAACCGCTTCGATCTCGAGGTCTGGTGCACTTTAGTCCGCGGAAACGAGGTATTCATCGATATATTTGCGTCGTGCGCCGACACATCGGGCAGTCAGGCGCGGCAGCGAGAAGTCCCCCGCTTGGTGCACCCGCACGATACGAGTTGTTGCGGGCGCGCGGCTCAGAGGGCGCTGGTTCTGAGTGTCACTCGTGAGGGAAGCTCGACGAGAGAGGACGGATAGCGGATTTGCGGGGGGACGTTCTCGCCCGGCAGCTGTGCGTATTCCGGATCCCAGGGCAGCACCATCGTGGTGGTTGTCTCCCCGCGGATCATCTTGGGCATCACGGGCGAGATCTCCCGATCCGATTCTCCCTCCAGCATCGCGCTCAGCGAGCCATGCTGGTGTAGCGCAGCCTCGAGCGCGAGCAAATTGTAGAGCGTAGGGGGCGAAAGCGGCATCGAGCCTTCGCGCGCCTCGCGTATGAGCGCGGCCGGAGTTTTCCACGCATGATCGGTCGCTTCGATCGCATCGATCTCGGCCGTTTCCCCGGGCGGCACCGGGGCGAGAAAGAAGCGCGTATCGAAACGCCTCGGCGCACCCGAAGGGGTGATCCAATGCGCCCAGTAGAGGAGCCGGTTGGTATCGAGCAGCATTCCGTGCTCGTTCAGAAGGGGAGCGAAAAGCTCCGGCTGCGTCGCCACTGCGCGACGCTGAGTGAGCAAGGTAGCGCGCACGTCGTGCGAAACACGCTGCCCATTGCGAGTGCACGCGAGCAGGACCCCGGTTTCCTCGAACGTCTCCCGACAGGCCGCGACGGTCAGTGCGGCGCATCGATCGCGCTCGAGCCGCTGCCCGTGCAAATCGGTGAAGCGAGGACAATGGGCACGCCAGGCGTCGGGCAGGCAGGCAAGGGCGGCGGCGGAGGAATCCGCCGGTGAGAGCGTCCCACCCGGGAACACCCAAAGCCCGCCCATGAACTTCATGTTCTCGTGTCTGCGCGTGACGAGCACTTCAACGGTGTCTCGGGCGGGGCGCAGGAGGATTACTGTTGCTGCGGGTCGGGGCGCCTGATGGCGCTCGCGCGGTTCCGAAGGACTCGTCACGATGTCAAACTGCTCGCATGAACAAAAAATTCAAAATCGCGCTCACGCTCGTGGCCATTCTGCTCGCCTCGGTGGTGTTCGCGCCAGTCCCCGGCAATGCGCGATGGCTGAGAGACCTGCACGACACCGCCCACGGGCCGATCTTCGGCTGTGTCGCGGTCTTGCTCCTCATCCTCATGCGCGCTCAAACATGGATCAATCTCTCGCTGTGGCGACAGTACGGGCTCGCCTTTGGGACGTCGGTCGCGCTCGGACTCGCGACGGAGCTGATTCAAGGGCTCACAGGAAGGGATGCGACATGGTCCGATGCCGTGCGTGATGCGCTGGGCGCGCTGGCTTTTCTCGGCATCTTCTGGGCAGTCGATCGACGAATGAGTGCGGTTCGATCGACCGGCGCGCGATGGGCCGCCGTGCTCATGTCTATCGGGCTCCTGGTGGCTGTCTCGATGCCGGCCACTCACGCTGTGATTGCATACGGCAAGCGAGGGCAGCAGTTCCCGGTGCTGGCGGATTTTTCGAGGAAGCTCGACGACTACTTTCTCGCCTCCAGCGCGTCCACGCGCGCGCTCGAGCCGCTGCCTGCCGAGTGGGCGGTCGAAGCGGGGGAGAGGGCATTGCTCGTGAGGCTCGAGGACGAGCCGTTCGCCGGCCTGCACTTCGTCGAGCCGTACCCCGACTGGACGGGCTATTCGGCCCTCTGTCTCGATCTCATCAACCCGGGGGAAAGCGAGCTCCTGCTGACGCTGCGCGTTCACGACGCCACGCACAACAATCTATATACCGATCGTTACAACAAAGCATTCGTGCTTCCGCCCCGCACGCGGCGGGTATTCGAATTTCCCCTGGCTGAGATCGCGAGCGCGCCGGCTGGACGGCGAATGGATCTGCGCCGGATTTCCCAGGTGATCCTGTTTCGAGGCGATCCGTCGCCAGCCCGCCAGCTTTACATCTCGAAAATGTGGCTCGAGCGCGCGCCCGGCGAATGAGCGCTCTCAAAGATTGATGACCGTCCGGATCGACTCGCCGCGCTTCATGAGCTCGAAGCCTTCGCCGATCCTCTCGAGCGGCAGGCGGTGCGTGACGAGTGAATCGAGATCGATCTTCCCATCGACGTACCAGTCCACGACTTCGGCAAGCCTGTCGAGCCGCGCCCCGCCCATGTAGCAGCCCGTCCAGTGCCGGCCCATCATCAGGTGGCCCGGATAGGTCGAGACCTCCGCGCCTTGCGGCGCAACGCCGACGACGTAGCTCGTGCCCCAGGCCGGGTTGGTGCACTCGAAGGCGTAACGCATGACTTCCGGGCTGCCGATGCACTCGAAAGTGTAGTCGGCTCCGCCCTGCGTGAGCTTCATGAGGTGGCTGGTCAGTTTTTGCACGGTCGCGGGATTGACGAAGTCGGTCGCACCGAAGTGGCGAGCCATGGCTTCTTTACGAGGATTCGTATCGACGCCGATGATCATTCTCGCGCCGGCCAATCTCGCGCCCTGTACGACGTTGAGACCGATGCCTCCGAGCCCGAACACGATGACCGAGCTGCCACGCTCTACCTTTGCAGCGAACAAAGCCGCCCCGAGTCCGGTCGTTGCGCCACAGCCCACATAGCAGATCGGATCGAATGGAGCGTCGTCGCGCACTTTGGCGATGGTGTCGGCGGGGAGCACGGTGTATTCGGCAAAGGTGCCGAGGCTCCAGAGTTGACTGACCGGCTTTCCATCGAGGGAGAACCGGCTTTCACGCGGACGCAGCCGGGCGAAGGCTTCGGAGCACAGATTCGTCTTGCTGGACCGGCAGTAATGGCATTTCCCGCAGCGCGGAAGCAGAAAGGGAATGACATGGTCGCCGGGCTTGAACCCGCTCACTCCCGGGCCGCACTCGAGGACGATCCCTGCCGCCTCGTGACCGAGTATGGCGGGGAACTGCCAGGGGAGCTTCCCCTCGTAGACGTGCAGATCGGAGTGGCAAAGCCCGGTCGCCTTGACCTGCACGAGCACTTCGCCTTCCCGGGGCCCCTCGAGCTGCACGGTTTCGATGACAAACGGCTCATTCGGGCCGTGCACGACGGCCGCGCGGACGTTCAATGGCACAGGCGCTTCCTCGTTCGAATGAACGATGGACTCTACACGATCATGAGCCGCGGCACCTCGATCGTCATTCCACGCACTCGTCGCGATTCAGGAGGGAAGCGAGCGCGCTGCAGAGATTCACGGTCATGAGCTTCCTTCCATTCAGGTTGGACGCTTGACTCGTTCGGGCGAGGAGGGCGCGCGCGGCTTCGGCATCCAGGCTGCGATCGCGCGCCAGCAACAGCGCGATTCCTCCTGAGATGCTGGCCGCTGCGAGGGAGCTGCCGGAGAGAAAATCGTAACGCCCCTCCGGGGCGAGCGTGAGCACATCGCTTCCCGGAGCGAGCAGGGCAGTATCGTCAGGCCCGCTCACCTCCACGGCGGCGACCTGGATCACCCCGGGAATGTCGGTCGGGAAATTGCCAGCTTCTCCGGTCGTGTCCGGCCTCGCGCCGACGAACACCATTCCGCGCCTCAGACCTTCTTCCACCAGGCGGCGCAGCAGCGGGTCGGCCGGGCCCGTCAGGCTCAAGTTGACGATGTCCATGCGGGACTCGACGGCTGCCGCAATGGCCTTGGCCAGCGTCAGCGTGCTGCAAAGGGCGTGAGCGCTTTCCCCGGGCGCAGGCCAGCACGCGCGAAAACCGTAAAGCTTCGCGGCGGGGGCGATGCCCACGATCCCCTCGTGATTGTTCTCGATGGCGGCGATGACACCAGCGACCGCTGTCCCGTGCCGGTCGCGCGTGTCCCGTCGATCGTCGACGAAATTCCATTGCTTCACGACGCGGCCGGCCAGGTCCGGATGAGTGGTGTCTATGCCAGTGTCAATGACGGCAACGCGGACGTTTTCGCCGCGCGACCACTGGTGAGCCGCGCTCACTGCGAGCACATCGAGGTTGCGTTGCAGGCTCCGATACGGATCGTTCGGCGTCGTGGCGCTCAGAGTCCGGAACGACTGGAACGGCTGAGCGGATTCGACGCGAGGATCGCGCCGAAGCCGCTCCAATGCCTGGTCGCGATCGATTCCGTTCGGCAGCTCGTACACGATGCAGTGCACGCCGAGCAATCCGATCGGCCAGGCTGAGACTTCCCGAAGGTCGTGCGCGGAGGCTATGGCTTTCGCTTCGGTTCGGGTGCGAGGCGACACTGCGTAGGACGACGGAATTTCGTACGAGCGCACCGTCGATCCCGCTCGCGGCATGGCAGGCGCTGCGGGATTTCGCACGGTCACGACGATTAGTCGCTGCGGCCTGGATTCGGCGAGAGACTGTTCCGATCCCATGCCGGCCGGCTGCAGCGCACAGCTCGCGAGCAGCCAGAGCCCGCCACTGATCAGGAGCAGGCGTTTCATGGCGAAGGCTCCTCGACGAGCGCTACTTCTGCGAATCGAACGCGCTCGTGGGCGCGCAGGGAGGCGGCTGCGGCCTCGAGCTCCTCGGGCTTCGAGCGACTCGCCGGCAGTGCAACCGTATATACGCCGGCGATGCTCGGGCCGCTGACGATTTGCGCACCTACCGATCGCAAGAGCTCGTTTATCTCCTCGAGCCGCGCATCGTCGGCGAAGACGGCGCGTATCACGGGCCCGGGCGCGACAGCCGACTGGGACGTGAGCGTGATGTAGCGAGGCGCGTTCAACGATCGTTCGGCTTGCCACCACAGGGTGCCAAGCAAAGCGGCGATCGCGAGCGCTTGCACCGCCGCCGCGATCCCTAGCCAGGAAACCGGGCGCGCCTTCCTGGGCCGGTTAGCGCTTTTGGGAGAAGTCGCTCGCGGCCGCTCGCTCTCGTCCCCGCTTTCGAAAGCGTCGATTCTTCGCATGAGCTTCCGCAACGAGGCTTGCGGCGCGAGCAGGATCGGCTCATCCGAGCGGATCGCGTCGCGCAGCCTGCGCTGAGCCTCGAGCTCGTTGCGGCAGCGCTCGCACTCGCGCAGATGATCCTCCACTTTCGCCCGATCCTGGGAGCTTGCGCGCTCGTTGGCGATCCAGGGCAGCAGCTCCCAGCATTCGCGGTGGGCGTCGTGCCAACCCGGGACGCGAATCATTGCCGCTTCTCCTCGACGCCGGCGAGCTGCGGCAGCAGACGTCTGAGCTTCTCGCGCGCGTGGAACATCCGCGTCTTCACCGTGTTCACCGGACATTGCATGATCTGAGAGATCTCTTCGCAGGAGTGCCCGAGCAGATAGGAAAGCTCGATCACCATGCGCTGCTCGATCGGCAGCCGCGCGAGCGCAAGCTCGAGCCACTGGCGATTCTCGTCCGCCAGGGCGGGGTCGGGGCTGGTGGCGGCGTCTTCGCGGCCGGGGGCGTGGGAGATGCCCGCCTTGCGCAACGCTTTCAACGCCCGCCGATAGGCGATGCCGACGATCCATGTCGAGACCAGCGAGTCGCCTCTGAACCCTCCCGCCTTGAGCCACACGGTCCACAACGTGTCGTTGATGACCTCTTCGATGAGGTCGTGGCGCGACGTCATGCGCATGAGAAAGCGCGCGAGCCGCCGGTGATAGATCAGGTACAGCTCCTTGAAAGCGGCGCGGTCACGCATCGCGACCAGGCGCAGAAGCTCCCGCTCGCGCTCGTTCGCGCCAGCGCCGCTGGATCGAGGTCCGCTGGACAACACCGGTTTCATCGCGACCTGTCGAATGTCCTCATGAGTGCCCGATCCTGCCGCCGAAGTTCTTCAGAACCGCCAGGTCAGCGCCGCGATCCAGCGGGCGCCGGCGATCTCGCTGCCGAACGTGCGCCTGGCTGTCGCATCCGTGCCAATGTGCATGAGATCGAGCTGCATGGATTGCCAGGTGAGCACGAAGCCTGCGTTCCAGAACCAGTAGCCGCGGTCGAAAAGCTCATCCAGATCGTGGTAGCCGATCCCGGCCGAAAGCGACCAGCGTGGCCCGAGCGGCTGCACGAGCGAAAGCTCGTAGGCGACGGACGGCTCCGAGCGAACGAGCCGCTCGTTGCCGTAGCGGGCCGTGTTCGGGGACCAGGCGAGGTGAGCGGTGAGGCGCTGCTGGTAGCTCAGCGAGCCAATGAGCTCGTCATAGTCGTAGTCCGCGCCGTCCCACCCAGGGTACGCATAGTGCACATAGGCGATCTGCGCCGACCAGTCCGGCGTGATCGGAAAGGAGAAGGCCGCGTGCAGGTCGAGCTCGTACGTCGACTCATGGTTGATCTCGACGCTCGAAGCCCAGACTGCCGGCGCTCAAGCCCTGGCCCGATGTAAGCCGCAGCCCTCCTTGCAGCGCGGGCTGGCCCTCGGTCTGTGAAAGGCCGCGGTAGATGTAGTCTGTCGTGATCGCCACCGAGCCGCCGAGACGCTCGGCCGCGCCGGCGGCAGGCGCTATCAGGGCTCCGCTTGCGAGGAGGCACAGGATCCCGACGAGGCGAGTCTTCCGCATCGTTACCGCCGCATCAGGCCGGAAAATCGGCCGAATCTGGGACCAGCACCTGTCAACGGGGAGCGACGTTCGGTGCACCATGCGCCGACAAAGCGCCAGAGGATTCACGCCGCGTCATCGGTAAGCGACGCTACATCCTGTTGGGAGTATACGGCGGGCACGTTGCGAGGGATCCGCTGCCGTAGGGAACCCGTAGGCGTTTGGCATTGCGGCGCGGTAAGTGGCCCGAAACCGGCCCATGGGGTCACTGCCAATCCAGGCCTCGGCCCACCGAGGCCGCTCGCGCCCGGTAGAATCGGCCCCCTTCTTCCGAACGCCGCGATCCTCAAACGAATGAAGACGGACGATTCGACTCTCGAGGCCCTGCTCGAGCGCAACCGGGCCTGGGCCGAGGGCATCACCCGCTCGGATCCGCATTTCTTCTCGCGGCTCGCCGAGCAGCAGGCGCCGCGATATCTCTGGATCGGTTGCTCCGACAGCCGCGTGCCGGCCAATCAGATTCTGGGGCTCCTGCCCGGGGAGATTTTCGTTCATCGCAACGTCGCCAACGTGGTGGTGCACACCGACCTCAACTGTTTGTCGGTCATCCAGTTCGCGCTCGAGGTGCTCAGGATCCGTCACATCATCGTTTGCGGGCACTATGGATGCAGCGGCGTCCGGGCGGCGCTTCTCGATCAGAAGCTCGGCCTGATCGACAACTGGCTGAGGCACGTGCAGGACGTGCGAAACCGGAACCGGGAGGAGCTGCGCAAGCTCGCGAGCCCCGAGGAGCGCCTCGGACGCCTATGCGAGCTGAACGTGCTGTCGCAGGTGGTGAACGTTGCCGAGACGACGCTCCTGCAGGAGGCGTGGAATCGCGGGCAGGAAGTGTCGATTCACGGGCTGATCTATGGAGTGGAGAACGGCATCCTGCGCAAGCTCGGCCCGAGCATCGACGATCCTGCCGGGCTCGAGCAGCGCAAGGCCGAGCTTGGCTGGTGAGCGAAGAATCGGCGCCCGGGGTCGGGCGCTACCTGTTCGCGGCGGTGCGCACTTCCTGAGCGTTGGGCTCGGCGGCGCCGAGGTCCTTGACCTCGACCGCCCACGATCGCTCCGGAATCTGCGAGATTTCGACCGTGCCGCTTCGTTGTTCGATCGGGGGAGGCGCGAACAGGGCGGCTGAAGCCCACAGGGTCGCGCCCACTACGGCAAACGCCGCCGCAGCGCCGACTATGGTGCGTGACTCGATCACCATAAACCCTCCCGTGCCGCGTCTTGCGCGGGTGCACGACCGGCGGGGTTGGCTCGCCGGTTCGAGTGTCTTGAGAACTTCGAGCGTCGCCAGACGATAGTCCTCTGGTGAACCGGAACCGTGCGGTGGGTCACACTGCTCGTCGCCGGATTGCGTCGATGCGATCGATCGCGACGCAGGTCTCAGCTGAGGAGCGAGTAGGGGAAAGCCTTGACGATTTTGTCGGGCAGCAGGGGCGAAGCTGATTGTTCGATGGGCACCGCTGAGCCCACTCGCTTACGCGGCGAGGTGCTCAGAAGAGCTCGATCTCCCCGGCTTTGTCGGGCGCCGAAGCCGGAGTTGTCTCATCAATGGGCTGGCTCGCCTGGTCAGCCGGGAGGCCCTGAGCCATCCTCTGGAAGAGCCGCCGCTCGTCCTGCGTGCGATAGAGCCTCTCCAAAGTGGCCAGGAGGCACTGCCAGTGCTCGCGCTCGCCCGCCTGCGATTTGTCACAGACGAATGTGGCGAGCGTAGACAGGCTGTAGTGCACGTGCCCGAGGCGCTGCGTAAGCTTGTCGTAGAACTGAAACGCCACCACCGCCGAGGTGACTTGCTTGCCGACCGAAGCGAGCTGCCCGGTGAAGCCGGCGGGCATCGCCTTCTTGAGCTCCTCGGGGAGCGCCTCGAGGTCGCGCACCATCGCCGCAAAGGCGGCGAAAGCCTGCAGCAGCGTTTCGATCGCCAGGTCGGATTCTCGCAGCGCGGATTGCATCTGCGCGCCGCAGATCTCGAGCACGTGCGCAAGCTGCTGCTCGGGCGTCCACTCGTCACGGCGCTCGCGAGCCGCGGGCGCCAGCGGCGCGCTTTCAGCAGCGCTGCCGTTTGATGCCACAGGCCGGGTACTCACAGGACGCGCGCGATGGTGTGGAGGAGCTGCTCGGGATTGAACGGCTTGACGATCCAGCCGGTGGCACCCGCCTCGCGTCCCCGTTGCTTCATGTCCTCGCCCGATTCGGTCGTGAGCACGAGCACCGGGATGAATTTGTAGGCCTGAAGGGCGCGCAGCTCCCGGACCATGCGGATGCCGTCCATGCGCGGCATGTTGATATCGGTCAGCACGAGGTCGACCCCGCTCGTGCGCGCGAATTCGAGCGCCTCGACCCCGTCGCTCGCCTGCACGACGCGATAGCCCGCGCCTTCGAGCGTGTAGCGGACCATCTGCCGCATGGGGGCTGAATCATCGACAGCGAGGATCGTCTGGCCGCGGGCCTCGCGGGCGCTCTCTGACATGCATTGCTCCGGCTTCAAGTCGTACTGCGGCCGTGCAGGGCGCGATGCCGCCGCCGCACGTGGCGGCTGCGACCTGTAACGGCATCGCTGGCGGCGAGTTGAGCGCTCACAGCGCTCGCCAGGGCTGAGCTTCATCCCACTTTCGGACACTCCATCGAATCGGGAGCAGGGCTCGAGCGAGCAGGCGTTCAACATAATGTCCTCCGACCCGGTCCGCAGGCGTCCTTGGGTCCGGGTGGGCGGGTGCAGTCGAGGGCTCGCGCGCGGGAAAGTGCCAACCACGTATCAGAGCGCCAAAGTGTGACGCAGTACAGTCCGCCGACCCACACGAACAAGAGCTCGAGGCGGCGCTGCGCCAGCGCGACCAAAGGACCAGCATGGGGCTTTCCGAGACGATCCTCGCAGCGATGATCGGTGCCGTGGCAACCGTGATCACGGCGCTCTTTCAGCTTTTTTACGCGCTGAGATCGAAAAGCAAGATCGACCCGCGGCCGAGGAAACGCATGACGCTGCGCTCGGTGCTGGCGGTGCTCGCGTTGATGGTCGCTTCCGCCGGCGGCGGTTTCCTTTATTCCGAGTTCATCAAGCAGCGCAGCGGAGAGGATCTGCGGGCCATGCGCCAGGAGCTCAAAGAGCTGCGGGCGATGCTCGCGGAAAGCCGCGAACAGGTGCGCGATGCGGCCGCGGCTGCGGCTGCGACCCATGACGCTGCCGTGCCGGTCCTCTCACCCGCGGCAGATGGTGACGTCGCCGATTCTGTCGAGTCGATCGCGTACGTGCCGGCTTGCAGACGCAACGATGCCGCCATGGCCTGTGAAGAGGACGACGCGCAGCGAATCGCGCTGTGCGGGACCGTTCCTGCATACGCTCGCGTGGAGGGGATCGAGCTGTTCGCCCAGCCCGATGCGGTCCAGCATCCCTGGGAGCAGCATCGGACGACGTTCGAGGAAGACCTGGGCGGCGCGCGCTTCACTGGCAAGTCGTTCGAGTACGCGCAAGGCAATGACCTCAAGGCGGTGTGCGTGAACTTCATGCAATGGAGCAGCGAGCACCCGCATATTGCGCGCATCTTGGTTCATTACGGCTTTCGCGAAGCACCCAGGCAGCCTGAGACGGTCGTTGGTCCCGCCACCTTCGAGGCCAGTGGTACCACTGCGCCCACGGTCGTCGCCGCCGACAGCCAGCCCGTGATCGCCGGCGCTCCGACAGTTCCAGCGACCGGACGTTAGTTGTCGGACATTTCGCCCCCGCCCTCTGGCGCTCAGACACTATTGTGCGGCGCTCGAGGTTCCGCTACCCTCTTCCTGCGCACCAGAACGCCTGTCCAGAAGGGGGAGCTCATGCACGGACAGATGATGGATCGGCCGCTCCTGTTGAGCGCCATCCTGCGACACGCCGACTCGCAGCATCCGAATCGAGAGATCGTCTCGATCACTGCGGACCAGCCCCTGCACCGCTACACGTATCGGCAGGCATTCGCGCGGGCCCGCAAGCTCGCGAACGCGCTCACGAGACTCGGCTGCAACCGCAGCGACCGTCTGGGCACGCTGGCGTGGAACGACTTCCGGCATTTCGAGATCTACTACGGTGTCTCCTGTGCCGGGTTCGTTTGTCACACGATCAATCCGCGCCTGTTCGAAGATCAAATCTGCTTCATCGTGAACCATGCCGAGGATCGAGTGTTGTTCCTCGATCCCGCGTTCGTGCCGCTGGTCGAGAAGCTTGCGCCACGCCTGACGAGCATCGAGCGGTACATCGTGCTCACCGACGATGCCCAGATGCCGGCCACGAAGCTGCCGAACGCGCAGAGCTACGAATCGTTCATCGAGCCGGAGTCCGACGTCTTCGAGTGGCCCGAGCTCGATGAGCGCGAGGCGAGCGCGCTTTGCTACACGTCGGGCACGACCGGCGATCCCAAGGGAGTGTTGTACAGCCACCGTTCGATGGTGCTGCACACCTATGCCGGCGCCTTGCCCGATGCGTTCCATTTGTCCGCTCGGGACGTAGTGATGCCGGTCGTGCCGATGTTTCACGTCAACGCCTGGGCGCTGCCGTATGTGGCCGCGATGGTCGGGGCGAAGCTGGTGCTGCCGGGCCCGAAGATGGGAGACCCGCAGACTCTGCAGTCGCTCATCGAATCCGAGCAGGTGACGTTCGCCGCCGGAGTGCCGACCGTCTGGCAGGGGCTCCTCGCCTATCTCGAGACCTCCGGCAAGCGCATCGACAGTCTCGAGCGCGTGATCTCCGGAGGCAGCGCGGTACCTCCTGCATTGATGCGGCAATTCAAAGATCGGCACGCAGTGCAAGTCGTGCACGCCTGGGGCATGACCGAAACGAGCCCTATCGGCACGATTTGCACGCTGACGCCCGAGATCGAGAAGCTTCCGCCCGAGGAGCAGGAGCAGATGCTGATCAAGCAGGGCCGCACGGTCTTCGGCATCGAGCTCAAGGTGACCGGCGAGGACGGCAAGGAAGTGCCGCACGACGGCAAGACATTCGGGGCCTTGAAAGTGCGCGGGCCCTGGGTGGCCTCGGGCTACTACAAGCGCAGCGGCGATCCCGTCTTCGAGCCGGACGGCTGGTTCAACACCGGGGATGTCGCGACGATCTGTCCGCGCGGCTACATGCAGATCACCGATCGCACCAAGGACGTGATCAAGTCGGGCGGTGAGTGGATCAGCTCGATCGCACTCGAGAACGTCGCTATGGCGCATCCGGCGGTAGCGCAGGCCGCCGCGATCGCGGTGCCTCATCCGAAATGGCAGGAGCGTCCGCTCCTCGTCGTCGCGTGCAAGCCGGGCGCTACGGTGAGCGAGCGGGAGCTGCTCGACTTTTTCGTCGGCAAAGTCGCCAAGTGGTGGATTCCGGACGAGGTCGTGTTCATGGACAAGCTTCCGCTCACCGCGACCGGCAAGCTGAGCAAGCTGCAATTGCGCCAGCAGCTCGCCGGCTACCGGATGAAGGAAGCCTGATTCCGGAATCTGCGTTTGCGGATGGAGTCGGCCGCACGGCGCGGCCGCTACTCCTCTTCCTCCGGTTGCTGGACGCCCATCCGACGCTCGATGCGGACCAGCATCGTCAGCACGATCCACGTCATCGCCGCCGAGATGAACGCGAGCACGAACTGACCGAGCCCGATGGCGGCGCTGATCGCCGCGGTCGCCCAGATGCTCGCGGCCGTCGTCAGGCCCTTGATTTCGTATTGAGTGGCGATCTTGAGGATGGTCCCGGCGCCGATGAAGCCGATGCCGGTCGTCAAACCCTGGAGCACGCGGGAGAGCGCATCCTCGTGCATCCCGTATTCCACCCCGGTCATGACGAATACCGCCGTGCCGAGCGCGACGAGCATGTGCGTCCGCAGGCCCGCCGGTTTGCCCGACCGTTCCCGCTGCACACCAACGATGGCGCCGGCGATGAGAGCGGCGATGAGCTTGACCGTGATTCGAATGGTCTCGTGCCAGTCGGGCGTGGCGCCGAGCCACTCGTTCAGAAACGCGTCCAACGTAACCTCGCTGTCGACCGACTCACCGCATAGTAGCGCAGAGCAGGCCAGTTCAGCAGGCTTCCTCGATTAGCAGGGCCGGCAGAGCGTTCCAGGCGATGGCGATGATCGCGAGGACCGAGACAGCCAGGGCGAGGAAATCTATGAAGCGGCGCGGCTGCTCGGGATTGCGCGCCTGCAGACGGCGAAGTGCCGAACGGCCGATCAGCGCTGCCGCGACCAATGCGAGCGCACTGACGGCGACTGTGACGGCCGGGATGATTCCGAGCCCGGCGAGCTCGAGATCGGCGAACTGGCGGGCGCAGGCGACGGCCGCGAACGTGTAGACGATGAGGAAGTCCGCGCCCCAGATGAGCAACCCGCCCATCATCAAAAGGGTCGTGCTCGTGAAGCGGTATTCCATGTCGATCACGCGGCGAGCCGGGGCAGTTGCGTCACCAGGAGCGCGAGGATTCCCTGCGCGACCGTGTAGTGCCAGACCAGGCGCGTGTTGTCGAAAGTGCTGCGTCGCGCGTGATCGAGCAGCCCTGCCCATGAGCGGGCGAGCGTGTATCCGGCCATGAGCAGGCTGGTCAGTACGTGCACGCCCTGCCAGGCAAGCATTGCGTACAGCACCGCTCCGTAGGCGTGTATGTCCGGCGCCGCCTCGGAAGTCGCCAGTGCTTCCCAGGTAAGTGCGAACGAACCGGACAGAAGCACCATGCCGGCGAGCAAAGCAGAGTGGAAGGCAAGACGCGAGGCGCGCAGGCTCCGGTTGGCCAGCCATAAGAGACCGCTTGCAGCAGCCCACGCCGCGCAGGAGATGAGCGTTGCGCCCAGCGCCGGAATTTCGAACGGGGCAAGCGGCCAGTTGCCTGGACTCACGGTCCAAAAGTAGCAATATGAGAACACCAGGCACGCGAAGACAGTGCCGTCGACCAGCAGCACCACCGTCGTCGCCCACCACGCATGCGATCGGGGTCCGCTCATGTAGTCGGGCAACTTGATCCCGTCGCCTATGTCGTGCGGGCGGCCGCTCGGCGCCGGATCCGATTGCCACAGCCACTTGAAGAAGCTCAGGAGCGCGACGGCGCCGCCGATTGCCGAAGGAATGAGCATCTTCACAGTGAGGAAGAGAAAGAATGCGGCGGTGCCGAGCCCCGCGAGTAGCGGCAACCAGCTCGGGCCGGGCAGACGCAATAAGTACTGTGGCTGCGCGTCGATCGGGCTCGTGACGATAGTCTCGCGCTCGCCGGTCGCGAGGCCGGGAAGATAGTGCTGGCCGCTGTCGACTTCCTCTCGCAGCCTGGGGTTGTCCCACAATGGATCGCGGCTCGTGATGCGGGGAATGCTTCGAGCCGCGTAGTTGTCGAGCGGAAGCCATTCGAGCGTCGAGGCGTTCCACGGATTTGCGTTTATTTTTCCCTTCACGCGCAGGTGCAGGAGCACATCGAGGAACACAACCGCGAAGCCGACGGCGAGCACGAATGCGCCCGCGGTGGAGAGCAGGTTCCAGATGTCCCAGTCGAGCGAGGCGGAGTAAGTCCACACACGCCGCGGCATGCCGAGGAGCCCGGCGATGTGCAGGGGGAAGAAGGCCAGGTTGAAGCCGACGAACATGAGCGCCGCGGCCCACTTACCGATGCGCTCGGACAATCGCTCGCCGCCGATCATCGGCGCCCAGTAATAGATTGCGGCGACGACCGGGAAGACCAGGCCTCCGATCAACACGTAGTGCAGGTGCGCCACGACGAAGTAGGTATCGTGCGCCTGCCAGTCGAAAGGCACGACCGCCAGCATCACCCCCGTCAGTCCGCCCAGCACGAAGATGGCGAAGAACCCGACGAGAAACCACGTCGGCACGACGTTCTGCACGCGCCCGCTGCGAAGCGTGGCGATCCACGAGAAAACCTGGATGCCCGCCGGAATCGCCACGGCCATGCTGGCCGCGGAGAAGAAGCTCGCCGTCATGTGCGGCATGCCGATGGCGAACATGTGATGTACCCAGAGCGCGAAGGAGATGATCCCGGTCGCCGCGAGTGCCAGCACGACCCAGCGATAACCCACCAGCTTCGCACGCGCCATCGTGGGCACGATCATCGAGACCACTCCGGCAGCCGGCAGGAAGATGATGTACACGTCCGGATGACCGAAGAGCCAGAACAGGTGCTGCCACAGCACCGGATCGCCGCCGCGCTCGGCGATGAAGAACGGCCAGTCGAAAGCCCTTTCCAGCTCGAGGAGCGCGGTCGCGAGGATCACGGGCGGAAAGGCGAAGATGATCATCGCGCCCACGATCAACATGGCCCAGACGTACACGGGCATCTTGTCGAGCGTCATGCCGGGCGGGCGCGTGCGGAGGATCCCGACGACGATCTCGATGGCGCCGGCGATGGCCGAGATCTCGATGAAGCCAATGCCGAGCAGCCAGAAATCCGAGCGCAGCCCCGGCGAGTACTCGCTGCTCGTGAGCGGCGGATACATGAACCAGCCGCCGTCCGGGGCGACGTCGAAAAAGATCGTCATGAAGAACACCATGCCGCCGACGAAGTACGCCCAGAAGGCATACGCCGAGAGGCGTGGAAAGGGCAGATCGCGCGCGCCGAGCATCGCGGGCAGCAGCAGGATGCCGATGGCTTCGACGATGGGCACGGCAAACAAGAACATCATCACCGAGCCGTGCATGGTGAAGAGCTGGTTGTATAGATCGTGATCGACGAGCGTGTTCTCGGGGACGGCGAGCTGCGTGCGCATGATGAGCGCCAGCACACCTCCGAGAATCAGGAACAGCAGCGCCGCCGAGATATAGAAGAGCCCCACATACGTGTTGTTGACGGCCGAGAGAATTCGCCAGCCCCTCGGCGGTTGCCATCGCTGCTCGAGCGCCTCGAGCTCGCCTGGCGGACGAGGGAGCTTGTTGGGTAAAGGGCGAGGCTCGACAGGGCTCATGCGCTGCGCGCCATCATTCCAGGCTCTCGAGCCACGCCGACAGGGCTCGCAGCTCCTGTCCGGTGTAGACGTTCATCGAAGGCATGAAACTTCCCGGCTTCACATCCTGTGTGCCGGCGATCCAGCCCGCCATCGTGCCGATGTGATTGCGCAGCATGCCCGCGCCCAGCGAGTAGCGGCTGCCAACGTGAGTCAGATCCGGCCCCAGAGTCGCAGTCGCAGGCGTGCCGCGCACTGCATGGCAATCGTGGCAGCCGCCAGCGAAGAACATTTCGTAGCCGGTTCGAAGAAACGGCTCGGTCGGCATCGAGGCTGGTTGCGATTGACGCTCGAGCCAGCGGGCGAACTCGTCCGGCGACTCGGCTATCACGTACAAGGCCATGAATGCGTGTTGCCCGCCGCAATACTCGGCGCATTGGCCGCGATAAATGCCGGGCTCCGCTACGGTGAGCACGAGGTGATTAGTGCGGCCCGGAATCATGTCCACCTTGCCAGCCAGCGCAGGCACCCAGAAGCTGTGAATCACATCGTCCGTCGCCAGCTCGAGATGCACCGGACGTCCGATGGGCACATGCACTTCGTTCGCCAGGACGATCGAGCGGGCGGAGCCGGGAAGCTCGTAGCTCACTTCCCACCACCATTGTTTCCCAGTGACTCGAATACGAAGCGTGTGATCGCTCCCGCGACGTTCGGGCGCATTGCCGACCGAGATCGAGTAGACGAGGAGGGCGGAAAGCGCGATGACCGGAAAAACCAGGCCGCCGCCGATCACCCATTTGCGCGCATCGGCCGGCTTGGGGCTGGTGAGTACTGCATGGATCACGAGCGCGATCACGACGAGGAAGATGAGCGCGGCGCCCACGTACATCACGGTTCCGAGCTGATCGAGCAGAGCCGATCCGCTGCCGGGCGCAGGATGAAGAACCGATTGCAGCCTCGAGTCGTCCATCTGCTCGTTTACTCGAGCGAGTACAGGTATGCGGCGATGTCCAGGGCCGTCTTTTGCGTCATCGGGATCCGGGGCATCGCTGTATCCGGCGCGAGCGCGGGTGGATCGAGGAGCCATCGGGTCAGCGTGTCCGGCTCGTTCGGGAATCGACCTGCGATGTAGATGCGTCGCGAGTACGCATGCAGAGCGGGACCTACCCGGCCTTTCGCACCGGGCACTCCGGGAATCAAGTGGCAAACGCCGCACTCATACTTTTGAAGCGCGGCCCGCCCGCGTTCGGCATCGCCCCCTTGCACTTCAGGCCCGGGGAGCGGCTGATCGCATCCCGACAGCAGAAGCGAGATGACGATCGCGATTGCGCGGCATTCCGGCATGATCACTCCGGTGTCAGAAGAAAGCGCGCCATCTCGCGGGCGTGTGCGGGCGGCACGCCCATATCCGGCATGAGCGTTCCCGGCTTCAGCGCGTCAGGCTCGATGATCCATCGCGTGAGATTGTCGAACGTGTTCGGGATGACGCCGGCGATGTATTTGCGGCTGCGCCAGTCGATGATCTCAGGGCCGACGTGCGCGTGCGGGCCGACGACGCCTTCGATGCGGTGGCACGAATGACAGGCGTATTGCCGCAAGAGCAGATCGCCACGCTCGCGGCCAGGAAGACCACTGAGCTGCATGCGAGGCGTGCATTCCTCGTCCGCCACGGCGGCCTCCATCTCCCGGTACTCGCGCTCGCTCAGAAACGGCAGCGTCTTCAGGAACGCGACCGTCGACCAGAGGCTCTCCTCGGACATGCGGAACTCCCAGGCAGGCATGCCGGTCATGCGCACGCCTTTCTTGGTCACGTAATAGAGCCAGGCGGCCGGCCACTCGCGCGCGGACTGCGCAAGCGGGCTCGGGATCGGCAGCATGCCCTTGCCGGCTTCGGACTGCGCGAGCCCGGGGGCTCCATGGCAGGCCAGGCAGTGACGGCGATAGCACGCGAGCCCCTGATCGATCATCCGGGGATCATCGAGCGGAGGCACGATCACATCGCGCGAGGAGGTCCGCACCGCGTACCTGAGCCCGAGATCGAGGATGCGATGAGTGATCGTGTAATGCTGCTTGGTCGCTGCCGTCGTCATGACCCCTGACAACAGCACGACGAAGCCGACGACGATTCCGGCCAGCACCAGCGCGCTTGCGCCGGCCGCCATCAAGAGCAGCTTGTAGCGTCGAGTAAAGCGGGGCTTAGCCATGACGAGGGCGGCGCAGTGCCCATACGGCGCCGAGCAGCGTCAGACTCGCGGCAGCAGTGAGAAGCGCGCCTCGCTTCGAGGTCCAGAACCACTGCAAGCTGAAGTTTCGGGACGCATCATCGAAACGTCCATGCGCACCGGCATCTGCACCGGCATCTCCATCACATGGCGAGTACAGGTTCTCGCAACGATTCTCACTGAGTGGCTCGTCGCCGAGCTGCCCTTCGTAGGCCGTGTTAGCCAGAATCCGATCGAGCCAGCCGGGAGCGATCTTGTTCGCGACGACCGCTTTGACGGCGGGCCAGCCGACGAACACTTCGCGTCGCCGATGACGGGCGGCCCAGACGATCGCCCGGCCGGCTATCTCAGGTTGGAATATGGGCGCGAGCGGTAGCGCGCGACGGCCCATCAGGTTGCGCGACCAATCGAACTGCGGCGTGTTGAACGCCGACAGATGCACCATAGTCACGTGGATGTCGCTGCAGTCGTGCAGTAGCTCACAGCGCACTGAGTCGGTGAAGGCTCGCATGGCGTGCTTGGCGGCGCAGTACGCTGCTTGCAGCGGAATCGCGCGATAGCTGAGCGCGGAGCCCACTTGAACGATCACACCGCGATTGCGCCGGCGCATTCGGCGTAGTGCCGACATCGTCCCGTAGGCTGCGCCGAGGTAGGCCACTTCGGTTGCGCGTTTCAGATCCGACGGATTGAGCTCGCTGACGGCAGAGAAGACCGTAGTGGTCGCGTTGTTGACCCAGATATCTATGCCGCCCCAGGCTTGCTCCACCTTGGCCGCGGCGCTTTCGACTTGCTCCGCATCGGCAACGTCGGTGGGAATGATCAGGGCTTCGCCTCCGGCGGCGCGAACTTCCCTGCTGGCGCCCTGCAATCCATGCACGCCACGAGCGAGCAGAGCAATGCAAGCCCCTGGTCTCGCAAATGCACGCGCCGCGGCACGGCCGATGCCTGCGGAGGCGCCGGTGATGACGATGACTTCGCGCGCGGACCTCTCGCCTGCTCGAAACTTGCCCATGGCGCGAAATCCTGCGGATAGTCCCGATGATGTGACGGCGCCTCACCGCCTGCGCCGTCGTGGCGCATCAAACAGTCGGGTAACAATCGATCCGCGAGGAAGGTTCCGTAGCCGCGCGCGTGCGCAAGGATGGGGCTCGGCTCAATCCCGTCCGAGGATCAGCTCGACGGCGAAAATGCCCCACATGACGTACAGCACGATCGTGCTGGCGACGTACGCCTGGAAGCGACGGATCACGTTGTTGTGTGTCAAATGGATATAGGCATGCAGCGCCCGCAGCACGACATAGCCCCAGGCGCATGCCAGAAGAAGCGCGCTCGAAAGACCGGTGATCGCGACGAACGCGCATAGCGTGTAGAAGAGGACAGGGACTTCGAACAAGTTGCGGAAATGATCAGCAGACTGCACGTTCTGCAAGGTCTGCGCGACCTGCTGCTGAGAGGCGAGCTGCTGCGGATGGATGCGCCGCGAGCGCAGCTCGCCTATCCTGTCGATATAGAGCTTCACCCAGACGACGGCCGTGAGAAATGCTAAAGCCGTCGGCGGCAGCAGGATCGAGTCCGTGAGGTCCATGACGGACCTCAAGCCTCTACTTTGACCGGAATGCCGGCGATCCGCGCGCGCCATTGCGCCGGGCCGGTCTCGTGCACCGATTCACCCCGTGCATCGACTGCCACCGTGACAGGCATGTCTTTGACTTCGAACTCGTAGATCGCTTCCATGCCGAGGTCCTCGAAGGCGACGACGCGACTCGAGCGGATCGCTTTGGAGACGAGATACGCCGCACCGCCGACCGCCATGAGATAGGCGGCCTGGTGCTTGCGAATGGCTTCGATGGCTTCAGGCCCGCGCTCGGCCTTGCCGACCATGGCAATGAGCCCGGTGCGAGCGAGCATCAGCTCGGTGAACTTGTCCATGCGCGTAGCTGTCGTCGGGCCCGCCGGCCCCACGGCTTCGCCGCGCACCGGATCGACCGGGCCGACGTAATAAATGACGCGATTGGTGAAATCGAGTCCCGCGGGCAGAGGCTGACCGGCCTCGATCAACTGGCTCAGTCGCTTGTGCGCGGCATCGCGCCCCGTGAGCATCCGGCCCGACAAGAGCAATCGCTCGCCTGGCTTCCACGTCGCGACTTCGGCGCGCGTCAGCGTATCGAGGTTCACGCGTCGCGACTCGGGCGAAGCCTGATAAGTAAGAGTCGGCCACAGCGACAGATCCGGCGGATCGAGCTGCGCAGGTCCCGAGCCATCCAGCACGAAATGCGCGTGACGTGTCGCTGCGCAGTTCGGAATCACCGCGACAGGGAGCGAGGCCGCGTGAGTCGGGTAATCCTTGATCTTCACATCGAGCACCGTCGTGAGCCCGCCGAGCCCCTGAGCGCCGATGCCGAGCGCGTTCACTTTGTCGAGAATCTCGAGTCGCAGCTCTTCGAGGCGATTGCGAGGTCCGCGCGCGCGCACCTCGTGGATGTCGATGGGCTCGAACAACGCGGCCTTCGCGAGCACCATGGCCTTTTCCGCCGTGCCGCCGATGCCGATTCCGAGCATGCCTGGAGGACACCAGCCCGCGCCCATCTCGGGTACGGCCTCTAGAATCCAGTCGACGATCGAATCGGACGGATTCAGCATGGCAAGCGCGGCTTTGTTCTCCGAGCCGCCGCCCTTGGCGGCGAGCGCGATCTCGAGTGTATCGCCGGGCACGAGCTCCATATGGATCACGGCCGGCGTGTTGTCGCGCGTGTTCTTTCGCGTGAACGCCGGATCATTGACGATCGAGGCACGCAGCGGATTGTCCGGGTGGCTGTAGGCGCGCCGTACGCCTTCGTTGATCATGTCGGCGAGGCCGGTCTCAGTGTCCCAGCGAACGTTCATGCCGACGCGCGCGAACACCGTCACGATGCCGGTGTCCTGGCAGATGGGCCGATGACCTTCGGCGCACATGCGCGAGTTCACCAGGATCTGCTTGATGGCGTCCTTCGCCGCCGGGCTCTGCTCGCGCTCGTACGCGGCGCTCATGGCCTGGATGAAATCGGGCGAATGATAGTAGGAGATGTACTGGAGGGCGTCGGCGACGCTCTGGACGACGTCGTCCTGCTTGATCAAAGTCATGCTCGCGTGATCTCGGGAGAGAACGTGGACAAAGCCAACTCTAGCATCCGGGCGGCTCATTTGCCCGTGAGCGGCGTCTACGGCGCGCGCAGCTCGTTATAGCGGCCGGCCGCCTCGACGAGCCAGGGAGCGCACACGCTCCAGATAGGCCGCCTCATCGGGCGGCCGTCCGCTGCGTTGCGCGTCCCAGAGGGCCTCGGCGAGGCATTCGATCATCAGATGCTCCGCCTCGTGCGGCGAGCTCGTTCGGGCCGCAAGTGCTTCGAACGCCTGGCGAATGCCGGGCGGGCGATCGGTCGCGAGCTGGTCGCGCACGGCCAGGTGCAGGCCCATGTGCAGGAAGGGATTGGATTGCCCGCCCTCGGGCGTGTAATCGCGATCGAGCGAATCGGAGCGCTCGAGCGTCGCGTGATACTCGGGATGCAGCTCGATGACGTCGGCGATCTGCGCCTCGAGGGGCTCCATCGGCAAGCGCTCGCGACGCTTGCGCCAAGCCTCCACGTACATGCGCCTGAGCTCCTCGCGCGACTGATCGTGAAAAAAGGGCATGGCCTACTGCCCCCTCGTGTCTGAAGGTTGTGTGACAGCCTCTTTGCTCGCGCCTCGGGAAGCGAGCCAATGCGCGACTGCCGATTGCGCGAGGCAGGTCGCGAGGAGCATCGCTGCAGGCGTTCTGAACATCATTCGCTCCGCGATCCGGAAACACGAAATTATCCGGTGCGTGATCGACCCGGACAATGCCGCAGGGGCTCGAAAAGGTCCGAAGCTATCGCCGCTTCGCCGTGACCACGCGTTTGCCAGATGCAGCGGGGCGCTTGGCGTGCGGAACGGGGCGTTTTCCGGACGCAGCAGGCGCTTCCTCCGGCCGGGTCTTGTCCGGGTATTCGCACAAGTCGCGGATCGGGCAGATCGGGCACTTGGGCTTACGGGCGAGGCAGATGTAGCGGCCGTGCAGGATGAGCCAATGATGAGCATCGTGCACGTATTCCTTGGGCACGACCTCGAGCAGCCGATCCTCCACTTCGCGCACGTTCCGGCCGGGCGCGAGATTGGTCCGGTTGGCGACGCGGAAGATGTGAGTGTCCACCGCAATCGTCGGCTCGCCGAACGCGGTATTGAGGATCACGTTCGCAGTCTTGCGGCCGACGCCCGGCAGTGCTTCGAGCGCCTCGCGGGAGCGCGGCACTTCGCCGCCGTGTTGATCGACGAGAATCTTGCAAGTGGCCAGGATGTTCCTGGCCTTGGAGTTGTACAACCCGATCGTGCGGATGTACTTCGAGAGCCCGTCGAGCCCGAGCTCGAGGATGGCCTGAGGCGTGTTGGCGTGCTTGAAAAGCTCGCGCGTGGCGAGGTTGACGCCCTTGTCCGTAGCCTGCGCCGAGAGAATCACCGCGACGAGCAGCTCGAACGGAGTCGAGTACTCGAGCTCGGTCGTCGGATTCGGATTGATTGCCTCGAGGCGCTCGAAAATCGCCGTGATCTTCTTTCTGTTCACTGTCGTCCCACGCCATCCACCCAGTTGCGCAACGCCATGAGCAGCCCGAACGCAATGAAGGCGCCCGGCGGCAGCATGGCGAGCAGAAATCCCATGTCCACGCGGAATACGTTCAACTCGAGCGCACGCGCCCAGTCTCCAAGGACGCTCCCTGCATCGAGCATCAGCGAGCCTCGACCGACGAGCTCACGCGCGAGCGCCAGTGGCAGGAGCGTCAAGGCGATGCCTCCGGCGATGCGTGCGCTTTTTGCCAGGGCCTCGCTCGATGACTCGGGTCGGCTCCGAATGTGATCGACGATGACGAGATTCGCCACGACGAGCGGCAGGAACACGCCCAACGAAGCGCGCAGGTCGGGAATCCAGGCTTGCACGATCAGCTCAGCGCAGGCAACCAGCGTGGCGATCACGAGCGCAGCGGCAGGCAGGGCCGTCTCTTCATCGAGCCAGCGCCACAGAAGCGCGAGCACCGCGGTGGCGAGCGGAGTAACGATCAGAACAATGAGTCCGGCCACGACTGCGTTGAGCACCGTGTCGCTGACCGCGACCAGCGGACACAGCGCGAGCAGTTGGGCGGTCACATCGAAGGTTCGTTCGCGGGTCGGGCTCATGAGGCGGGCTGCTCGAAGAGCATGGCACGATGGCGCTCGTAATATTCGAGCGTGTAGCGAACTCCTTTGACGATGGCTCGGGGAGTGATGGTCGCTCCAGTGAACGCGTCGAAATCTCCACCGTCCCGGCGCACGGTCCAGCGCGATGGCGGCGGGTTCGACAGTGACAACCCTTCGAATCGATCGAGCCACTCGGGCTCGCGCGTCTCGAAGGCATCCCCGAGCCCCGGCGTTTCATTATGCCTGAGGACACGAACTCCCATCAGCGTGCCTTCGCGATCGATGGCGACCAGCAGCTCGATCGGGCCGCGATACCCGTCGGGCGCGACGGAACGAATGACGACCGCGACAGGTTGGCCGGCGCGGCGAGCGCGATAAACGCGAACGGGTTGCGTCGTGCCGAGCAGCTCCGGGGCTTCAACGGAGATCGAATCTTCCAGCAGATCGTTGTCGTGACTGCCCGCAGGCACGAGTGCGTCGAGGTGCTGTTGAATCCACGCCTGCTCGTTCCGCTCGATGCGCGACCGAGTGAGGCTGGCCACGCCCACGAGCACAGCCGCCAGCACTGCGGCCAGCGCCACCAGAACGGCAACACGCCTGCCGACCAGGCGACGAGCATCATCAGCGTGCATGACCGTAGATCCGGGGGATGGTGTACCGGTCGATCAACGGCACAGCGAGATTCATCAGCAGCACGGCGAAAGCCACGCCGTCCGGGTAGCCGCCCCATGTGCGGATGACGTAAGTCGCGACTCCTATCCCGGCTCCGTACACGAGCTTCCCTCGATCGCTAGTGGCGGCCGAGATCGGATCGGTGGCGATGAAGAATGCGCCGAGGAGGCTCGCGCCGGAGGTGAGATGAAAGAGCGGTCCGGCATACGCGCCCGGGTCGAGAGCACTCATCACCGAGGAGCACACCAGAATCGCGCCCAGCATCGCGACAGGGATGTGCCACTTTATGACGCGCACCGCGAGCAGCCAGAGCCCGCCGGCGAGCGTGGCGAGATTGATCCATTCCCAACCCCTGCCGCCGAAGTGACTGAACATCGCACCGGCGTGCGCCTCGCCCATCGTGAGGCCCATGGCGAGCCCGGTTCTGACCGCTTCGAGGGGCGTCGGCGAGGTGATGGCGTCCCAGCTGAGCTCGGCGGGAAGCTCGCCCGTCAGAATGGTCGTGAGCGTCTGCGCCAGCGAGAGGGGCGTGTGATCGAAGCCTTGCACATCCGGTGGAAGCCACCTCAGGAGCTGCACCGGAAAGGAGACCAGCAGCACGGCGTAGCCGACCATCGCCGGGTTGAACGGGTTGGCGCCGAGCCCGCCGAACAGATGCTTCGCGAGCAGAATGGCGAATGCGGTGCCGCTTACGATCAGCCACCAGGGGGCGAGCGGTGGCAGGCACAGGGCGAGCAGGACGGCGGTGATGAGAGCGCTGCCGTCGAAGAGAAAGGGTTTGACCGGCCTGTCTCTCAGCCATAGAGCGAGCGCTTCTGCGGCTATCGCAGTAATCGCCGCGAGCGCGATTTGTACCAGGAGCCCAGGGCCGAACAAATAAACGTGCACCGCCACGGTCGGGACCAGCGCATACAGCACTTGCCGCATGACGCGCGCGACGCTGTTCCGGGGAGCAACGACGTGTGGAGCGGCGCTGGTTGCAAACGGCATCGAGGTTCCAGCGTTCTTGCGACAGGGCGTGGGTGGCGCCGAAATTCTACCCGCTTCGCAGGCCGCGATTGCAGGAAGAGCGCCCGAGCGTGCTCAGGGTCGCTTCCCGGTCAGTTCCTGACGTTTGCGGGCCAGGGCGGCGCGGCGTTCCGATTCGAGGCGCTCCAGGCGTTCGGCGCGTGCTTCGAAGCGCAAGCGGGCGAGGGCGGCGTCGTTGCGCTCGGCCAGGGTGGCCGCATGCAGGGGCTTGGCTTCCCGGAAGCGCTCGACCAGGGGAATCTGGCTCGGACAGACGTAATCGCAGCAGCCGCATTCGATGCAATCGAGCAGGCCATAGCGGGCCATGCCGGCAAGATCGCCGCTTTGCACGTGCAAATGGATCTGTTGCGGCAGCAGGAAAGCGGGACAGGCATCCGCGCACAGGCCGCAGCGGATGCAGGGCATCTCCGCTGCGCGTGGCTCGAGGTCGAGGCGCGAGGCGGCGACGATGCAATTGGTGGCCTTTACGACCGGCAACTCATCGTGTGGCAGCGCCAGCCCCATCATCGAGCCTCCCATGATGAGCCGCTCCATGCGCTCGGTGTATCCGCCGCAATCGGCGATCACCGAGGCGAAGGATGTCCCGAGCAGAACGTCGAGGTTGGCGGGCTCGCGGACTCCGTCGCCTGTCACTGTGATGATGCGACTGATGAGCGGCCTGCCATCCCTGATCCAGTGCGCGATCGCGGCCGCGGTCGCGACGTTGTGACACAGCACCCCCACATCCGCAGGAAGTCCGTCGAACGGCACTTCCACGCCGAGCAGCGTCGAGATGAGCTGCTTCTCACCTCCAGCCGGATAGATGCCCGGCACGGCTTGCGCTCGAACTCTCGAATCGCCGGCTTCGGCCACGGCCCGACGCATCGCCTCGAGCGCGAGTGGCATGTCGTCCTCGACGGCGATGATGCAGCTCTTTGTGGACAGGGCATGCAGCAGCACGCGCGCGCCGAACACGACATCGCTTGCCCGCTCGCGCATCAGCATGTCGTCGCAGCTTATGTACGGCTCGCATTCCACGCCGTTGAGAATCAGATGCGGGCCGTGCGCCTGCATGCCGCTCCAGAGCTTCGGCGCGGTCGGAAAGACGGCTCCGCCGAGGCCCACGATCCCGCCTCGACCTATGTGCTCGCAAAGCTCCTCCGGCGGCAGCTCTTCGAAAGTCGCGCGCGCCGGGAAGTCGAAAGGTTCGTCGCGACCATCATTCTCGATGACGACGCTGATTGTGGGCGAGCCGAGATGGTGCGGTGCCGGACGAGGCTCGATCGCTTTGACGTGACCCGACACCGGTGAATGCAGCCACGCGCTGAGGGAGCCCGACGGTTGCGCGATTGGCTGGCCGCGAAGGACGCGATCGCCCGCCTTCACGATCGCAATGGCAGGCAAGCCGGTATGTTGATCGAGAGGCAGGACCACAATCGGAGGCTGGCTCGCTGCGCGCAGGTTCTGCCGCGTGGAGCGCTCCTTGTGAGCCTCGAGCCTGAGTCCACCGCGCGTCCCGATTTTCACGGCCATGGGCTCAGTGCGAGGTCGAAGTGCTCAGCGAGAGGATCGGCTGTGCCCGCATCCAGAGCGCCTGCGGCGCCGGTCGCATCTCGATGCAATCGACAGGGCAGGGCGGAATGCAGAGCTCGCAGCCCGTGCATTGATCGGCAATCACCGTGTGCATGTAGCGCGACGCTCCGACGATCGCATCGACAGGGCACGCCTGAATGCATTTCGTGCAGCCGATGCAACGCGACTCGTCGATCCAGGCCACCCGCGGATAGGACGGCAGCACGCCGAAGCCAGGATCGACAGGTTTTGGCTCGCGCCCCATCAACTCGGCGAGCGCCGCGGCCGTGCGGTCGCCTCCAGGAGGGCATTGATTGATATCGGCTGCGCCTGTCGCGATGGCGGTGGCATAGGGACGGCAGCCGGTGAATGTGCAACGGCCGCACTGCGTCTGCGGCAACAAATCGTTGAGGCGCTCGATCAGCTCGTCAGTGGGATCCCGCTGAACCCGATCTGCGAGCGCGCGGGCTGCGGCTGCGGCGGCAACCAGCAGCGTCATGATCAGCAGTGCGGTCAGCATCCCTATTCCCGGATCACGCCGACGAATCCCATGAACCCGAGCGCCATGATGCCAAGCGTCACGAGGGCCACGGGCGGGCCGCGGAATACGAGTGGAACGTCCAGATGGGTCAGTCGCTCGTACATGGCCGCGAATGCAAGCAGGAGCAGCGCCAGCGCCAAGCCCGCGCCGAGCCCGAATCCGGCAGCTCCGAGCACCGTGTCCATGCGCAGATCGGCGAGAAGAGCAACGCCTGGCGCGGCCGCATTCGCGATCGTGAGCAGTTGGAAGCCCGGCTTCTGTGGCAAGTAGCGGCTCCACTTGTGCATCGCCGCTTCCGCCAGAGGCACGATCACGAGCAGGATCGCGACGAACGTGACCGTCCGCAGATACGTCACGTCCTGGACTTGAAGCAGCGTTCCCATCAGCCACGACAGTACGCAAGCTGCCGGCACGATCAATAGGAAAGCGAGCGCCAGCCCTTTGGCCGCTTCAAATAGATCCGTTACCGCAACGAACGGCCGCCACGCGGGCCTGCTCGCCAGCGCCACGACGCTCGCGAGCACCGTGCTGAGCAGGACGAGCAGGAGCGAGGAGAGGCTCACTTCACTTTCATTCCCGCCTGGGCGCCCTCGTCCGGCGAGAGCAGGAAGATATCCTTGCCTCCCGGCCCGGCCGCAAGCACCATGCCTTCGGACACGCCGAACCGCATCTTGCGTGGCTTGAGATTCGCCAGCACGAGAGTGAGGCGCCCCTCGAGCTGCTCCGGAGAATACGCGGAGCGTAAGCCGGCAAAAACCGTTCGCTCCCCGTCGCCGATGTCGAGCGTCAGTTTGAGGAGCTTGTCGGCTCCTTCGACGAGTTCGGCGGAGACGATCTTCGCGATGCGCAGATCGAGCCGTGAGAACTCATCGATCGTCACTTCGTTGGAAGCCGGTTCGGCCGCCTGAGAAGTGCCCTGGCCTGGCGAGGCAGCCCTGGCAGGCTCCGGTTCCACTCCGAGCAGGGCGTCGAGCTGCTTCGGATCGACGCGCGTCATGAGATGCTCGTAAGCGCCGATCTGGTGCCCGACCGGAAGCACCTCATGCGGCCCCCACTGAAGCTGGGCATCGCTCAAGCGCAGGAAGGCCTGAACTTTCTGCGCGGTATGCGGCAGAACGGGCCGCAGCATCACCGTGAGGTACCAGAAGAAGTTCAGGCTGGTCGAGCACACCGCGTGCACGCGCGCCGCCTCACTCTCGAGTTTGGCAAGCTCCCAGGGCTTGGCAGCGTCGATGTATTGATTGACGCGATCGAGCAGTACGCCGATCTCCCTCAGCGCCTTGCCGAACTCCCGCTCCTCGTACAGCGTGCCTATCCGTGCCCAGCACCCGTCTGGCGCCTGGAATTCCCTGAGCAGCTCCTGCGCTGCCGGATCGAGCGCGCCGAGCTTGCCGTCGAATCGTTTGGTGATGAAGCCCGCCGTGCGGCTCGCGATGTTGACGTACTTGCCCACGAGGTCGCTGTTGACCCGCGCAACGAAGTCATCCGGATTGAAGTCGATGTCCTCGACGTTGGCATTGAGCTTGGCCGCGATGTAATAGCGCAGCCACTCGGGATTCATGCCGAGCTCGAGATACCGGAGCGGGCTGACCCCGGTGCCGCGCGACTTGGACATCTTGGCGCCCGAGACCGTGATGAACCCGTGCACGTAGACGTTGTCGGGGATCTTGCGTCCGGCGAACTTGAGCATCGCCGGCCAGAAGAGCGTGTGGAAGTAGATGATGTCCTTGCCGATGAAGTGGATCTGCTCGACCTCGGGCGCGGCGAGGAACTCCTCGAAGCTGCGCGTCTCGCCGCGGGCGCGCGCCTTGCCCGAGTCGAAATACTTCTTGAGCGAGGCGAGATAGCCGATCGGCGCATCGAGCCACACGTAGAAGTACTTGCCGGGAGCATCCGGGATTTCGATGCCGAAATACGGCGCATCGCGCGAGATGTCCCAATCGTTGAGCTCCTGATCGCCCTGCCCGGTGAGCCACTCGCGCGCCTTGTTGGCGACGGAAGGCTGCAGGCGTTTGGTCCACTCCAGCAGGAACTCGACGCAACGCGGATCGGAGAGCTTGAAGAAGAAATGATCCGAAGTGCGGCGCACGGGCGTTGCGCCCGAGAGCGTCGAGTAGGGATTGATCAGGTCGGTGGGCGCATACACCGAGCTGCAGTTCTCGCAGGCATCGCCGTATTGATCCTTGGCATGGCACACCGGGCACTCGCCTTTGATGTAGCGGTCGGGCAGGAACATGCCCTTCACTGGATCGAAGAACTGCTCGACGGGCTTCGAGTAGATGAAGCCGGCGCGCTTCAGGCTGAGATAAATCTCCTGCGAGAGCGCGGTGTTCTCGGGCGAATGCGTCGAGTGCCAGTTGTCGAACGAGAGGTGAAAGCCCTCGAGGTACTTCGGGCGATCGGCCGCGATGCGCGCGATCAGCTCCTCGGGCTTTACGCCCTCGGCCTCGGCCTTGAGCATGATGGGCGCCCCGTGCGCGTCGTCGGCGCCCATGAAGTGCACCTCGCTCCCACGCATGCGCTGGAAGCGCACCCAGATGTCGGCCTGGATGTACTCCATGATGTGGCCGATGTGGAACGGCCCGTTCGCGTAGGGCAGGGCTGTGGTGACGAAGAGTCGGCGCGGAGCGGACATGAGCTCGGGGAAAAACCGGAAAGGGGTGCGATTATGCCAGTGCCGGCGCCGCCCCGTTAGCCGCCGGGCGTGGGATCGCGCGGCCTCTGCGCCGATCCGGGCGCCCGGCCGGGGCGGGCCGCTCGCGAGGGCGAGCCCGGAGCCCGGGCCTCAGCCGTTGTCCTTCACCGGCTCGAATCTGGCCTTGTTGATGGCTTTCTTGTAGGCCTCCTTGCCGGTAATGATGCCCTTGTCGAGCAGCTCCTGGATCGCCGAGTCCATGGTGCGCATCCCGTGCGCCGCTCCGCTTTGCATCGTGTTCTCTAGCTGATCGAGCTTGCCCTGACGGATCAAATTCGCCACGGCGGGCGTGTTTACCAGAATCTCGAGCGCGGCGACGCGGCCGGGCTTGCCGGCGCGCGGGATCAGTTGCTGCGAGATCACGCCTCTGAGCGAGGTCGAAAGCATGGCTCGCACGTGCGACTGCTTGTCCGCCGGGAAGGCGTTGACCATGCGATCCACCGTCGGGGCCGCGCCGTTCGTGTGCAGCGTTCCCATCACGAGAATGCCCATTTCCGCCGCGGTCACCGCGATGCTCATCGTCTCGTAATCGCGCAACTCGCCGACCAGGATCACGTCCGGATCCTCGCGCAGGGCCGAGTGCAGCGCCTCGGCGAAGGAGGGCGTGTGGGTGCCGACCTCGCGCTGGCTCACCAGGCAGTTCTTGCGGGGATGAATGAACTCGATCGGATCCTCGATCGTGAGGATGTGCCCCTTCCTGCGCGTGTTGATGTCGTCGATCATCGCGGCGAGCGTGGTCGACTTGCCGGACCCTGTCTTGCCGGTGACGAGGATCAGGCCGTTGTTCACCTTGCAGAGGTTGCGCACCGCATCGGGCATGTTGAGCTCCTCGAGCGTGAGCGCTTTGGAGGGAATCGCGCGACACACACACCCGAGCCCGTACAGATGCCGCATGACATTGACGCGGAAGCGCGACACGCCGGGAATGATGTAAGCGAAGTCGGCCCCGTGCTTTTCTTCGAGCCTGATCTGCGCGCTGCGCGGCATGATCTCCCGCAACGTCTCCTCGACGAACTGCGGAGTGAGGATCTCTTGCCTGAGAGGCTGCAGCTGTCCGTAAAGACGGATGCGCGGCGGGTCGCCCGCGATGAAATGCAAGTCCGAGCCGTTCTTCGCGATGACCTCTTTGAGGTACTCGTCGATGCGGCGAGGGACGTACGTAGCGGCAGACGAGGAGGCGGTGGCGGCGGTATCTGTACTCACGGCAGTGCGCGGTCTCAGCCTGGGGCGAGGTCGAATTTGGGCAGCACGCTCGAATCGGTGACGAAGCGTGCGAACAGGCGCTTGTCGTTGGCGTAGACGTAGGCGTCGTCCGGATCGATCTCCCGGGCCTGGATCGCGGCGAGCAGCGCCTGGTCGAGGAGCTGCATGCCGAGGTCCTTGCCCGTCTGCAATTGCGTCGGGATCTGGTGCGTCTGGTCGGTCATGATGAGCTTGCCGATCGCGCGCGTCACGACCATGACCTCGCAGATCGCCTTGCGGCCGCGCTGATCGGCGGTCTTGACCAGCACCTGCGTGATGACCGCGATGAGACTCTGCGAAAGGAAGCTCTTCGTCTGCTCGCGCTCATCCGCCGGCAGCGCATCGACGATGCGGTCGATCGTCTTGACGGCTCCTGTCGTGTGCAGCGTGCCGAGCACGAGATGGCCTGTTTCTGCGGCCGTCATCGCCCAACGGATGGTTTCCGCATCGCGCAGCTCACCGACCAGGATCACATCCGGGTCCTCGCGCATCGCGGCGCGGACGCCTTCGGCGAACGAGGGCAGGTGCGTGTTCAGCTCGCGCTGGATGATCTGGCTCTGCTTGCTCTTGTGCACGAACTCGATTGGATCCTCAAGGCTGATGATGTTGAGCCGGCGCGTCGAGTTCAGATAGTCGATCATCGCCGCGAGCGTGGTCGACTTGCCGGTGCCGGTCGAGCCCGTGACCAGGATCATGCCCTGGTGGTGATCGCAGAGCTTCTTGACGATCGGCGGC